>NZ_JAVDTD010000002.1:0-531902 GCF_031455655.1 Sphingobacterium sp. 2149 | reverse complement strand
AACCGTTCCTCCCTTGCGGAGTGGTGCAAAGATAGGAAGTTTAGGAACAAACTTCCAAGCCTTTTGTTCTTATTTATTTCATTTTGGACATAACTGCCTGGAAAGATGGGAGATTCTTTTTCGAAAGGGCCCTCCCGGAGCGGAACTGCAGGGACAGATGGCCGGTGAAAGGTTCTGCGGGCAGGGAGGCGGGCGGCCGGCAGCTGCGCTATGACGGAATGGCCAGAGAAGTCGAAGTATGTGAAAGGCACGCCGCCGGGGCTCATGACCGGTATCTTGCCCAGGTTGTATGTAGCGGGCAGCGGCGAGCTGGACGTAAACGGGCCGCCGGCAAGGTCCTATAGGGCGGCCGGCAGCTGAATACAAAAACCCTCTAGATTGAACTGGCACACTGAGCGGTCTTAGGATATGGCGATTTATATACCGGGACGGACCGGAATCTTCACTAAGTTCGCTTTAAACCTGGCGCAAATGCAAACTTTCGGTTTTTACAAAGCAGGATATTGACCCGGGCAAATTGCCTTACGCTCACCGCGGACTACAGCGAGATATCTTTCACAGACTGTATGCCGCAGGCAGCGCCGAGCTGAAAGTAAACTGACCAGAGACATGGTCGTATCGGGCGGCCAATGGAGGGCATTTAAAGTTACATCATATCATAGGTTAGTTTAGGTTTAGTATAGATTATACCTATACTAAACCTAACTTAAGGCTAAGCTATAGGTAAACAAAAACTAAATTAAGGGATAAAAAGAGTAAAATTGATACATTATTAGCATGAAACATCGTATTCACTTCATCTTTATGTAGGCAAAACCCCATCAAGCAAATGTATTATATGGAAATATTAGTGGATTAGCCATCTGGTTATACCAATAATGTATTTATTATAACGCAGAGAATTAATCGCTATTGTAATAGCTCTTTTTTCTGTAAATTTGATGTAGGCTAGTACATAAAAAGAAGGCCTTATTTTTAAGAAATTAAATACTTTTATTCGAAATAAAATCATATTGATCCATGATAGATTATGCTCAGCTTTTAAAACAGGTAGAAGAATATGCTGAAAATTATATTACAGAAAATATTTCAATCTGCCACTGCTTCCATAATACGATACACACGCGTTCCGTCGTAAGTTCGGCGGAGGAAATTTTATTGTATTATCAATTGGGAGAGGAGGATCACTTTATTGTTATTAGCGCGGCCTACTTTCATGATCTTGGGTACGTTCACTCCGACAATGCGATTGGCCATGAAAAAAGAAGTGTCGAAATTGCTTTGGAATTTCTGAGAGAAAAAGGCATACCACAGGGCATACAGGAAAAAATTAAAGGTTGTATTTTAGCAACTCGAATGCCTCAGGATCCAACAAACCTGCTCGAGCAAATTCTCTGCGATGCTGACTTATTTCATTTTGGAAGTGATGATTTTGTTACTAGAAATAAACTTATGAAAGCAGAAGCGGAAGCGGTGTTAGGAAAAGAGATTGACAAAGATGTATGGCGAGCCGGTACGATCAAACTCCTAATGAGCCATCATTACCATACTGAATATGCACAACAAAAGCTTAATGCCAAAAAGGAGATGAATTTAAAGGAACTGGAAAAAAAACAAGAGAAATCCATCAAGAAAAGCAAAGAAAATAAAAAAGAAGACAAGAAAGAAAAAGAGAAAAGTAGCAAGCCTGAACGCGGAATAGAGACCATGTTCCGGATTACTTCTTCAAACAATCAGCGATTAAGTGATATGGCAGACAATAAGGCTAATATTTTATTAACCGTCAATTCTATTATCCTTTCCGTCGTCATTGCTGTTTTATTTCGAAAACTAGATGCGAACGAACACCTTATTATCCCAACAATTATCTTAACAACTGCCGTGGTAGCCACCATGGTCATGGCTATACTCTCTACAATTCCTAAAATTCCATCCGGTAAATTTTCAAAAGACGAAATCGAACAAAAATCAGTCAATCTGCTCTTTTTTGGTAATTTCTACAAAATGAAACTCGATGACTACAACGAGGGTATGCAAAAGGTAATGGTCGATTCTGAGTTTCTATATGGCATGCTCACGAAGGATGTTTATTCACAAGGGGTGGTATTAGGAAGGAAATACAAACTTCTACGATACGCATATGGAGTTTTTATGTTTGGACTTGTAATATCAGTCGTTTCTTTTATCGGAGCAACCCTATTTTAATCCCCTATAAATACCATCTAAATACTTCATAATCAAAATGTATGTACTTCCTTTTATTTTATCCAAAAAAGTTCGATGAATTCAATCATTAGCTTACAATAGGCGGACATCAAAGTATCGATGCTTTCACAAATAGACTGCCATAACAAAAAACATATACGGATGATGAAGAAAGATCTTTATATCAACAGAGACATTAGCTGGTTGTCGTTTAACGATAGGGTCCTTGGCCAAGCCGGTCGTCAAGAAGTCCCGCTATTGGAAAAACTGCAGTTTCTTGCTATTTTTTCATCCAATCTGGATGAATTTTATCGGGTTAGAATGCCTGTATTGATGGCTGGAAAAAAAATAATGAAACAAAACCCGCAACAGCTTATCCCCAACATAGACATCGCTACATATAAAAAAGCGTCAAAATTCATCCACAAACAACAGGAAAAATTCGGGTTCTTACTCACTGATATTATTCAAGAATTAGCGAAAGAAAGTATATTTTTCATTTACAACCAAGCTATCCCAGCAGAAATAAAGGGGCTAACTGCACACTATTTTTTTAATACAGTTGCTTCCTATCTGCAAATTATCTCCATAGATGATACGTCATTTTTTCCAGACAACAATCAGCTGTACTTCGCCTTTAAGGATGAAAATACAGGAGCGGTATCATTCCTAAACATCCCATCAAACTATATCGGTCGATTTTTCACCTGCGAGACCAATAGCGGCAAATATGTCGTCCTTATAGATGATATTATCAAAGCATTTCTCCCCATGGCTATACGAAATTTATCATTAAGTTTCTATTCCTTTAAAATCACAAGAGATGCCGAGTTAAATCTTCAAGACGAATTTGAGGGAGATATTGCACAGAAAATCGAAGCGGAAGTCAACAAACGTGACCTTGGCTATGCGACGCGATTTCTCTATCAACCTAATCTACCAGAGCCGCTAATTGAAAGACTGGCAACCTTATTCGACCTACGGAAAAGTAGCATTGTTGAAGGCGGAAACTACCACAACTTGAAAGATCTCTTCTCATTCCCGATTAAAATAGAGAACCTTTCGTATCCAAAACAACTACAAATCAATACTGATAAAAATTTCGAAGAATCTATCTTTGATCAAATTGACCGGGAAGATCTGTTGGTCTGTACTCCCTATGAATCCTTCGATCCTATATTACGCTTTTTTAATGAGGCCGCATTAGATCCATCCGTAGAAGAGATTTATACGACTTTATACCGCATAGCAGGCGATTCTCATATTGCACAAGCATTGGCTACCGCTGCGAAAAATGGAAAACAGGTCAATGTATTTGTAGAATTAAAAGCGCGCTTTGATGAAGCTAATAATATACATTGGGCTCGGCTGATGAAAGAGAGCGGCGTAAAAATCACCTACAGTATCCCAAACTTAAAAGTTCACGCCAAAATAGCACTGGTCAAACGTCAGGCAGGTCGACAAAGTGCTTTACTGGGTACGGGAAATCTAAATGAAAAAACGGCTAAGGTCTATACAGACTACTTCCTTATTACTTCTAATAAGCTGCTGACCGACGAATTAAATTTGCTATTTAAGTTTCTTCCAGCCCGAAGGAAACCCCACAACCCAAATGAACTATCATTTGAACATCTACTAGTAGCACAGTTCAACCTCAAGCTTACGTTTTTAGAGCTGATTGACCGAGCCATCCATGCAGCTCAAGATGGAGCTCCAGTAACGATAAAAATTAAATTAAACAATCTGGAAGAAGAATCGTTAATCAACAAATTGTATGAAGCGAGCCAGGCAGGGGTGAGGCTAGAGTTGTTGATCAGGGGGATCTGCAGACTAAAACCGCAGGTACCGGGACTAAGTGAAAACATCACCGTGAAAAGGATTGTAGGAAGATATTTAGAACACGGAAGAATATTTATTTTTCAATATCAGACCCAAACGCTCGTTTATCTCGGCTCATCAGACTGGATGAACCGCAACATTTACCGGCGTATAGAAACTTGCTTTCCGCTGCTGAATCCGACATTGGCACATCAAATACAGGAGATGTTCGATATCCAGTTTTCGGACGACACCGAAGCTACATTACTGAATGACAAGGGGCAAAACCAAGCGATAGAAACGCAGCATAAAAATGTTTCGCAACAGCAAATCCTTGATTATTTAAAAGCTAAATGGAACAGTATACCTATTCAATTAAGTAATTCAACAACATAATTAACTTGAAAGTACGACACTAAAAACATGGCATCTAAGCTCGTTCTGAAACGCCCCGACCACATCAATTGAAAATATAATAATAGAAATATGAAAAACCCCACCCTACATATAACTGCTATCTTAAGTCTAGTCTCGGCTATTTTACTTGCCTGCAACCCCAATAATACAACCAAAGAAAACAGCAATAAGCTAGCTCATATTCAAGCTGAAAAATCACAAAGCATTCCCTACACATTATCTTCGGGCAGCAAGATGAGTTTACCTAACGAATTACTGGAAATATCCGGGATCACCTTTCTTCCGGGGCAGGATGATGATATTTATGCCATTCAGGATGAACAGGGCTTTCTGTACAAGTTTAACCAACCCACACAAAAAGTCACCTTCAGCCCTTTTGGGAAAGATGGCGACTATGAAGATATCTCGATAAGCAATACACATTTCTTTATTTTAAAGAGCAACGGCAGCATCTATTCTTTTCCCATTGCAGAAAAGGATAATATAAAAAACGTTGTCGAACAGAAGAATTTACTTCCAAAAGGAGAATATGAAGGGCTTTTTGTTGATCGCGAAAGTAACCAGGCATATGTATTATGTAAAGAATGCAAGGTCGATAGAAAGCAGTCACAAACCTCTGGATATATCTTTTCAATTGACGAAAACAGTCAATTCCATCCGAAAGGAGAATTTTCTATTCAGCTTGATGAACTTCGTGCTTTTGATACTAAAATCAAAAAGACTTTTAAACCATCAGCCCTAACAAAAAAAGCAGATAGCAAGGAGTGGTACATCTTATCTTCTGTAGACAAAGCTCTTGTTGTGACGGATGAGAATTTTCATGTAAAATCGCTCTCTCCATTAGATCCGAAGATCTTTCCTCAACCCGAAGGTATTAACTTTGATTCAAAACTCAATCTTTATATCAGCAGCGAAGCCGGCAATCAGGATAAAGGGATCATTTATAAATTTGAAAAACAATAGGCATGCAAAAGGTCGTACCATTCTTTCTTATTTTTCTTGCTAGTCATGCTTATTCACAGCAAAAGCATACAGGGTTGCATACGATTCAGGGCACACCCTTTGCTCAAACCATTATTAAGGACAGTATAAGTGTCATAGCAAACGCAAAATATGGTGAAGCCAGTAAATTTAAAAAGTTCTTCCTCGGCGAAAACTACCGCAAAGAATGGGCTACGGAAACCACTCTGCCGCTGCTTCAACTTTCCACATTATATGGTGGTCTGCGTCCTGTTAAACAAGGCGGTGGAATGCAATCGGTTTCTTTAAGACTAACAGATTCTATGGGAAGGGAATGGGCGCTGCGATCGGTCAATAAAAGGACTGAATCCCTTATACCAGAAGAATTGCATGGTACCTTTGTGCAGGATGTATTGGATGATGCCACCAGTGCTCAGCATCCCTATTCCGCGCTGATGATACCCGCCTTGGCCAATGCCGTAAACGTCGCACACGCTCATCCAATCATTGGCGTTGTAGCACAAGATAGCCTATTAGGCGAATATGCTCCACTTTTTGAACATACAGTAGCTCTACTGGAGGAGCGTGAACCGCTCGGAGATTCAGACAATAGTCCTAAAACTGTGCGAAAGTTGCAGGAAGATAATGACGACAATTTTAAAGCCAAAGCGTACCTACGCGCAAGGATGTTGGATGTACTGGTCAGTGATTGGGACCGACATGAGGATCAATGGCGATGGTACGATGAGAATCAGGATAGCACAGATCAGGATAAAGACTATATTCCTATTCCCCGCGATCGCGACCAGGCACTGCGTGTTACGCAAGGTTTCCTGATGAAAGACATCTATCAGCAATTCGTCAATCCGGTCATGCAGGGATTCACCACGGGCATCCCCGACATTCGCTATTCTCTTTTCAAATCGCGCTTCTTAAATGCTCATCCGAGCAATCAGCTCTCCCACAGGGAATGGGCCAAAGAGGTTAAGCAATTTGTAACTCGCCTCACAGATTCCGTGTTATGGCAATCCGTACACAGCCTCCCGCAGTCGTCCATTACTATTCGTGGAGAACAAATCTTCAAAACACTTCAGAGCCGCCGTGATGCACTGCCAACTGCGATGGAAGAGTATTACAATTTTATCAATAACATTGTCGATATTCACCTCAGCGACAAAAACGAAAAGGTAGAAATATGCAGCACTGGAAGTAAAAACTTAAAAGTCAAAGTTTCGAAGATCAACAAAGTAGGCAAAGTCACCAAAACTTTGATGGACAAAACCTACAAAAATACCCTGACAAAAGAGATTCGCCTCTATTTAGGTGACGGAAAAGATTCTGTTTTAATCGATAATGCACAATCTCCCATCAAACTAAGAATTATAGGCGATAGCACACCAAAGACTTATGTTATCAATCAAAGCAAATCAAGGATACAGCTTTACGAAAACACTAAAAATTCCGTTATGCTCGGTGAAAAGAACAAAATAAAGCTTCATTATGCTCAAGATAGCATCAACACGCAATTTGTTCCGGTAAACCTGTACAACACCTGGCTTCCCTTGGTTACTGCCGGCTATAATGCAGACGACGGTATTTCCCTCGGACTCGGAGCAGCTTACACACATCAGCGTGGCTTTAGAAAAAGCCCCTTTACCTATAGACAACAGCTCACCGTAGCAACCGCCTTTCGGACTGGAGCATATAAAATTCACTATAGAGGCGAATGGACTGCTGCTGCCGGCGATGCTGATATTGTTATCGATGCCTTAGCGAAAGCTCCCGACAACACACAGAATTTCTTCGGTGTAGGAAATAACTCACCATTTTTAGAGGAACAGTATGGTGCAAAATATTACCGAAGCAGATTTAATATCTTCAATATCAATCCACAGTTAAGATGGAAACCTTCATCCACGTTAAACGTTGCCATAGGTCCACATATCCAATTTTATCATTTAGATCCTAATGAGAATGAAGATCGATTTATTTTAAATCCTCAGGCTTTACATTCTTACGATAGCTTGTCGATTACCAAAGACAAAGCTTTTGCAGGTATCAATGCTTTTTTAACACAAGACTCACGTAATCGAAAGATTAATCCAAGTAAAGGAATGTATATTAAAGCCGATTTGAATTCTTATTTTGGACTCAATCAGTATTCAAAAAATTCGGCGCAGTTAAATGCTGCGATAACTGGATATTTTAGTGTACTCAATGAAGGCATTATATTCGCTAACAGAACGGGCGGGGGAGCAGTTGTCGGAAATCCTACATTCTATCAATATTTATTTCTAGGCGGTCACGAAAACCTTCGAGGGTTTCGCCAATATCGATTTGCAGGACAGCAAATGCTTTATAATAATTTAGAGGCACGTCTTAAAATAAAGGATGTCAGGAGCTATGTTCTACCCGGTGAATTTGGACTCATGGGCATGTACGATATTGGTAAGGTATGGGCAAAAGGCTACAATAGTGGTAAGTTTCATCAAGGTGTGGGCGGGGGCGTATATTACATCGTCGCAGATGCACTTCCCTTACATTTTGTGATGACAAGATCGGATGAAGGCTGGTACCCTTATTTCAGTACAGGTTTCCGCTTCTAAAATTTTAAATCCATCATTCCGCTCTTTCCATTGTAACGAACCAAAAAAACAGCATATCAATAGCATTTTTTTTTGGAAATGTATTGATCAGAGGAAATTCTGGAAGATCTTAATGTTATGTATACATGCCATCCATGATACGGACATCATTGCGCGGATCATCGAACACTTAAGATTGGAGGATGTACAAGGCCCTGCTAGCCTAAAAGCAATTTGCTTTAGGTGAATTTAAACTATCAGGATTTCTCTTAAATTTGTCCAGGGAAGGGAAGTTTTTCCAATTGGCAATGCCTTTATACAATGCGGCGCCAACTGGAGATTATAATGAAAATTACTTAAAAGGATTACCATGATTACAGATGCCAACTATTTTTATCTAAGCGATTTGCTTGGCACTTTATTTTTTGCAATATCAGGTACCCTTTCAGCAAAACGTAAGGATATTGATATTTTTGGAGCGGCCTTTTTAGGTTTTGTTACCGCCATTGGCGGGGGATCAATGCGGGACATTTTTTTAAATCTGCGCCCAGTCTGGGTAAATGACAGCAATTATCTCATCGCTATTTTCATCGGAATTTTAATTGCCATTATCTTCAATAGACAATTGTATGGTTATTATCGTACATTGACACTTTTTGATGCCATCGGAATTAGCTTTTTTACCATCTTAGGGGTGCAAAAGTCACTGAATTATGAAAGTAATACCTATGCTGCCATTATCTTTGGAATGTTTACCGCCGTATGTGGAGGTATGACACGCGATGTCCTGTTGAATGAAACACCGCTCATCTTTAAGAAAGAAGTATATGCTACTGCCTGTTTAGGTGGTGGTCTCATGTATATTTTATTGGTGCACCTTGATCTCGATGTTTCGTGGGCAGCCTTTATCGGAGCTGCAGTTGTATTTTTTATACGAATGACTGCCGTTAAATATCGTTTATACTTACCTCGCCTGGATTGAGTGGAATCCCTTACACCGATTAAATTCACTGTCAGAGGTTTTGATGGACTATTTATTAGGTTTCAACAGTAAATTGTAAAGAGGACTGGAACGATCGAACCTTGTGCTTCGAAACTCCAATCGCTAAACAAGGAGAAGAGATAAAAGAAAAAGCGTTAGTACAGACTAACGCTTTTTCTTTTGCTGTGGGAATCGCATTTTATAACCAACGCGGATATTTCCTTTCGAAATGGCATCCAGCCGACTTTTCAACATCGTTTTTTTCAACGTACTCAATTTATCGGTAAACAACTTTCCTTCAATATGATCATATTCGTGCTGAACCACGCGGGCAGCTAAACCAGTGAGATCCATTTCGTGTTCCTCGAAGTTTTCATCCAGGTAATTAATGCGGATATTCCGATGACGTAATACATCCTCGTTAATATCTGGGATACTTAAGCATCCTTCTCCGAAGGCCCATTTTTCACCAGACTCTTCTACCATGATCGGGTTGATAAAAACCTTTTTGAACGATTGGAGCATTTCTTTGTTTTCTTCGTCATCTTCTGCAAAAGGAGTTGCATCGATAACGAACATACGTATAGGCAAGCCTACCTGCGGTGCCGCCAAGCCAACACCATGCGCCGCATACATGGTATCGAACATATCATCAATCAATTTCTTTAAATTAGGATAGTCTTCATCTATTTCTTCAGCGACCTTTCTTAATACAGGATCGCCATACGCCACTATCGGAAGTTTCATATGTAAATAATTATTTATATAAGTGCAGATACTCCTAATCGTAGGAGTACACGACACGTCGTTTGTTCTTAAAGGTCATTTCGTACCTATTGAAATTTTGCACAATTAAATTTTGATTCATATTCGACTAATTTCTGAACCTGATTCGCTCTGCTTTTAAACCAAAGATACGCTATAGCACCATTATACGCTCGCTTACAAAGGTACGGATAATTATTAAAATCGAATATTTCGTGAAGACTTCCACAAAAGTTACTTTTGTTTTATGGATCCATCGTTTATACAGCTGTCAACACAGTTTAAGCTTAGACTTGAGCAAGCGCTTGAAGTCTCATTACAACTCTTTGAAGTTGATGGATTTATACAAATATCCTCCCTTGAATTAACAACAACCATATTGTTATACCCTAACAATAAACCTATTAGGAGCCAAACTTCCGAAACTTGTATTCATATTGATGAAGACCTATTAACAACCAAGTTTGAACTCATCGTCAAGCGTATTGTTTCGCGAACTAAAAACAACAAATCTATCTTCGCACGCAAGACTGTGGTGGCACGGATCGATAAAAAGACAAGCTTACAGTTCCTCGTGGAACATCATTTACAGGGTGCTCTGCCAGGTAAATATCGTTATGGACTCTTTGAGAAGGGCGAGCTTGTTGCTGTCGCTATATTCTCTGGGGGGCGCCGCATGATGGACAAGGAGGATGACTATCGTTCTTTCGAGCTGATACGCTTTTGTAACAAAGCGGGATTCAATGTAATCGGGGGGTTAAGCAAATTGATCAAAGCTTTCTGCAAAGATTTTTCACCTGGAGATATTATGACCTTCACCGATCGCGATTGGAGCCAGCACTCCTCTTTAGAAAAAATCGGCTTTGTTGTGAAAGAAGTAACAGCTCCGATCAACTTTTGGGTAGCAGACACAAAAAGACATGTTTATCGTAATAAAGAAGAGTTAAATGCATTAATTAAACAATATCCGCATGGCCTTCCAAAGGAAAATATGGGTAGCATCAAGATGATTTTATACCTAAAATAAGCTAAATTGTGTATATTGTACACTGTAAGGGTTTGAAAAATAAATAATAAAAAAATAATAACGTTATGAAGAGAAAACTTCGCATGGGTATGGTTGGAGGCGGTAATGATGCCTTTATCGGAGCTGTACACCGTATTGCCGCTTTTATGGATGGCAAGATTGAGTTAGTTTGTGGTGCTTTTAGTATCGATCCACAAATTTCAAAACAATCTGGAGAAGACCTATTTGTAGCACCTGAGCGTGTCTATTTAAGCTATGAAGAGATGATCGAGAAAGAATCTTTGCTTCCTGAAGGAGAGCGCATGGATTTTGTAACGATCGTAACACCTAACTTTCTGCATTTCGCTCCAGCTAAATTAGCCATGGAAAAAGGCTTTGATGTCGTGGTTGAAAAACCAATGACTGTATCTGTTGAAGAGGCAAAAGAATTACAAGAAACTGTAGAGCGTACAGGCCGCACACTGTGTCTTACACATACTTATTCTGGCTATCCTATGGTTAAACAAGCAAAAGCGATGGTCAAGGAAGGTCACTTCGGAAAGATCAGAAAAATTGTTGTTGAGTACCCTCAAGGTTGGTTAAGCCGGTTAACAGAACGCGAAGGCAATGCTGGGGCCGCCTGGCGTGCAGATCCAAAACGTTCTGGTAAATCTTTGGTTATGGGTGATATCGGTACACATGCTGCACATTTAGCAGAATATGTATCTGGTTTAAAAATCGAAGAATTATGTGCAGACCTAACAACATTCGTTGAAGGCCGTCTATTGGATGACGATGGTTCGGTACTTTTACGTTTTGAAAATGGAGCAAAAGGTGTATTAATGGCCTCCCAAATTTCAGCAGGTGAAGAAAATGCTGTTCGCATCCGTATCTATGGTGAAAAAGGTGGATTGGAATGGGCTAACGAGGATCCTAACAATTTAATCATTAAAATGCTTGATCAACCGCGTCAGCTTTATCGTACAGGAAATGCTTATGCTGCTCCCTATACCTTAAGCTCATTTGCAACACACAACACCCGTGTCCCGGCTGGTCACCCAGAAGGTTTATTGGAATCATTTGCGAATATCTATCGTAATTTTGCTGCAACTGTGACTGCAATACGTGAAGGAAAAACTCCTACTGCAGAACAACAAGATTTTCCAACAGTATATGATGGCGTAAGAGGTATGGCTTTTATCGATACTGTCGTAAAAAATAACGAAGGAACAGAAAAATGGACTAAATTTGTTCTGTGATAGACAGATTAAATCCTATACTTTCTCTTTTGGAGCAGCAGGCTGTTTCAAAGGAGAAAGTTATCGTTATTTTAGGCCCAACTGCCTCCGGTAAAACCAAATTGGCAGTACAACTGGCCCAGCATATCGGCGCTGAAATCATCAGCGCAGACTCCCGCCAGATTTATCGGAGAATGGATATCGGCACGGGAAAAGACCTATCCGAATATCAAAACATTCCCTACCATCTTATTGATATTCTCGAACCGGGAGAACGCTATCATCTCGGAAACTTTATCGAGGACTTTCACCATGCACAACAATCTATTTTAGAAAAAGGAAATCATACTATTCTTTGTGGTGGTACAGGCCTATATATTCAAAGTGTTATCCAACAAAACCCATACGCTTTGATCCCATCGATAGCAGGCCTAAAGGAGTCATTGTTTGAGTACTCAGAAGCTGAATTGCTAAAACGTCTCCAGGAATATATACTACCGGCAGATTTCAAAATCGATTTTTCGACTAAAAAGCGAATCATCCGAGCGATAGAAATATTGTCTTTTTTAAAGATGAATCCAAATCATCTCGCTCAGCAACGGATGGTTGACAGTATAGTGATCGGATTAAATCCGCCAGTGGAATCCAGACGTTCGCACATTAGCCAAAGGTTAAAACAACGTTTAAAAGAAGGTTTTTTAGAAGAAGTTGGAAAACTCCTGAGTGAAGGTATCACGCACGAGCAGCTTCAATATTATGGACTGGAATATAAATATGGCTCACTCCACCTTCTTGGACAGCTCGATTATCCAGCTTTCGTTACTAAATTAGAAACTGAAATACACCGCTACGCTAAACGGCAAATGACTTATTTCCGAAAAATGGAAAAGGACGGTATATTTATCCACTGGGTTTAAACAATAAACGGAATAAAAACAAAAAAGGGCTAGTATTCCTACTAACCCTTTTCGTTAATCTCTTTCTATTATAACTTGATTTCTTCATCCTTCGCATTGAAGAAATGGAATTCAGTTAGATAATATGACGTCATTGGATTTACTTTAATCCATTTTCCGTACTTGATGAACCATTTCATTCTTTTCGAAATCAAACCAGACTTAATGTAGGCGTCTATATAAGGGTGAACACATAACGTCACCTTTTTTTCGTTTTGTTCTTGAAGAATAAATTTCAAATTATTTTCAATATCATCCATCACGACAATACTTGATCGGATCTCACCTGTACCATCACAAGCCGGACATTTTTCGTTTGTGACAATATTCATTTCAGGTCTGACGCGCTGACGTGTAATTTGCACCAATCCAAATTTACTTGGTGGTAAAATCGTATGTCTTGCTCTATCCGATGCCATACATTCTTTTAAGAATGTATACAGCTCTTTTCGATGATTGGGTTTATGCATATCGATAAAATCGATGACTACAATTCCACCCATATCACGCAAACGCAGCTGTCGCGCAATTTCTTTTGCTGCTTCCATGTTGACCAGCAATGCATTGTCTTCCTGATTCTCCTTATTCGCAGAGCGGTTACCACTGTTGACATCAATAACATGTAAGGCTTCGGTATGCTCAATAACGAGATACGCACCACCTGGTAATGTTACCGTTTTGCCAAAAGCTGCCTTGATTTGCTTTTCAACTCCAAAATGATCAAAAATTGGCTCTTTATGTTTATAAAGCTTGACAATTTTCTCCAAATCTGGAGATATATCGTGTATATATGATTTTGTTTCTTCGAAGATCGAAGGATCATTAACATAAATATGCGAAAACTCGTCGGTCAAAATATCCCGTAGAATAGTGGATGCACGATCCATTTCTCCAAGAACCTTTTGCGGCGGTTCAGCATTACGAAGACGTTTGGTAAATAGCTCCCATTTTGAGATCAGGTCCAATAAGTCACGTTGTAGTTCTTCGACCCCCTTACCTTCAGAGACTGTACGGATAATCACGCCAAAATTTGCAGGCTTAATTCCTTCGACAATCTTCTTGAGGCGGTTGCGTTCGTTACTACCTTTGATACGCTTGGAAATGGAAACAGTACTTGAGAAAGGTACCAGAACGACAAAACGACCTGCTATTGAAAGGTCTGAACTCAGACGCGGTCCTTTTGTTGAAATGGGTTCTTTGGCGATTTGTACTGGCACGAGCATATTTTTGCTCAAGACATCAGAGATCTTACCAGCTTTATCGATATCCTTTTCAAGTTTTAAACTATTGAGCAGTTTCTCTTGATAACTGCCATTCTTGACTATACGGGTAAGCTTTAGCAAAGATTGAACTTGCGGACCCAAATCTAAATAATGTAGAAAAGCATCCTTTTCGTAGCCTACATCTACGAATGCTGCATTAAGCCCTGGCATAATTCGCTTAATACGTCCGAGATAGATATCTCCAACGGCGAAGTTATTATTTGCGGGCTCGCGGTTAAGTTCAACAAGCTGCTTATCTTGAAGTAAAGCAATAGTTACCCCTTTATCAGGAGTTGAATCGATAATTAATTCCTTTACCAAAAGCTACTCATTTTTGATACCTATGCAATATCCTATCGCAATCTTTGGTATCCGATTAAACATTTAAAGAACGTTGTTACGAAAAAAACAATCTACATACCCTTCACAGACATGTAGATCGTTTCGTAAAGCTATCTTAGCAAAATGGGCCAAGATGTTTAAAAGCTCATCACAAGACTATTTTTTCTTGTGTCTATTTTTTCTTAAACGTTTTTTACGTTTGTGAGTAGCCATCTTGTGTCTTTTTCTTTTTTTTCCGCTTGGCATAGCTAAATTTTTTAATGATTATAAAATAATAAATTAATTACTTGCTCAATTCAGCAATCTTTCGATCAATGAATTGTGATAGGGAAGGGTCGGCTGCCAGTTCCTTACTTTTTTGAAAAGCAGTCACAGCTTCCTTTTTCATCCCAATATTTTCGTAGCCCGTGGCTAAGTAAAAGTATGACTCAGCATCGGGTTTTTGATCGATAACGGTCTTAAAACGCTCGATGGCCTTGTCAAATTGACGGGACTGTAATGAAAACAATCCCAAAGTTTTATTTGCCTCTAAATTTTTAGGATCTGCAGCAACGACTTCCCGCAATAAGGCAATACCTGCCATGGGATTATTCGTTCCTGATACCATTGCGGCACCTAATCCTGTTTTTGCGTCCAAACTACTTGTATTCGCTTTTAACGCCGCCTCATAAGCATGAATAGCATTTTGATTCAACGCCTGCGCCAAAGTAGAATCTTGCAAATTTGTATAAGCAGCACGATACGCGTTACCAGCTTTCAACCAATACTCAAATTTGGGTGAAACCTTTGCCATTTCCTCATAGACGAAAGCCTGAGGGGCTGGTTTAGCGACATCATCCCACTTATCTGCCAACTGTTGCAACAGCTTTATCTTATCCTCTCCAGAAGCTTTTGCAACTTGGCCCTCAATATCGGAAATTTCTTTGACTAAACTAGCATCTAAACCTTGTTTTGTCATCGAAGATATATTTTCCAAATTTATTTCATTGGAAGGCTTCGATTCAGATGCTGCAGCAGTTTGTTTTTCTTTGTTCACCAAACCTTTAATAGGCTGCGCCAAAAGCACAGCAACCAAGGCTACTACTGATCCTATTACTATTATCTGTTTGGTTTTTGCCATGTTAATCTATTTTAAAGATTATTTATTGCCATTCTTTACTTTCTCTACGAAAATTTTAGCTGGCTTGAAACTAGGAACAAAGTGTTCAGGGATAATGATTGCTGTATTTTTTGAAATGTTTCTTGCAGTCTTCTCAGCTCTTTTTTTGACTACGAAGCTCCCAAAACCTCTTACATATACATTTTCTCCTCCGATCATTGCGTTTTTGACAACTTTAAAGAACGCCTCTACGGTTTCTTGAACATCTACCTTCTCTAAGCCAGTTTTGGTAGAGATCTCTGCAATAATTTCTGCTTTAGTCATATCTATTTTACTGTAATTATTTATTTTTCAACCCTTAAGCCAACTAATGTTTGGGGATGCAAAAGTATTGTTTTAAAATGAGTAATGGAAATTATTTAAATACTTTTTTGATAAATAAGCTTCCAAAAGCCAAACATTTACAATCATTTAACGAGATCCTAGTTTTATTCAACCATTAAAATAAAGTCCAAAAATAAAAACAATTATCTAATTTACAAGATGTTGACTCATTAGTTGCGCGATAAAAATCAATATATGCCAATAGCATGACTTAACCGATCCAAATCCGCTTCGCTATGATGTGCATTCACCACAATACGGTTCAATAGCGGGTCTGTAGCAAGCGGATAGGGAAAGCTCGAAACCAATATACCTGACGCCATCAGTCTTTCATAAAGGTTGATGTCTGTTGATGAAAAGACAGGAAAATTAGGCACAGCATTTAATCTGGACATTATACGTGCTTTGAAATAACTACTGTTGTACTGCAGTTTTTTGAATTGCTGTAAATAGATCTCCTCTCCATTTACAAATGCATATAAGCTCGCAGGCGAACTCGGAGATGCACCGGTATAAAAATTGGATTTTTTTAGCTTTTGGATCCGCTGCTCATCTGCCAGAATCAAACCCGCATCTGTTGCCAGCCCTTTCGCTAATGAAGCCACGACAATCAGTTCAATATTAGCCAAATTAAAACGGCTCTTATCGAACGAAATGCGATTTTTTCGCATAACACCAATTCCATGAGAATCGTCCAGCAGCAACAAAACCCGCTTGCTTGGATTAATCTGTGCAAAGACAGTAAAGTCATAAATCTCCGGCTTCATATTATCGAGACTGTTGCTGACAATAATAAAGGATTTTTGAACCGATTGGTTAATATATGCAACAGTTGAATTGGCCCAGTCAATAAAACTTCCCGCTACGACAGGTTTTTCGTCTAGCCACAACGAGGGGTGACAGGAGGGGGCATACAGCAATTCTCCTTCGCCGGCCAATGTCTTAATCAAAAATTGAGTAGCTAGATATCCACTGGAAAGCAATAAACTCGCTTCAAAATCAAAACGCCTCGCCGCATATCTTTCCGCTTGGTCATAGATCGCCTGTTGCACATTATTATTTCGCGAAGTCCCGTTATTTATGCCATAGCGTTGTATACCTTCTATAAAAATAGATGCATACGTGTGATCAGTTGCCAAACCTAAATACGAGGTTCCTCCAAAAAAAAGATATTCTTTGTCATCGACTGTAATAAGCCGGCCTGTTGGTTGTTCTAAACGCGTAAAATTATTCATGTTGGTGTTACCGATTCTTTTGCCCTGCGCTTCGGGACTTGCTATATATTGTGAATGAATCGAAAAAAACTATAATATTTTCGAAAGCCAGTTTAAATGATTGCTCGTAGCTATTTTCCACTTAGCCAATCACTTGGGAATGTTTCACTATTGGTACATCATAGCCGTCAAGAATTTTAACACAGTCAACATTCGCACAGCAAACTAACAGTCATTTAAAATAGTTATTCGCTTTTTCTTGACTTAAATTACAGCGCACACTTCTGTTATCAAACAGTACTTTTCGGCATCAATTTACAGCATAAAATTGGGATACCTCAATTCATCACGATATTTTGACATTCCATCCACTCTTTTTAGCAGTAAATGGTACTATCAGCCATATTTGAGCAAAATATAAAGAAAATGAAGCTGTTATTAACCTTACTATTTATTTCCATTAACATCCTATTTGCACAGTCTATTCTAAAAGGAAAAGTAGTCGGCAAAAATGGTAAACCTATTTATTTGGCCAATATTTATATCGATGGTAGCTACGATGGCGGCACCACAGATTCACTTGGCAACTTTGCTTTTGAAACGAATGAGCAAGGAGTTAAAATCATCAAAGCATCCGTTGTTGGCTTTCCCCTATACAGCAAGTCTATCCAACTGCCACAAAAAGAATTTCTGACTATACAAATGCTAGAAAGCGAAAATCGCTTACAGGAAGTCACCATTCAAGCAGGTATTCTGCAAGCAAATAGTTCTGGTAAAAACACCGTAATGAGCCCTTTAGATATCGTTACTACCGCAGGAAGTATGGGCAATATCATCAGCGCGCTGGCCACATTGCCTGGAGCACAGGTTGGAGGAGAAAATGGACGTCTTATGGTCCACGGTGGAGATGCTTCCGAAACACAGACTTACATAAATGGTATCAGAGTCGCCCAACCTTATACCGCAACGCCTAATGAAATTCCTGTCAGGGGCAGGTTTTCGCCCATGTTA
Organism: Sphingobacterium sp. 2149; assembly: GCF_031455655.1. Taxonomy (NCBI): domain Bacteria; kingdom Pseudomonadati; phylum Bacteroidota; class Sphingobacteriia; order Sphingobacteriales; family Sphingobacteriaceae; genus Sphingobacterium; species Sphingobacterium sp. 2149. Next base: position 513,658 of record NZ_JAVDTD010000002.1, on the reverse strand, counting down.
TTTAAGGGCGTGAATTTTTCTACTGGGGGCTATTCTGCAGAATTTGGAAATGCACTGTCGAGCATTCTAGCCCTGAATACCGAAAACACGATAGAACAACCCAAAACAGAACTTTCGCTATCTTCCGTTGGATTAGGTTTAGGGCATACTTTACAATGGGGCAAAAATTCGCTAACCTTCAACAGCAATTATACAAACCTAAGCCCCTATTCAAAAATTATTACACCAGATATTAACTGGACGAAGCCCTATGAAAATGCCGCTGGAGAAATGATTTATCGCCATCAATTTAAAGAAGGCTTTCTAAATATTTATGGGGCTTACACTTTCGAAAATATGGGGCTTTACCAAGCAGACATCAATTACCCACACCCTGTCCCGGTGAAAAAGAAATCCAACAACGCCTATACCAATATCAGCTACCGCCAGAATTTAGGAAACCACTGGACGCTCGAATCGGGCATAGGCCTAGGCTATCTGACGGATAAGGTTCTTTACGGAGAGGTTTACCTACCTAATGATGAAAAGAGTCTTCACTTAAAAGCAACACTAAGTAAAATCTGGAACAACAAGATTAAAAGCATTGGGGGAATAGAATACTTTGACACGAATTATCAAGAAGAATACCACCGGCAAGACCTTGACTATATGTATGGATTCCAAAGCAAAATGACTGCTCTATATACTGAAACGACCTTTGGTTTCTTACCAAACTTGATTGGGAAGATCGGCCTGCGAGAAACCTCTTCCAATTTGCAAAACAAGAAAACGTTAGAACCGAGGGCTTCGCTGGGCTACGCGTTAAATAAATATACCCAGCTCTCTGTTGCTTACGGGAACTTCCATCAGCAGGCACCTACACCAGTATTAAAATATGCTCCTCAGCTCGACTGGTTAGGGGCCAAACATTATATCGCAAATTATTTCTATGCGCGTGGAGGACATCTACTTCGCTTAGAGGCATACCGCAAAACTTACAACAACTTGGTTAAATACAATAGTGTAACACCTCAATATAATAGCCAATATGACAATAATGGAAGCGGAGATGTCAAAGGCTTTGACCTATTTTACAAAAACAGCAGCAGTGTAAAAAACCTACAGTACTGGATATCCTATTCCTACACAGACAGCAAGAGAAATGAAGCGAACTATCCATCTACTGTTACTCCGCCTTATGTTTATAAACATAGTTTTAATATCGTTGGAAAATATTGGTTTTCAAGCCTTCGTTCACAACTCAGTTTGACTAACGCTTACGTATCGGGCAGAAATTATAACGATCCTAACCAAAGCTCCTTTATGGATGGCCACATCAGGGGTTATAATAATCTATCCATGAGCTGGTCATTTCTCTATAGCCAACAAAAAATTATCCATTTCTCCGTCAGTAACGTTCTCGGCGCTTCACCGATCTACGGTTATCAGTATGCAGATCAACCAAATGCACAGGGAATTTATAACCGTAGACCGATTGTCCCTACAGCCAAACGATTTGTTTTTCTTGGGTATTTCTGGACAATCAGTAAAAACGACAAAGACAATCAACTGGACAAATTATAGGAAGCAACAGCTCATCAGGGAAATACGTCGGTTCATCCAAATTTGTTTTTAATTGAGAGCAACGATACGCAACTTCACCCCTGTAAACTCGAAGAGACAATAACAAAAAAATACTTACTACTAAACTAAAAATTATGAAATCGATTATTATCGCCATTATCTGTTTAATAAGCAGTACAACATTTGCACAGAGCAATTTTGAAAAAAGTATGGGCCAGGCCATGGGTTTATGGCAGTCAGGAGAGACAAAAAAGGCGGCAGCTCTTCTCGAACGTATTTCACAGGTAGAAAAAAACAACTGGATACCAGCGTATTATCAAGCAATGGTGTTCACAACTGCTTCCTTTAAAGAGAAAAATAAAGAAACACAAGCGAAATATATACAATCTGCGGAAGATATTTTGAAAAGCACTGCACAAGACAATAATCCTGAATGGCTTATTTTACGGGCAATGAACAAGACAGCATTAATGATAACCGATCCAATGACAAAAGGTAAGGAACTGTCGCCTATCATCATAGGCCTTTATAAGAAAGCACTTGCATTAGCCCCCAATAATCCACGAGCAGTATTGGGCCTCGCAGAATTCCAAATGAACGCAAAAAAATATTTCAATCAAGATACCCGTAAAGAATGTGAGGATGTCAAGAAAGCACTATCTTTATTCAATGAACAAAAAGTCTCCATTCCCTTTGCGCCATCATGGGGCAAAGATCGGGCAGAACAACTGTTAAAAGAATGCAATTAATACTTTGTGAAAAAAGCACCGTTTAAAGCAATTATACAAGCGTTATTGGCAAGCTTCGTCGTAAGCACTTATTTTGTGGTTATGGCCAAGCTTGACCATAACGATGTCCCTTGGACATCCATTATTTTTCACCCTAATATGGCCAGAGGTCTTTTATACGGATTTTTTCTTTTCCTAGGCCATAACTATCTGTCGAAATGGGTAGGGAATAAATACCCTAACAGTAAAGATTTTGGGAAAAAGATGCTTATCTTTTATAGTGTCAGTTTCTTCTTGACCATAGTAGTCGTTTTTATTGTGAATGCTTTTTTCTCAGGCCTATTCTACCCGGGAGTTACTAAAAGCTTCGCTCAGCGCTTTCACCATTTCACTCATCAGCAGCGTGTTGCATACTACTTTCAAACGGCGATGATATCATGGTGCATTTCAATGATTTTCTTTGGTCTCTACTTTTATAAAAGGTTCAAAGACTATCAAATCAAGGAATTTCAACAAGAAAAGGAACTAATAGCAGCACAATTTGAATCGCTCAAGAATCAACTCGATCCGCATTTTCTGTTCAACAGTCTGAATGTATTAAATGGTTTAATTGAGGAGAGTCCCAAAAAGGCCAGCATGTTTACCACTGATCTTTCTAAAATCTATCGCTATGTTTTGGAGCATAAAGATAAAAGTTTCGTCTCACTGCAGGATGAGCTCACTTTTTCAACAGCCTATCTGAATCTGTTAAGTCTTCGATTCGAAGCGGGAATTCAGATCGATTTAGAGATCAATGATGAGCAGCGTAAGGGATTTATTCTACCTCTTTCACTTCAACTACTGATCGAAAACGTGATCAAACACAATGTTGTGTCACTTAGAAAACCTCTTTTATTAAAGATTTATCGAAAAAATGATTACCTCTATGTTGATAATAATCTTCAAAAGAAGAAGGTGCTCCATGGCCACTCGGGAATTGGCCTAAAAAATATTCAGGAGCGGTATGCAATACTCTCCGATTTACCCGTGTATATTGAGGAAAGTGATATCCTGTTTTCAGTTGCGCTACCGATTATCAAAGAAATTGCGCCCCGCCCCCAAACTCTTGCGCTGTAACGGGCACTAAATTAAAAACACAAAGATCCGACGACAAATAAGCACCCTATACAAGCCATGAAAATATTAATCATAGAAGACGAACTCCCATCAGCGAGACTACTCCAAAGAAAATTGGAGAACATGGGTTACACAGTATCTGCGGTACTGCAAACTGTCGAGGAATCTGTAGAATGGTTTATGTCAAATACTGAACCTGATCTACTTTTTTTGGATGTCCAACTCGCTGATGGGATTTCATTTGATATTCTCGAACAGGTTAAGCCAAGTGCGGCTATTATTTTTACCACTGCATACGATGAATATATGTTACGTGCGTTTAAACAAAACAGCATTGATTACTTACTTAAGCCGATTGATGATGAAGAATTGAAAAATGCAGTTGAAAAATTCCTTCATTTTAGGCGACCCAATACCCATTTCGACCTAACATCGTTAGAAGCTTTGTATAGCAACGCTTTACCTACCTACAAGGAACGCTTTACAATAAAACTTGGCCAAAACATAAAACTAGTGACAACCCAGAATATTGAATGTATTTATAGTGAGAACAAAGGCACTTATCTTTATACCAATGAAAATGAAAATTATCTTTTGGATCAGACATTGGACGGTTTGGTACCGCAATTGTCCCCTAAAGATTTTTTCAGGATCAACCGAAGCACTATCGTTCAATTTGACGCCATCAAAAGTATTGCTGTACATTCCAATGCCCGGTTGAAAATATACCTTAAGCACTATACATCGGATGAGCTCATTGTTTCACGGGAAAGAGTCACCGCATTCAAGAAGTGGCTTGACAACTAGTCCAAAAGAGATTAAAAACACTGTAGCACAAGAAATTAAAAAAGAAACAGACCATAATCAAAAATGATCTTGCCAAACTAGGATTTTGGAGTATTTAATTAGGCTAATGAGACACAAAGAAAATCAAACTACATATTGATTCGATAATTTAGCGGAATACTGAATCGTAGAGATACTGCGAATCCCTTTATAGGGTTATAATCTTTTTTGTCACTGATTGAAAATCCATATCCCAAGTCAATATCCAATAAAGTCGCTAAGCTCAACCCAACTTTCGGTGTTATAGTATAAGGACTAAGTTCTGTACGAAAAAACGGAGTCAGAACATATGTTTGAGGATAATAAGTTACCGCAGCCTCAGGGATGACGGCAAATTTCTTTTGAGTCCAGGTAAAGTTGGCTGTGGCATCGGCTCGCAAAATATGATCACCAACAACGGGAAAAGCAAAATAAGCGCCACTTTTTACTATACTTCCCTTTTGAAATTGGTAGCTCAAGGTAGGGCCGATTAAGTAATCTTGTGCTCTAACACGTCCAATAAGAGCCAATAAGATAAATACAACGAGAAAAAGATAGGAAATCTTACTTTGCATGCTTCTATTAATAAATATGAAAATTAAGCGGAATATTGACACCGACCGACACAGTAAACCCTTCAATTGGCTTAAAGTTTTTCTTCGTGTTATAGTCAAATCCATAACCTATACCGAGATCGACAATAGAAAAGAGACTAGCTCCGACTTTAGGTGTTATTGTGTAAGGTGTGAGTTCAGCTTTCACAAAAGGGAACAGAACAAAATCATTTAGGTAATAGGTGAACCCCAATTCTGGAATGACAGTTGTTTTACCTCCCATCCAGCTGAAATTAGCGCCGGCATCAATTTTCATATATTGAAAATCATTAGGGGCAAACAATCCCCAGCCTGAAACTTTCAGAAAATTACCACTTTGATACTGATAACCTACGGAAGGTCCCCAAATCCATTTATTATGCTCCTTCCATGGTTGCTCTTGTGCCATGGAAGACATAGTAAACATAAAAATGATTGTAAATAATGATAATATTCTTAATTTCATCCAGCTAAATTACAAACTATAATCTAATTTTATGAATACAACAGGTACAGGTTAGAATAGTTTTAGTGAACAGAAAAATAATACAATCTAAGTATTCCGATCAATAAAAGTAGGGCTTAGCTGTTCTCTACTGTGGTAATATGCTAATTCTAATAAACTGTGCTTTTTCATTTAAAGCACCCTCATCCCCCCAATAGCCATTGATATGGTTAGCAGCGGTATAGATGCAACCATCGTTCCCCCAGAATATCAGTTCCTCCTTCCAAGTTGGCATCCACTCCTTAAACCTCACAAAAAGCATTGGTGAAAGCTTCCCTTGTTTCACGTGGAAGAGCTGTAAGTCGCCCGTGGATTCATAAGGATCAGCCAGCAGAGTCATTAGGTAATTTTTATCCAATGAAAAGAAGGGGGAGGCACCACACTCCACAATTAAATGACCGTCTTGTTTGTCAAAAAGGCGTACATCAGAACTTTCCCAATAATTCCCTTCCACTGCATAAGCATTTAGAAAATCATAATGCCCTTTGTACGAATACCGCTCTTCTAATTCACTATCGATACCCTTATCCGTAAATATTAGTTTTTCCCCATTTTTCAAAGGCAGCTCCAATACCTTCCCATTTTTAGGATAAGACATGGTATCCTTTATCAAGTAGTCTTTCGAAGTTTTACGAGCTGCAGAAAATGTTTGCTCATCGATCAATTCTACCCGCAGATATTTATCTAAAGAATGTCCCTTTTCATAATAGGTTTCTCGACCATTTATCGTAATAGAAATGATTAAGTTTAAATCTTTCGGTGATATTGTAATTTGATCTTGTTTTCCCAGCTTCGACTTTGCGACATATACCTTTTCCCATCTCGTTACATCACCCATCTCACCTTGTGCTCCTTTATAATCCCGTTGAATGCGATCCATGACGGCAACCCAATCCCCTTCTTCAGCAATAACATCGAGTTTGGTACCATAGGGATATTTCCCCAATACCGGCGCAGACTGATCAGGCCCCTGACGAAGTTCAACGCCTGACCGATCAACCACATAGCTGTTTTTTAAAACCTTCGTATTTTCATAATCAATTGGCAAAGGAGGGAATTGCGCAGGGGTGATCGTATCCTTTACAGCTACTATTTTAACTATAGATGAATCTTTTGCACCTGTGCCTTTATCGTTTGTGTTGCGATCACAACTCAATGTTCCAATGGCTAAAGCTGATCCGATCAAGAGCAATAGTGGTAAAAATAACAGTCTATTCATAAACATCAAGTTAGCCAATCTTATGCCAAAAAAAATACTGTTTTCAGAGATTATCCAAGAGTTAGCGATCACCAAAGAATCTATTTTAGCCATAAACTATTGCTCATATGATCTTCAAGAGGGTCATTTTGCAACAACACATGTACAGCCACAAACGCCCTTTGAAATAAGATATCCCATTAACTGTTCAGCCATAAATTTCTCAATTTGACCTGTAGACCAGCATTCGTTTTCCGCGCATGCAAGATCGTCCATACAATCGCCATAAAGACAGTAAAAAAACGAAAGAAATTGCTCCATACATTTCCAGCGGAATTGTCAGCAACATCAAAGATCATCCAGGTTAAATTCATAAAAATATGAAGTGCGATCGGGATCCATAGATTAAACTTCCATTCGACATACAACCACGAAAACAGGATCGCGCCGAAGAACGTTATGCTAAATATCAAAACCAATTCAACCAAGTCCTGACTCTGATAAAGGTGTAGTAAGGCAAATAGGAATGACGTTGCAAAAATGGATGGAATGAATCCTAGTCGGGTATAGCGAAAAACTAAACCAAAAAAATAGGCACGAAAGATTATCTCTTCAAAGAATCCTGAAGATACACTATTTATTAATAGCGTGTTTGGATCTATTTTACGATTTATGGTAAAAACACAGGCGTAACCCAAGAACATCGGCAAAGTTGTTATCACCCCAAAAGAAATCCCTTGTAGAAAAGAACCATTTAACCCGAATTTTGTGAAGAATTTATCTGACTCTTTTGGCTTAAGTAGCATTGCTCCCAAAAATAGTGGCAAAAGGCTTATAGAATAAGCGCACACGTGCCTAAAAACCGACTAGGAATATAGTTAATTAGAGTAGATTGCAGTGTGGAAAAGAACGAATAATCAAGAATAAAATATATTCCGAAAAAAAGAAATAGTAAGAGCAGGTTTAAATTTTTAGTTTTCATCTTTTTTTTAAGCGAAATTATGCTCCACTTTAGGAATACACAAAATTATGTGGTATACGTCAAGTTTTAGGGATGATTGACAACAGCGTAACTGGCCGTTGGTTATAAATAGGGTCGAACGGATTCAATGGCAGACCTTGAAACGATGGCGAAATCGTCAATATCTGCAAAACGCAACAAAAAACCTTGTGCATTTCTTTCCTTTACCAATATCTTTTCAAAGTTGACTAGATATGATCGGTGACACCGGTGGATAGCACCCGTATGTAGAAGCTGAGACAAGTGCGTTAATGTTATTCGTATCATTTGCTTCTTCAGTGTATCATCTTTTCTGAAATAGATCATGCAATAATTGTCCATCGATTTTGCGAAAATAAAATCATCCGGCTGTAATGTTATTGTTTGGCTTCCATTTGGAATACTGACTAATGTCAAAAAATGACAATCATTACCTTGACTTGATATCGCATCTGAGTTTATCGGAATTACAACATTAAGCGGATTATTTTGTACATGATGTGGACTATACCTGTTTATTCGAAGCAAAAAATAAATCGTTCCAATTGGACTATAGAGTGACAGTGTATAAAATCCAATAAAAGGGAGGTTGCTCCATTGTAGAGGCGCACCATTAATAATCCAACCATGATAGATGAAATTACAAAAACTTGTCACTAGTAGTACAAGGGTGATACGGAACAACTCCATAGCAATCGTTTCGATTTTTGTACGTAAGACAAGAGAAACTAGTATATAAACTGCAGATAATATTGCCCCATATCCGGATAACAAAACAAATTTATGGATATGATCAAAATTGTACGTTCCAAATGGTTGAAAAACGATCAGGAAGAGATAGGCTGATAAACCGAGCAAGAAAGACAAGGTGAACAGTTCTTTTTTAGTACTGATCTTAGGAATTACACCACTTAAATAACTTCGAATGATTTTTTTATACATCATAATGGAATAAAATTAACTCTTTTCAAATGATTGCTAGCATTATTGACTCCTATTTACCTAAAAAGAGGAGTCGAGAGGAAATTTGTGCCGAAACATCTAAAATATATTAAATTTATAGTTTAACTTAGAAGATACTTTTCGAGCTGACATCAGTTCGTTGAAATCAAAATTTATTTGTCATATTATATATCACCGTAATTCTTCATACTATGCGTCTAGGTCAACTACTAACTCTATTTCTTTGTATAGTTTTTCTACAGGCTATCCAAGGTCAGGAGAAGCAGGTTTTAATAGAAAATGTCAAACTGATTGACTTTACGAGTCAAATGCTAACCTCTCCAAGGTATGTTTTAATAGAAGGCAGCACCATTAAGCACATAAGCGCGTCTCCAATTAAGGCGAAAGATAAGGATGTCATTCGAATTGACGGTAAAGGCAAAACACTCATGCCGGGTTTGATTGACGCCCATGTACATTTGGTATTTGGCGCTTTGACGATGCCACAGATGATGACAAATGACTTATCGGAAGAATTTTTGTTCAATACAGTAGGCAGTTCAGCTCAACAGATGTTAATGCGTGGTTTTACAAGCGTACGTGATGTCGGTGGTCCAATATTCCCATTAAAAGCTGCCATTGATAAGGGCAAACTTTTGGGACCTAGGATATGGCCATCTGGGGCTACGATAAGCCAGACGGCAGGGCATGGGGACTTTCGTACTCCTGAGGAAAAATCACGCCGCTTTTTTGGAGTAGTCTCTCGTGCAGAACGATATGGTGCCACATTTATCGCCGACGGGCGTGCCGAGGTATTGACTGCAGTGAGAGAAAATTTGAGATTTGGAGCGAGTCAAATTAAACTCATGGCAGGCGGGGGCACTTCTTCTGCATACGATCCAGTAGATGTAACCCAATATACTCTTGACGAGATGAAGGCGGCAGTGGAAGCGGCAGAAGATTGGGGAACTTATGTCACCGTACATGCTTATACACCAAGAGCGATTCAAAGAGCGATCGAAGCTGGCGTAAGATGTATCGAACATGGACAATTGCTTGACGAAGAAACGTTGCAGCTAATTGCAAAAAACAATATTTGGCTAAGTTTACAGAATCTTGTGGAAGATACGCCCGATATGGATCCGCAACGAAGAATCAAGCGTAAGCCTGTCATAGAAGGTCAGGAAAAAGTGTGGCCTATGGCTAAAAAATATGGCGTAAAACTAGCCTGGGGTACAGATTTCCTTTTTGAACCTGATCTGAATAAATTGCAGAATGCATTTATATTGCGACTTCAAAAGTGGTTTACAAATGCCGAAATCATTAAAATGGTCACACACGATAATGGTGAACTTCTACAGCTTTCAGGATTAAGAAGTCCATATCCCGGCAAACTAGGAAGTATTGAGGAAGGCGCTCTGGCAGATCTTATCCTTGTTGATGGTGACCCGCTCAAGGATCTAAAATTGTTGGCAGATCCAGATAAAAACTTTTTGGTAATTATGAAAGATGGTCAGATTTATAAAAATACCCTGCAGAAACATTAATGCTGTGAGGTGGACATTATGACGTCAAAAATATAATTTAATAAGACAATAAAATATTTTCGATGAAATCAGTTTAAATAGGTAATTTTTGCCTATGTAGATGAAAAAAATCAAATAATTTCATCATTGAAAATTACAGATAATTTCTTTAAGATATAAATTATTTGAAGAATAAACAGCTTTGCATTTAATTGATTAGATTTGCGTTTAAACGATAAATCAAGCATTCGGTGGCATTATTATTCAACGAAGGACGTCCAGTAGTAAGACTAAGAGCATTTCGGGCTATCGACGATCCCCAAACCTGTGAACGTTTCATAGAAGGACACGCGCATGTATTAACGGCTATAGGCGTGAAGAAGGTGACTTCCTCCAAAAATGACTGGATGTATAATCCGGCATCATTCGTGCTGATCGTAGAATCCCTTGATGGCGACAAAGTCTATGGAGGAGTACGCATACACGTATCTGGTGGTAGCGAACCTCTTCCGATTGAACAAGCAACCGGATCGATGGATGCTAAAATTTTAGACCTTGTTTATGAGTACGCGCAAAAGGGAACAGGTGAAGGCTGTGGGCTATGGAACTCGCGAGAGATTGCTGGATATGGCATTGGCAGCATATTTTTAACACGGGCTGGCGCTGCGATCAGTACACAGGTCGGCATTAAATCGCTATTTGCTTTATGCGCTCCTTATACAGTAAAATTAGCAGAAAGTGTTGGCTACCGGATCGACACCAGTGTTGGAAATAATGGTACATTTTATTATCCTAAGCTAGACCTGCTGGCAACTGTGATGATTATGCGAAACCTAGAAACCCTAACCGAAGCCGATCAAGAAAACAAAGATGCAATTCTTTCCCTTCGTAATAATTCCAATATTGTCCGCATAGAAACTTTGCGGAATAAAGAAATTGAAATCCATTATCAAATTGATATTCCGAATTTGAATCAATGGGATCTAAATGAGATTATTAAAAATCTGAAACATACATCATTAGACCATAGGCCAGATGATCGTAATTTAAATATTTTGTAATGGACAATAAGCATTATAATGCCGGATACTTGATGGATACCGGTGATTTTCTTAAACAATTGAAAATACATTCATACACTCCTTTCAATTCGATTAAAGAGGGCGTGGTTGTCGATCTTGGTTGTGGCACTGGAATGGATGCCATCAACTTGGCAAACATGCTGGGTGATAATGTACTAGTCGTTGGTTTAGATCATGATAACACCCTAATTGAGCATGCGAAATCAAGTGCTGCAAACATAAAAAATGTAGACTTCGTTCAAGGTGAGGTTTACAACCTTAGCTTTGCAGACAATTCCATCTCCGGTATTAGAATGGAACGCGTTGTACAACATCTAGCGGAGGCGCAAAAAATGTTTGCCGAGGTTCACCGTGTTTTGATTGAGGGGAAACCTCTGGTTATCGTTGAGACCATCTGGAATAGTCTGACATTCTATAGCAAACACGTGGGTATTGAGGCAAAGATATGCCATTATTTGACCAATGAAAAAGTTAATAATGGCTGGGCCGGAAATAAATTAACCTCAGATCTATTAAATCAAGGTTTTAAACACGTAGAATTGCAAACATTTTGTATGGTGGCCCGCTCGAAAGAGGAAGCTAATCGTTATCTATTTTTAGATAAAATCCTTTTAGAAATGGTCGAAAAAGAGCAATTGAGCACCGCCGAGATGGAGGAGTTTCAAAACACATTGAACCAAGCTGACGAAGCGGGCTGCTTCCTTGTCTCTATGAATTTAGTTATCGCCGAAGCAAAAAAATAGCATATTGTGATGAGATGCTGGCTTAACCTAATTTTCCTATTGATCTGTACATATAGTTCGCCCTGTTTTGGAGAGGTTATTATAGAACACCCAACGCAGCGCTTATTGATCGGATATGGCCTAGAACGCTACGAAGGCAATGGACGGCCTGATTTTTCAGATACTTCGGATTCATCCTTCCAATCTTTGGGAAGCAAAGTCCCCAATTTAGGTACATCATCTTCTGATATCTGGCTCCGGTTGCCGATGATAAATAAGGGCAAAGATAAACTTGAGCTCCTACTCGAGATCGCCTATCCTCTTCTTGACGAGGTCGAATTATTTATACCATCACCAGATGGGAGTTATAAATCGATCAAGTTGGGAGAACATCGCCCTTTTTCGGCTAGAAAATATAAGGTACCTAATTACGCATTTGACATTCAATTAACAGGAAATAAGAAAACCACATTTTTTATTCGAGTTAAGAGCACCGAACAGATTATTCTACCAATCTATTTAAGTAACGAACGAAGTTTCTTAAAAGAAATGAATGATGATAGCTTATTAAGCGGTATTTATATCGGAATTGTCTGCATTATGGCAATATATAATTTATTTTTATTTTTCTCTGTTCGGGAGAGGGGCTATCTATATTATGTACTATATGTTCTTTGTGCAGGAATAACACAAATGGGAATTAAAGGTTACAGTTTTCAATATTTATGGCCAAATTGGACGTATTTCGCAACAAAAGGGCCGATTATTTTTGGATGTCTATCAGGATTATGTGCCTTACTTTTTGCAGATTCATTCCTACAATTATCCAAAAATGCGCCTAGATCACGGCGTGTGATCACTTTTTTCATTGTCCTCTTTGTCATTGGCCCAGTTCTAACACTACTAAACCTTACCCAACTGGCATTTACGGTTATGCAATTAACAACGGGAGCGGGGTCTTTATTCGTCCTTTACTTATCCTACCGTGTGATGATAAATGGTTATAAGCCCGCTAAATATTTTGTTTATGGTTGGACGGTTTTATTGTTGGGTTCAGTAGTATTCTTACTAAAGGACTATGGCATCCTACAATACAACGATTTTACAAGCAACGCTGTACAAATTGCTTCCGTTGTTGAAATGGCTCTATTATCATTCGGTCTCGCTTATAGTATCAATATCTTAAAAGAAGAGAAAGAAGCCTCGCAAGTCAGGGAATTAGCGATTTCGTTAGAAAACGAAAGATTGATACGCGAGCAAAATATAGTGTTGGAACAAAAAGTGGATGAGCGGACACGTGAATTGACACAATCTAACGAGTCTCTACAGACCACTCTTACTCACCTAAAGGAAACGCAATCCCAGCTTGTTGAGGCTGAAAAGATGGCGTCCCTTGGTCAGTTGACAGCCGGGGTTGCCCATGAAATCAATAACCCTATCAATTTTGTCACATCGAACGTTGCCCCATTAAAACGTGACATAAAGATGATCTGGGAAACACTAGAGGAAGTGGAACGTATAGCCTTTAAAGAAGGTATATCGGATACAGAAAAACAAATTCAGATTAAAAAATTTAAAGACGATCTAGATATTGACTATTTAAAAACAGAGGTGGATTTTTTATTAAAAGGTATGCACGATGGAGCTCACCGTACCGCGGAAATAGTCAAGAGTTTACGGATTTTTTCACGTGTGGATGAGGATACATTAAAATTTGCCGATCTGAATGAGGGACTTGAATCAACAATGGTTATTCTCAATAGTCTATTGAATAACACAATAGAGGTTGATAAGATCTATGGAGATATGCCGAAAGTAGAATGTCATGCAGGTAAACTTAATCAAGTATTTCTGAATATTGTTACAAATGCTATTTATGCTGTAAATAAAAAATTCAACCACGAAGTCGGTGGAAAAATATGTATTGAGACCGGAGTTTATAACGATGACACTTCGGTTTTTATCAAAATCGCCGATAATGGTATTGGTATTCCAAAAGAAATTCATGAACGGATCTTTGAACCGTTTTTTACGACGAAAGACGTCGGCGAGGGGACTGGTCTAGGAATGTCCATTGCCTACAATACTATTGCAAAACATCATGGTCGGATTGTTGTAGATTCAGAAGTGGGACAGGGTACCAGTTTTACACTAATCATTCCAATTCAACAAAATGATTAGTATAACTATAAACTTAAAATAGTTCAATTAACTATTATTTTTTCATATCTTTTGTAAGGGAATAAAACCATATAATAAAATTATGCAGAGGGAGTTTGAAATACTATATATCGATGACGAAGCCAACAATTTAGTTAGCTTTAAAGCGAACTTTAGATACGATTATACGATCTATACAGCATCCAACACAACTGAAGCTGAAAAGATACTTCATACTCATCCGGATATCCGTATTATCTTCTGCGATCAACGCATGCCTGATGAGATGGGCATCGATTTTTTACACCGCATAAAAAAAGACTTTCCAAAGCCAATCCGTATTCTTCTAACAGCTTACGCCAATATGGAAACTGTAATTGAAGCAGTCAATAAAGGACATATATTTAGATTTGTCCGCAAACCCTGGATGAATGAAGAGATTGTTTCGGCTATAGAAGAGGCAAATAAATTTTATGTTGCAAACTCCATGCTTGAGGTAAAAAATCGCGAGCTACAAAAAGCTTATGATGAATTAGATAAGTTTGCTTATAGCGTTAGCCACGACCTTCGTGATCCGTTGACCGGAGTTCTTTCCGCTGTGAAACTTGGACTGGAGTTTGACAGCGTAGATCGAATTCATGAGTTGCTCGCGCTAATGGATAGTTCATTAGTTAGTTTGGACGCTTACATTGACAGCCTACGCGACTATTATTTACTAAGACGAGGCGAGCTCCTGCTGTCCGAGATAAATTTTGAAGAACTCTTCGGCAATATACGTCAATTTTATAGTATGTATACGCAAAATAAAGAGGTCGCTTTTGAAATTTTAGTGGATCAAAAGGAGAATTTTAATGGAGACAAGGCGCTTCTTGAACTCATTTTACATAATCTTCTTTCTAATGCTTTTAAATACCAAAGTAAGGGGCAAGAGAATCAGTTTGTCAAGCTTTCTGTTTTGGTATCAGAACGTAAAGCGAAAATAGTTGTGAGCGACAATGGAATAGGGATATCGCCAGAGTATGTTGACGATATATTCAAACTATTCTTCAGAGCTAGTGATCAAGCTAAAGGGATGGGATTTGGACTCTATAATGTTCAAAATGCACTCTTGAAGCTCCAGGGAAAAATTGAAGTGGAATCACAACCCGATCAAGGTACAACCTTTACAGTCGTCATACCGAGTAAATAAGCCTTTTATAGTTGACCATCATAGACGATGGAAAGCTTATCAAAATGCCAGAAAACATCAACAAAGCTTAAAAGCTTACTTTCCTAAACTTATCTTATTTTTACGAAAGTAGCTTTTGGCGTAACAAAAATTCCAATTGGTCGTTAGAAGTCTCTAGCTGAGAATTTGTCTCCACAATCTTTTGACGTTCTGCATATACATCATAAGCGCGCTGAATCGTCTGATCAAGTTCCTCTTCACTCCAAGGCTTATTGAGATAATGAAAGATTTTTCCTTTATTAACGGCGTCAACAACAGCAGCCATGTCCGTATATCCTGTCAAAAGAATACGCATAGGGGCGGCATTAATTTTAATAATCTGCTCCAAAAACTCTACACCAGTCATTTCTGGCATACGTTGATCCGTAATAATAATGTGTATTTGATTGTTTTTGACAATATCGATTGCATCAGCGCCACTAATGGCGGTAAATACGGTATACTTTAGCCGAAATGTCGCTTTAAAAGAAAACAAATTGTTTTCTTCATCATCAACGTACAATATCGAAATCTTCTTGTCTTCCATAAGCTTATCTTCTGAAATACAAATTTACGCAATTAATTTCCTGAATTAATAACAGATTAAAGAGTTTTATGTTTTCCTAGCAGAAAATATTCGATGACCAATACGATAAGCGGATCTCATAGCCAAATTTTATAACCTCCCCACACTATTAATAACATGAAGCTAATAACTGAAATAAGTAAATTATCAAGGTTGTTTAGCAATAAAAAAAGCCATTCTACGTACGTAAAATGGCTTTTTTGAAAGTGACCCCGCTGAGGCTCGAACTCAGGACCCACAGATTAAGAGTCTGTTGCTCTACCAACTGAGCTACGAAGTCATTCGATAGACCAAATGTAAGGTTCAACGCAGATAAAGTCAAGTGAAAAAGAATATTTTTTTGACTTTTATGACATTCAAGGGAGATTGTTAATGCATTTGTAATAATCAAGCGAACCGTATAAAGAGTCTCTATACCTTAATTGGTCTTCTGCTCCATATTGTGCTTCGTCTTTGGAACAGTTATCTTTCCCATGATCATTGGCCTAACTTCCATTTCTATTGGTTTATCCAAATGCATTTGATTCCCATTTTTCAATGGAACCACCACCGTTTTATACCCCAACATTTGTGCACGGAGCTCTTGATTTACCCCAAGTAGCGATTGTGGTACCCAAAGCTGAAAATTCCCTTTATCATCCACTTCAGTACGATAATTTCCTAAAGAGACCGTTGTTCCCGCCATACTCACATCACTTCCCGCACAAACCACACGACCTTTTATGCTAACCTTAGCACTATCGGCGCTGTCCTTTGATACTTTGCTATCGTTTGTTAACACGTGGATGCGGCCTTGCTCTTTAACCTTATTGATTCCCATCGCAGACTGTACAACGACTACTTCCCCCGTCAATTTGTTTTGTGCCTGAGCCGTATAAAGACTCAACGATCCGACCAAAATGAATCCCGCTGCGACTCCTGTCCACCCCCCGCGCCAAATAGGGTTTTTAGCAAAGGAAACATGCGCATCTAATTCGCGCATTAATTGGTCTTCATAAAATCTCCCACATAACCTTCTATTAGAGTTCTTTATTTCATTTACAATCTCCTGATCATCCATCTGAGAAAAATCAACAACGATCTTCTTACATTGACTACAGAAACGGCCTTGCTCCTGTGGAGTCATCTTATTCCAATCTGCCGAGCAAGCCTCTTTTACCTCTAAAAAAATCTTTTTCATATTATCTCCTGTTTAGTTTTTTGGAAGGGATGCAACACAATCAGCAATTTCACAATGAAACGCAACATAAAACCATTAACACCTAATAAGCAACAACTTAAAAATAAAAACCATTTAAAATCAGCAACTAATTTCCACAGGACAACCGTCAGAACTAGATGAGGAAATCATAGAATGCAAAGCGAAGAATAGCAAAAGCGACAAATAACAAGGTGCGAAAGAATATATTCAAAGAAAAAAAGCGCTGCAAAAGAATAGGCTGTCCAACTTTGTTAGACAGCCCATTTTCATGAAATAATTCTAGTGGATAATAGAATTATTTTATGGCACCTAGGATCTCCTTTATTGCTCTTTCCAATTGCGGGTCTTTATTTTCCATCCGGTCCTGGACTGTATTTTTCACAAGTATATCCGGTGCAACTCCAGTTTGCTCGAGGTCCTGACCATCAAGGGTGTAACATCCCCAAGAAGGAAGTCGATAGTTTGATCCGTCAACTAAACCTTTTGCTGACGTAAAAATAATCCAACGATAGGTCTCGTTACCAATGATTTTACCCAGTTTTAATGCCTTAAAGCCCGCTGCGGTCATTTCTGCATCGCTCAAAGATTGCTCATTAATTAACAGGACAATCGGTTTGGCTGCCGGTGCAAAATTACTTTGTGGTGCACGCTTACCCCCACGATATTGCCATTGCAGGTAAGGACGCTGAGACAAGAACCTTAAAACTTCATCATGGACATTTCCTCCTGTATTATACCTTAAGTCTAAAATTATCCCCTGTTTATTGTTCTCCTGCTCGGCCATGTCAATCAAAAAGCGTTGCAATTCAGCATCAGACATGTTCTTCATATGGGAATAGGCAATCTTGCTACCGCTCAACTGGTCTACACGGCTTCGGTTATCTCTAATCCATTGGTCGTAGAGCAAATCTTTAAACGTTGTGCTGGAAACCGGACGAATGTTTGTCTGAACTTCCTTTCCCTTGCGATCGAAGGTCAATTGGATCTCTTCCTCCAAAGAAGGCCAGGTGAAATAATTATCGCGGTCGGCCTGCGTATTTAATTTTGTTCCGTTGATAGCAAGGAGGACATCCCCCTCTTGAATATCAACTTCCTTTTTTGCAGCCGGGCCATTTGGAACAATATAGCTAACCTTGTAAGGGTTAGTGGCATCATAAAGTACACCGATTTCATTCGTTACAAAACCAAACGGTTTACGTTCTTCCTGCCCCATTGAACTAAAACCCAAATGCGACGAATTCAGTTCACCCAACATATCATTTAATAGGATACGCAAATCTGTCCGATCGTTTATCCCTGGAAGATACTGTTCATACTTCTTCTTGACAGCTACCCAATCTACCCCATGAAAGTGACTATCGTAGTAATTTTCCTCCAGATTGGCCCATGTTTCATAAAACATTTGACTGAACTCCTTCTCAAGATCCCGATTGAATTTAAAACTCATTGTGACCGCATCAAGTTTATTCAGATCCAGGTTATATTTCTGAATTGTTCCTCTGTTCAAAACGAAGTACTTGCCTGAAGACGCTACAAATTGGCCAAAGCCTCCATCAGTGACTTTTTCTGTTTTAGCTGGCACAAATAATTCATAAACGGTCCGATAAGCACTATATTTTCCTTCGTGGTTGGAGGAATAGAACAAATAAGATTTATCGCCCTTTTGTACAACCAAAGGATTAAATTGCGTTCCAAATGCAGGGCTAACTTGTTCAATACGGTCACGCAAACCTTCTAAATCCAATTGAACCAAAACAGTTTTCTTTGCATCGCCGGCTGGGCTCGCGACTGATTTAGGTTTTAATGTTGTATCTCTTTTTTCGGGTGTAACAAATAGTTCATCAAACTTTGTGCTACGATAAGGCTGATCAAAATTGGTCAAAGCCATCCGAAAAATACTTGAGTTTTGCATACCGGTGGGGTAGGATGGTTTGGTTCTGTTACTCGCAAAATAAATATATTTACCATCTGGAGACCAATATGGTGCTGCCTCTGTAACACCTGTATTTGTCAAATTAGTGGTTTGCTCATTTTTCAGGTTATACACAAAAATATCTTGTTCAAAATTACGTATAGCTGTAAATAACAGATAGTTTCCAT
The DNA here is from genome assembly GCF_031455655.1 of Sphingobacterium sp. 2149. Lineage (NCBI taxonomy): Bacteria > Pseudomonadati > Bacteroidota > Sphingobacteriia > Sphingobacteriales > Sphingobacteriaceae > Sphingobacterium > Sphingobacterium sp. 2149. The sequence goes on along the minus strand of NZ_JAVDTD010000002.1, from coordinate 494,604 downwards.
CAGGGGAAAATGAAGGTGAAGAATTTTGAAATGCCCAGATTTCGTCTCTAACCACTATTTCACTCTTCAAACTTGTCAAATCCAGTATACGAACTTCATCACGCCCGCTCAAGTATACAGCTTTTGTTTTATCTGCATTAAACGTAATGTCACGGTTGTTACGCAGATCTTTTGTCAATTGCTTTACCTCTCCTTTGCCGTCTGCTGCGCGTGAAAACCAATTTTGATACCCGAGATACGTTTGGTTATAGAGCAATGTTTTACTGTCTTTAAGCCACTTAACTTCCATAATACGTTCGCCCTGACTTGGAATCTGACGAACAAACTTTCCTTCGATATCCGACACAAACAATTCCCCGCGGGATACAAACGCCATTTTTTTTCCGTCCGGAGAAACGTCGAAATTACTGATGTTACCTGAAATGTTAAACTCCTTCAGCTTTCCTAAGACCTGGTTGCGGTTAAGAGCGATGCTAGGTTGCATCGTTTTCTTTGCATTGACATCGTAAATATAAAGTTGGTAACCCTTTTCAAATGCGATTTTACTACCGTCTGCTGCGACAAACGGGCGTTTGATTGATTCTGAGAAAGCCGTCAATTGGATCTTCGATGATCCTGCTATTTGATAGAGATTATACTCACCATTACTTTCATCGGACACATAGAATATGTTTCCTTTTTGGTCGACTGTTGGCCAAAAATCTTTACCAATATAATCGGTATACTGGTGAAAAATTTTTGTTTTGGGATTATAACTCTTAATATCTGGATTGAAAGCTCCTTTATAGCGTTTGCGGTTGGCTGAACTATAACCTTCCCAGCTGTCATTGAATAATAATTCGCCTGAGGGTGTTGGCACCACATTGCTGATATAATTAAAGATATGGGGAAACAATCTTGTTGCCGTTCCACCATTCAAAGCAACCTGAAAGGCGCTCATTCTATTGTAACGGGATGAGGTAAAATAAAGTGATTTACTATCCCAGCTCCAGCTGTCCACTTCATCCGAAGCATCGTGATAAGTAAGCTGACGAATATCTCCACCCGCCAGCGGCATCACATAGATGTCCATATTACCATTTTGATTGGCCGAGAATGCCAGCCATTTTCCATCCGGAGAAATGCGTGGATTGATCTCGTTTCCTTCCATTCCGGTCAACCGAACTGCAACACCGCCTTGACTCCCCACTTTCCAAAGGTCGCCTTCGTAGCTAAATACCATTTCTTTACCATCGGGACTTAGTGTCGGATGGGACAGAAATGTGGGTTGCTGGGCAATAACACAGGTTGTTCCAACATAGGCCAGTAGTGTACTTAAAAATAGTTTTTTTATCATGTTATCTAGGAGGCTAATAATTGTTTGCCAATACAAAGGTAAAATAGGTAGCGAACAAACCACCATGAAATAAAGAAGATTTTTATCCGATCGTGTTTGAAATAAGCAAAAACAACTGTGCCGTATATAATTATCTTCTGCTTAGACCAACAATAAAATAGGGGCATAATAACCCGCCTATCTCGAAATCCAAAAGTTTACGTATTTTTTGACTCAATATATTCTTTAATGAAATACTTATCCTTAACTTTGCACCCTCAAATCAGAAACTATGGACGCAACGTTAACTCACTCAGAAGAAGATCTTTATAAGAAGCGAAATCGTATAAGAATCGCGGTTTCACTTTTCTTTTTTTGCCAAGGAATTGCGTTTGCATCCTGGGCAAGTCGCATTCCAATTATTAAAGCACATCTTAACTTAAGTGAAGGGCAATTAGGTACCATATTATTAATGCTTCCTGTTGGGCAACTCGCTACGATGGCACTCTCAGGAAAGCTGGTCACAAAATATGGTAGCGCCAGTGTTTTACGCATTGTACCCATTGCCTATGCGCTGGTGTTATGTTCCATACCTTTTGCACAGAATGCTTGGCAATTGGGGGCTATATTGCTTCTATTCGGGGTAAGCGGTAATATGTGTAATATTTCGGTTAATACGCAAGGAGTAGCCACCGAACAGATTTTCAAAAAATCAATTATGACCTCTTTTCACGGCGCTTGGAGTATCGCAGGCTTTACTGGAGCTTTAGTCGGTTTATTGACGATGAACTTCGGACTGAATACGTTCTCCCATTTCTTACTCATATTAATCATTGTCATCGGGAATACGCTAATCAATCACAAGTATCTGGTGCCAGGAAAATCTCCCCAAAAGGAAAAACGCAGTTTCTTCGCTAAACCAGAAGGCGGACTACTTCAACTCGGTATTATTGGCTTTTTCAGTATGGCAACAGAGGGAGCAATGTTTGACTGGAGTGGGGTATATTTTAAAGAAATCGTACAAGCGCCCGAAAAATTTGTTGTCGTTGGATACGCTTCTTTTATGATCATGATGGCCACAGGTCGTTTTGTTGGCGATGCGGTCATCCGTAAATTAGGTCGAAAAAGAACGCTGCAATACAGTGGACTGTTAATGTTCATCGGAATGATGACCTCGGTTATTTACCCTGAATTTATCATCTGTACCTTAGCATTTATGTTGGTAGGTATAGGCGTAGCCTGCAACGTTCCTTCGATCTATAGCCTTGCCGGACAAAACAAAAATGTACCTTCAGGCGTAGCTTTAGCCATGGTTTCAAGCATCAGTTACCTAGGATTTTTAATGGGGCCACCTTTAATTGGCTATATTGCCGAAGCGTTTAGCCTGCGCTATTCCTACGGTATTTTTGCCTGCTTCGGCCTTTTAATGTTTTTTATGGTAGGGCGGCTCTCTTTATTTAAAGAAACAAGCCCCGCCTAATTTTCCGAAGAAGCAGCTGATCGAAATTTCGATCTAAAACTTGACCTGAAGAAATCGTAGGCTAAATGACATGCGTTTACTTTTTAAAACATAGGGCATTGCCAGCAGATAAATGCAAGCCGTAACCGTGCCCAACATCGAGCCAAACCATACATCTATTACAAAATGCTGCCCTAAATACACACGCGAGTATGCAGTTAATGCCGCAAAAACAAAGGTAAGAATCCCAAAAGATCTATTTTTTGAGACAATTGCTATCGTGGCTGACATCGCAAAGGCTGAAGTTGTATGGCCTGAAGGAAACGAATTGATGTAGGCTACAGGCAGCCAAGAGACGACATGGAATGTTGGATCTCCATGAAATACGCTGGCCGGCCTATCCACATGGAAAAGATTTTTAAGCATACAGCAGATGACGCCCGAAAAGATATATGTACCGAGTATAGCTCGAGCACAATTCCATTGCTGCATACAGCAGTAAGCAATAAAAACAGCGATAACAAAGAGACCATCCCCAAAATAGGTGTATATGGTAAAGAGAATATCTGCCCAAAAAGCGTGGTGTGAGTTTATAAAATGAAACGAATCAGCCTTGGGAACAAAAGCCACCGAAAAGGTCAATAGAAACACCCAAATGGAAAAGAAAACAAAAAAAGCAGGATTAGCTGCATATACCCTTCTAAATTGGTATACTAAAAATTTTCCCATTCAATCTATATTAAAGCCAATGATAAAATTGTTGTATTATCATTTGATTATTCTAATATAGAAATATTATTAAAAATTGACAATTCTATTACGATTTAATTTTGATACCAAAATAAAAAGCCTATGAAACAAAGAAAGCGATGGTAATCCATCGCTTTCTTTATTGTAGCCCCGAGCAGAATCGAACTGCTATCAAATGTTTAGGAAACATCTATTCTATCCGTTGAACTACGGGGCCATTTCAGAAGCCAAACTTAATCTTATTTTATAAATAAGTCAATAGTAAGCCTCAAATCGGGAGATATTTTTTTCCTGAGGAAGGTCTTGACCTAAATGGACTAGCTTTATTCAAGCCATTGACGTTGGCTATTCCCAAAAACCTCATCAAAGAATTTCATGTAATCTGCAATAATTAACACGCAAACAAACTTAAAACTTATACGATGAAATGGAATTTGGTAAGAAAAAAAAATGTGGAGGGAGAAGGATTCGAACCTTCGAAGCCGAAGCAACGGATTTACAGTCCGTCCCATTTGACCGCTCTGGAACCCCTCCAGCATTGTGTTGTTCTCAACTTGAACAGCGCAAAAGTAGGTTTTGATTTGCAAAACTGCAATTATTTAAGTTCATAAATTTGTAACTACCGCATTATTAATCTATTTATTTTTTAAAGGTATTCAATCGGTCGCCTGATCATTGGATTAACGCATCATTATTATAATAAAAATTTATTGCTATAATCGAGTCAAAATAGATTTTGACGATAGTGTATTGGCAAAATCAATTCGCTTTTTGGCCGAAGTTGCCGTATCTTTGTAGCAACAAAAAAAGAAAGATATATTATGAGTTTCACAGGTAAAAGTTTTCCAAGCATTACAGTAGATGCAATCGATTATTTAGGCGATAATTTACAAATTAACATTTTTGAAAAAGCTACCAAAGAAGGTAAAAAAGTGCTTTTATTTTGGTATCCAAAAGACTTCACTTTCGTATGTCCTACTGAGTTACACGCTTTCCAAGAGGCAGCTGCCGAGTTTGAAAAACGCAATACAATCTTAATCGGAGCTTCTTGTGACACAAATGAAGTGCACTTCGCCTGGTTAAACACAGCAAAAGATAACGGCGGTATTGAAGGTGTTGAATACCCGATCTTAGCAGATACAAACCGTAACTTATCAAGTATATTGGGAATATTAGATGTTCAAGAAGTTGAACACCCTGAATACGGCACATTAGCACAAGGTTCTGCTGTCACTTACAGAGCAACCTATTTGATCGACGAAACGGGTCGCGTATTCCACGAGTCGGTAAACGATATGCCTTTAGGTCGTAACGTTAAAGAATATTTACGTCTGATCGATGCCTATGCACACGTACAAAAATTCGGTGAAGTATGTCCTGCAAATTGGGAAGAAGGTAAAGATGCCATGAACGCAGATAGAAAAGGTGTAGCTGACTATTTAGCGAAACACTAACAAAATACGAAGACGACAAGTCTCGTCAACAGGAGTCGCTCCTGATTCCTGTTGACTTCCATCAATCACCTTAATAATAAAATCATGTTACAAGAATTAGAAAACGATAATTTACAAGAAATTGTAAATAGCAACGATATTGTTATGGTTCAATATTCCGCTACCTGGTGTGGTAATTGCAAAATAATGAAACCAAAATTCAAAAAGTTAGCAGGCGAAAATGAAAGTGTGCCTTTTGTAATCGCTGATGCAGAAAAATTTCCTGAATCTCGCAAATTAGCAAACGTGAATAATTTACCAACTTTTGCTGCCTTTAAGAACGGTAAATTGGTTAATCAAGTACAAACAAATAAGTTGGACGCATTAGTAGAATTATTCAATGAAACTTCCAGTAATTAAGCATTTAACAGAATTCATCGAGCAAAATGATGTAGACTACGTCCTAGAGACCATAGAGACACTGGAAGCATTAACAGAGGCTCCTTTGAAAGATGAGGAACTAGACGTTCTTGGTGAATTGATTTCAAACCTTTATGGAGCGGTAGAGGTTGATAAATTAATTAAAGAAGGTCATTCCAAAAAAGACGCGTTAAATTTATTTATGAAACGTGTTCTTGGTGCCATTGATAAATAGCTTTTGCTTAAAAGTATGATTTTGAAACTTTCTTTAATGTGTCTAAATCTTTTTTGAACGTTTGAAGTATAGCGATGAATATCAATTCCAGTTTGCCCAAACTATGAAGCAAATCTTACGACGTTGTTTAGATCGTATGAAGATAGCAGTCTGTCTATTAAACAATAAGTGTCGCGGTACTATAGTCGCTTAAGGTATGGTAACGATATATTATACATTTCCCAAAAGCTAAAATGTTGACAAAATTTAGCGATGTGGAAAACTAATTAAAGTAATCTGACAGAACTCAATATTTTCTACATATATTTACTATGTTAAAGGTTGCCACTTGGAGCGAAGCGACAAAATAACTATTCTCTAAAAATTCGTTTCAGGAAAAAATATTTTAATTGTTAAACGGAAATTCCAACTTGATTGGGATTTCCGTTTTTTTATTCTGTGCTCATATTATCTGTTTAAGCATCGACGAATATGATTTTACAGCGCTTTTATGTATAACTGAAACCTACACTTTGTATTGGCCTAAGCCTAATCAGCATGATAACCTTTGCGCAATGGTATACATAGGGATCAATCAAACTTTAAAGACTTTCAATAAAATTACAATAATCAACAATCCGTTGTTAAGCAAAATCTTTATCTTTAAAAATGCGAAGACCTTTTATCTCTGTTATCATAATTTTGGCGGGTATTTTGTCAACTTCAAGCGTTAAAGCACAAAATCCACAGTGGGATGCTGCTGAAATAAAACTTAATCTGGAAAAACTTAACACATTGGGATCGGTACTCTATTTTGCGGCACACCCCGATGACGAGAATACCCGATTGATTGCATGGTTAGCCCAAGAAAAGAAATATAAGACAGCTTACTTATCGTTAACTAGAGGCGATGGGGGACAAAATCTGATCGGAACAGAACAGGGTATTGAGCTTGGCTTGATTCGAACGCAAGAATTACTGGCTGCTCGAAAAATTGATAAAGGTGAGCAATTTTTTTCCTCCGCCTATGACTTCGGATTCTCGAAAACCCCAGAAGAAACTTTCGAATTTTGGGATAAAAAACGTGTTCTTGGAGAGGCCGTATGGATCATCCGAAAATTTAGGCCCGATGTAATTATTACACGTTTTCCTCCCGATTCAAGGGGTGGCCATGGCCATCATCAAGCTTCCGCTATTCTAGCGCAAGAAGCTTTTAAAGCCGCTGCAGATCCTAATCAATTTTCAGAACAACTTCAATTTGTAAGTCCTTGGCAGGCGAAACGTCTCCTTTGGAATACGGCTAATTTTGGCGGTCAAAACAATACCCGTGAAGATCAGTTAAAAATAGATATTGGAGATTACAATTCCCTATTAGGAGCCTCCTATGGCGAGATTGCTGCCCACAGCCGCTCTTCACACAAAAGTCAAGGCTTCGGGTCGGCAAGCCAACGCGGCTCATCAATTGAATATTTTGAATTCGTCGACGGTGTACCTGCAGAGAAGACACTACTGGATAATGTAGACACTTCCTGGAAAAGAGTGAAAAACGGCAATAAAGTCCAACCCTTAATTGACCACATTAATCAGATATATCAAATTGATAAACCGGAATTGATCATTACAGAACTGATCAAACTATACAAAATACTGGATGAAATTGATGATGAATACTGGAAAACGGAGAAGAAAAAGGAAGTTGAAAAACTGATTCTTGCTTGTGGTGGAATTTGGTTCGAAAGTGTTGCTAGAAATTCATCCTATGCCTTGGGAGATGAGATAAAAGTGGATCATTCTATTATTGTCCGCCGTCCAAATATAACAGTTGAGCTGACTCAGCTAAACGGAAATAGCATTCATGACACACTGAAAACAAATAGGTTGCAAAAAGACACTATGCTTGTCATCGCCGATAGGACAACACAACCCTACTGGCTGATGGAACCGCATGGAAAAGGTAAATTTAATATTAGTGATTTCAATCTTACCGGATATCCCGAAAATCCTGATGCTCCAAGTGTATCTATTGAAATTCGGATCAATGGCCAGCCCATCACAATCAATCAGCTTATAAAGTATAAATACACCGACCCTGTCCGTGGTGAAATCTACAACCCGATCGTAATCCTACCACCATTAACGGCTAAAAGTTCGAGTTCTCTGGCGCTTACCCAAAATGCCCGAACGGTCAAAGTGAATCTGACTTTTCAGAAAAACGGACAAATAGGCGCTACTACATTTCATGTAAAACCCAACATACCAAAAGGCTGGGAAGTTTTACCAGCATCTTTTGATTTATCTTTTAAAGAAAGTGAACGTATAATCTCTAGGGAAATCAGCATAAAACCATCCGATGCTACCCAATCTTCCATAGATACCCTTGGGTTTGTTTTGAATAATAAAGAACGATTGAAAGAGATAAAGTCCATCGAGTACAACCATATACCTGATATCGTTTATTTCCCAGATGCGGCTATAAAAATGAGCAACATCAACCTGATCAACGACGTAAAGAACGTCGCATACATTCATGGGGCAGGGGATCTAATTCCTGAATCGCTTGTTGCCATTGGTATAAAAGTTGATGTGCTAAGTAACGAACAGGCGTTGAAAGCAGATCTCTCCACCTATGACGCAGTAATATTTGGTGTACGGATATTCAACGTCAATAAACAGATTGCGCAGCTTCAAAACAAAGTACTTGCGTATGTGAAAATGGGGGGTACAGTTCTAGAACAATACAATGTAAATAACGGAATGATAGCAAAAAACTTTGGTCCCTTTCCTTTTAGTATTGGCAGAAGCCGGGTAACGGACGAAAAAGCAACAGTGCATTTTGATAAAAACGATCCTATTTTCAATTACCCAAACAAAATCAGCGAAGCTGACTTTCAACACTGGGTACAGGAGCGGGGACTATATTTTGCCGAAGATATTGATAAAAGATATCGTACGCCTATTACCATGCAAGACCCGGGTGAGGCGCTACATAATGGATCATTACTAGTTTCACACTATGGAAAAGGTAAATTTGTTTATACATCTTTGTCTTTTTTCAGACAATTACCTGCAGGAATTCCCGGAGCTTACAGATTATTTGTAAATTTGTTATCAAAATCAAAATAATAGAATAATGGAAAATCAGATTGACAACAGCTGCACGACAATTGATGCTGGCAAAGCAAAAGGAATCATTCTTTTAGTTGCTGTAGTATTTGGTGCATTAATTGGATTCACTGCAAACGAGACATTTTTAAGCATCTTTGGAGGTGCCGCTGTCGGATTGATTATTGCCGCTATTTTTAATAGCGTCATCTATCCTCAGAAGCCTTCCGATAGATAACAACGATGAATAGCTGGAAACGTTTCTACTGGTTGGTCGTTATCTGGCTATTTGTATTCATCCTTTTTCTGTACATTTTCACGAACCACTATTCATGAGTACAGCAGATTGGATCGTTTTATTTCTGACACTCTTAGTTATTGTCGTGTATGGCGTTTACAAGAGTAGAGGCATAAAAAATATTGATGGATACCTTCTGGGTAATCGTTCTTTACCCTGGTATCACGTCGGATTGTCAGTAATGGCGACTCAAGCAAGCGCCATTACTTTCCTTTCTGCACCCGGACTAGCTTATTCTTCAGGAATGAGTTTCGTTCAATTCTATTTCGGCCTACCGCTGGCCATGATTGTCCTCTGCATAACATTTATCCCCATTTTTCATAAGCTGAAAGTATTTACAGCTTACGAATTTCTAGAAAAACGCTTTGATGTAAGGACCAGAGGCCTCACCGCTATTCTTTTCCTCATTCAACGCGGTATTTCAACGGGTATTACCATATTTGCTCCGGCGCTGATTATATCGACCATACTACATATTGACCTTACTTGGACGACCTTGGCAATAGGAAGTTTTGTTGTTATCTATACAACTTATGGCGGAACCAAAGCTGTATCCCATACTCAATTGCTCCAAATGAGCATTATTTTTGCGTCTTTACTTATTGCCGGGATATTGGTCATTCATCTGCTACCACAGGATATTGGCCTCTCAAAAGCACTGCATATAGCAGGAAAATCAGGGAAAACAAATGCGTTGGACTTTACTTTTGATCTGAACAATAACTATACAATTTGGACAGGGTTAATTGGAGGATTTTTTCTACAGCTTTCTTATTTCGGAACAGATCAGAGCCAAGTCGGAAGGTATTTAACTGGAGCATCCATCAGAGAAAGCCGGATGGGATTAATTATGAATGGTTTATTAAAGATACCTATGCAATTTGCAATTCTCCTGATCGGAATTCTTGTATTTGCCTATTATCAGTTCCATCAGCCGCCTATCTTTTTTAACCAAGTTGAAGTAAAAAACCTCAAGGAAAGCAAATACGCTCCTGAGTATCAAATCTTCGAACAGAAACATAACGAACTGTTTAAAGCGCGTGAGTCTGCTGTTCAGCAGCTTAATATAGCCTTAGAGCAGGATGACACAAAAAGTATTGCTCATGCTCGCACAGCATTGGGCCAACTAAACGCGCAAATGCAGCAGGTTAAAGACCGAACCATAGACTTGATTAAAAAAAACAATCCCAGTGCGGAAACGAACGACAATAATTATGTGTTTCTGTCCTTCGTAACGACTGTATTTCCGAAAGGGTTAATCGGGTTGCTAATAGCAGTTATCTTTCTCGCATCAATGGGATCAACCGCAAGCGCTATTAATTCATTAGCTTCCACAACAACAATTGATATCTACAAAAGATTCATTAACCGTAAATCATCTGAAAGACAAGATCTGCTGTGGTCTCGTCTATTTACCCTGATTTGGGGCATATTTACTATCCTTGTAGCCTTATATGCGAATAGGTTGGGTAATCTTCTCGAAGCAGTCAATATCTTAGGTTCCTTATTCTATGGGACGATCCTAGGTATTTTTATTGTAGCCTTCTATATGAGCAAAATCAGGGGAAAAGCAGTTTTTATTGCCGCTATACTTTCAGAAGTGATCGTGATTGGTATTTGGTTAATGGATAAAATACCGTTTCTATGGTTAAATCTTATTGGCTGTCTCGCCGTCATGCTGATCGCTTATCTCCTACAGCTGGGCGTAAAAAAAAGCGCATTGGTAGATGATAAAATTCAATACTAATAAAACGAAAAGCACGATTGTACAGGTTTAATATTTTTTATAAATGTTGTACAATACGCTCTTATCGTATATGGTCAGTTCGGGTGTTGTATCCCTTACAACAAACTTTCTTTTAAAGGCAACAATCGCAGCTTTAAGATTAGACGTATCGTAACCGATAATTTTAAGCGCATCTATCGCATTAAAACCTTCTGGGGGGGCAACAAGTTGCCCTTCATCATACCAAATTCCAAAACCCCGGTCCGCCAGCTTTTTCCAGGGGAAAAACACACTTGGATCGTTCTTCCTTGCTGGAGCGATATCGGCATGCCCAATAAAATTATTTGTCGGTATTAAATAGCGAGACTTCAAGGTATCCAGCACCGTCATCAATGAATTAATTTGTGCATCAGGAAAAGGTTCTCTACCATTATTATCTAGCTCAATACCGATAGAACATGAGTTCATATCTACGATAGAACCCCATTTAGCAACCCCAGCATGCCAAGAGCGGACATAATCGTTTAACATTTGTATAATCTCCCCATTTCGGCCAATAATATAATGTGAACTCACCTTAGTTCTCGGGATCTGAAAAGTTTTAATTGTCTGACCGATGCTATCTTGCGCGGTGTGGTGGATAATAACAAAGTTTGGCTTGCGTACATCATAATGAATAGCCTCTTCTTGACGCCAATAAGAATGGCTTCCCGATTTCTGCAAAAAGATGATCTTTCTTTCCTCTGGTGTCAATAAACTGGTATCCGGCTTAGTCACAATCTGCGGCTCCAAAACCACCGGAGAAGCAAAAGATGTTACCAACGGTTTCAAAATCGCCGGCTGCACCTTCGACTTACAACTTGCCAAAGAAAGCAATGAGCACAGTAATATTCCTACTGACACAGGTCTAATCATTATTTTGGTAAACTATATACAATTCCCATTGCCAAGGACTGACTCAATTGCACCTTGGAAATAACATCTGGATCATAAATCATAATACCATTCAAGTTCACATTGATTACACGGGTAACTTTCGCTGTTACGGTTACATCTAAACGGTGCGTTGGATCGGAAAGTTTCTCATAATCCGCAAAAAGATTATAACGCGCCTTTACATTCAATTTATCTGTGAAGTTTTTGTCCAAATTACCCGTTAGCTGGAATGCCAGTGCATTTGCAAAAGTTCGATCTTCCTTTACACCGAATCTTTCGCCGGTACCTACACTTGGATTGTTTGGATCTCTATAATATCCATACTTTGCGAAGAAACCCTCCCCAGAGCGAGGTCTAACGCGATCATCCAAAATAAAGGTCTGACGAGCAGTACCTGTACCAAAACGTAACGAGAATTCATTGCTGGGCTTGTACTCAAGACCGAAAGACTCCGTCAGATAGGCTGGCGCCATAAAAGCATTCTCGATATAATCAATGGTATCCCTACCATTGATCGTTTTATACTTATACCCTGCGTCAAACTGAGACTCAAAGGTCACCGATGTAAACAAAGCCCAATTGGCAGACAATTTATAAGAAAGCTTATTATCCCAAAATATACGGTCATTATTTTTCTTCGCAATATTATTGGTGTTCTTTATTTTTCCATAACGTAAATCAACTTCAGTCACGAAATTGAAATTATCTCTGGTATAATCCGATTTATGATTGGCATTCAACCCAACAGCAATAGAACCGACACCGCCCCCTTTCCAATTATCATTAAATGATGCCTGATTTAAATTGATCCCAAATTTTGTCCAATGTTTCCAATAGTCTACTTCTAGGTTCAGTTTGGGAACGACAGGACGAATAGTTTTAATATTTAAAGGTTGCTCTTTCTGTACGGAAATTACGGTATCTGGTTTTGCTCTAAGATCTTTCAGATCCTGTGCCTGTATGCCAGTAATAGAAAGGCAGAGCATAGCCATGCCGACAAAATTAAATAACTTCATTCTGAAAACGTCTATTTTTGTTTACGGTACTAATTTATAATTAATTGTTGGAAAAGGCTCAATAAAATATTGTGAAGGATTCAATTGATACCGTGAATAGCAATTCTTGATGTAATTTGCCAGTTCATAATCGCTTGCTGCAAGAATAAAGAAATAGGAGGGTCTGAATATCCTTCTAAATCGCTCCGATTCTTCACTATTGAGTCCAGTTACTTTACTGATAAGTTCCTTCGAAAATTTATAATCGATCACATTTTCCTTATAATCGTTTTCAATGGTTTTAGTCAATCGGCGTGCCCGTTTGGCCTCTTTGCTAAATAAGCTGTAGATTGAATTGATACTTAAACCAGCGCCATTTGGTCCTACAGAAAATACATCACCATAACCTGCCAAACGATATGCCTTTTCATAATCCACTTTTGCCTTTTCCAAAATTTCTTCGGGACTTTTGCGTGCGTAAACCTGAACCTCCTCTATATAAAAAGTTTCGCGTACCAAATGAAAAAGTAATAATCCACGTTCATCTACAAGAAGCGTATCTGAAAAGTACCCCTTACTCATCGCGACGATATGATCTCCTAACTGTGCATTAAAGACAAATTCACCTTTGATTGTATTATAATTCACCTCTCCTGTTCGCAAGTTGGCAAGCTTGACATTCCCAATACGCTGTTTGGTATTTTTATCAAAGACAATCCCCTCCACTTTTTTATCTTGACAAAAAAGTGCAGAAGTCGAAGCCCCAATGGCAATAAGTAGAAAAATATATCGTATTAATATCACTATCGTAAAACTACTATATAGCGATACAAAAGTGAAATATTTAACATCTTTTAAAACGTAACTATTTAGATATAACCAAAAGCTGCCCCAACGATAGCGCATCATCGGTAAGACCATTCAAAGCCTTAATCTGATCGACAGATACATTATATAGCTTACTGAGCGAATACAACGTATCTTGAGCTTTAACCTCATGAATACGCATGGCTACGGGGCTCTTGATGGCTTCTGTTTTTACAACCGAGGGGGGGGCTTCTTGTACATTCTGAACGATTTCTACCTGCACCGTTTCTTCTCGAACAACTTTTTCACGCGGCGATTCACCGCGGTCGTATTGATCAAGATGATATCTTTCGATCATTTCGATGAGCAATTCAGGATAACGTGGATTGGTGGCGTACCCGGCTGCTTTCAAGCCTTTAGCCCAACCTTTATAATCATTCTTATCCAATTTAAAGAGCGCTGCATACCGAGGCCTCAACAGAAATTCAGAATGATCTCGAAACGATTGTTCGGGACTGTCATAAACACGAAAGCAATCATTAATATTATCATCAGGGCGGGTTACGGATTTTCCTTTCCACACTCCGCCACATTTAATACCAAAATGATTATTCGCCTCGCGCGCCAGATAACTATTCCCATTGCCTGATTCAAGCAGTGCCTGAGCAAGTTTAATGCTGGCGGGGATACCGTATCTGTTCATTTCTGCAATGGCCACCTGTTTGTAATGACTGATGTAATCGTTCCCTGCCATGGTGGGCCGCCCAACAGAAGGAGATGAAGAAGTTTTTGAATTGGAGCCAGATTTAGGGGACGATAACGTGCCCCTCCGACTTGAACATGATGTAACCAACATCATGAGTACAAACATGCCATAAAAAAACTTCTTCATGCAGTAATGTTGTGCTTAGTGCTTATTTTTTTGTTGACGAGAATTTGTTTTGCTTAGCATCATGATCAAACATATCCAAATGATATTGTCTAATTGTAGCGAGTACTTTTGCAGTCCAACCTTTACTCGTCGAGTACCCCGAACGAGCTATCGCTTTTACCCAAGCCTCGTATTTTTCACCCGGATGCTTATCAAAAAGACTTTGAGTAGTCTTTTTTCTTTTCACTATTCCTACAAAATCATCGTACGAGTCCAATACTGACCGATAACCTTTGTAAGCTGACCGAATAACGGTACTATTGTTCTTTCCTTTGACACCAAAATGGTTATTCAAATTCTTTGCTACCCTGCTACCACCATTTCCGCTTTCATGCATGGCGATGGCTAAGATAACCGATGCCGGAACACCATGTTCCTCCATCATTTCTTTTGCTATTGGACTGTACTTATCGACATATGCCGCATTACTTTGAGCCGAAACCTTTGTTAATCCAAAAGTTCCCAAAGCTAGTATCAGTACAAAGCTTTTTAATTGTTTTAAATTCATGAAGAATGTTTTAGTTCACAAATTACTTCTTGCGTAATACAAAAAGTCCGTCTCGAATTGGTAATATCACCTTTTCTACGCGCTTGTCCTGAGCTAAACGTGCATTCAAATCAATGATCTGCTTTGTTTGGTTGTCTGGTTTTGAATCCAATACCTTACCTTTCCATAAGACATTGTCAATCAAAATAAGTCCCCCAGACGGAACTTGATTTATTATCGTTTCGAAATAAAATAAATTTCTCTTCTTGTCTGCGTCGATAAATACTAGATCGAATGTTTCATTCAATGTTGGTAGTATCACCGCCGCATCGCCAATGTGATATCTGATTTTGTCAGCAAATGGCGATTCATCAAAATAACCTTGAACCCTTTCTTGCTGCTCTGCATTGATATCAATGGTATGTAATAGACCATCTTCCTTCAGCCCTTCAGCGAGACATAAAGTTGCGTATCCCGTAAAAGTCCCAATCTCTAAAATACGCTTGGGAGCAACCAATTTACTCAATAAAGAAAGAACTCTTCCCTGGTAATGTCCAGATAACATATGGGGCATTGTTTCCTTCAAATAAGTGTCCCGATTTACCATTTTCAGTAACGAATTTTCTTCGTCTGTAGTATGTTCCAAATAGGACTCTAAATCGCTGCCAACAATTTCCATAACCGCAAAGGTACCAAAAAACATATTTAGTATAAAAACTTTTTTTTACTAAAACCTGATTATCAAACAAATACAATAAAACTTTTGTAAAGGACGTTTTTTTAAAATTGCCTCAAATGCATAAAAACCCAACATCGTCAATTTTAAAATTTTATTTCAGATCACAATTTCCCCAAAGAAAAAGCCTTCTAAAATATCATATTTTAGAAGGCTTTTTTATTATTGCACCATACCGGTATTACGCAAGATCAGCTGTGATCAAGCGTAAGAATTCGGATCGCGTTACATCATTTTGAAAAGTTCCTGTAAATGCAGAAGTTGTTGTCACAGAATTTTGTTTCTGTACGCCACGCATTGCCATACACATGTGTTTACATTCCATGACTACAGCTACGCCCAGCGCCCCCAAAGTTTCTTGGATACAGTCCCTGATTTCATTAGTGAGCCTCTCCTGAACCTGAAGACGACGTGCAAAAATATCAACGACACGCGGTATTTTACTCAATCCAACAATATGTCCGTTAGGAATATAAGCTATATGGGCTTTACCGAAAAAAGGCAACATGTGGTGTTCACAAAGAGAATAGACTTCAATATCTTTGACGACAACCATTTGACTATAGTCTTCTTCAAACATCGCTCCACGTAATACCTCTCCAGCATCAATATCATAGCCATGTGTCAAAAATTGCAACGCTTTCGCAACACGCTCTGGCGTCTTTACTAAACCTTCACGTTTGGGATCTTCCCCAAGACATGCCAATATATCGGTATAATGAGAAGCGATTCGTTCTACCTTTTCAGTATTGTATTTGTCGATCTTAATATATCCATCCAACTCTTCGTTGTCAAATGAGTGCTGACTCATAGTTTCTACTATTTAAATGTATTAAAGTTTAATCGCCAAAATATTCGACGTAATTATTTTCTGTTTCGTGCAAACGGACACTATGTAAAATTACTCCCTGTTCATCAAACAAGGGTTTTAGAATCTTAAATATCTCGATTGCGATATTTTCAGTTGAAGCCATCACACCCTGCATAAAATCAACATCTAAATTAAAATTACGGTGGTCTACCTTATCGATGATGCTACGATTGATAATTTCCTTCATCATCTTTAGGTCAATCAAAAAACCAGTTTCTGGATTAACATTTCCTTTAACTGTGACATAAAGATCATAATTATGTCCATGCCAATTCGGATTGGCACAAAGACCAAAAACCTGTTCATTCTGCTCCTCACTCCAGTCTTCACGATAGAGCTTGTGCGCAGCACAGAAACGTTCACGACGAGTTATAAATACCATAATAATACAAAGATAAGGCTTTAGGCGCAATTTTAACATTTCAATTTGAGGAATGCCGTCAGAATACCGTAATATAATGAAGTGCCTATGCCATTCTTCATTCAAAAGCGATAAAAGTTACATAATCTAAGTCTTAACCTGTTAGAGAACGCATGGCTAAAATTTGAAACCGAACGTTGCTTACTCTTTATGAGAATAGCAGTGTTTATATATTGGCTCTTTTATGTAATTTTTGTTATTATCTGATTGTGTATTTAGTTGGGTTTAGTTTAGGGTTAAGTTAGGGTTAACTTAGGGTTAGTTTAGGTTCAACCTATATTATACCTAATTAAAAGCTAAACTAAATAGCTATTAAACCGCTATTAATGTATAATAAAGCAGTGGCTATTCCTAACTTTTAAATGCTGAAAAGAATGCCGTTTTACCGCGCTTATCAGCAATGATATTGTTAGCAAAAGCCAAATCATCCTATGTATAAATCAAAGTCAGATCTGTCAGTTGGACGAATACCAAGTACTATATTTTGTTTTAAAATACTTTTGCGCACAAGATAATTTGTATTTTTCCCTCAAAAAAGAGTTCGTCATGCAAATATTAGTTATTGCGGCTACTTCATTTGAATTGCAGCCGTTCCTGGAAGTGGCATCAACATACGATCGATGCGATACCCTCATCACTGGTGTTGGCATGGTGGCCACAGCCTTTGCGCTAGGAAGAGCACTTCATGAAAAAAAATATGATCTTCTTATTAATATAGGAATAGGGGGATGTCTGGATCGGCATGTTGAAATAGGTTCGGTCATCCAAGTGGTTTCAGAGTCATTCGTTGAGCTTGGCGCGGAAGACGGTAATAACTTTATTCCAATAGACCAATTGGGCTACGGAAAATCTAAATTTTCCTCGTGCTTATTAGCTGACAAAGAGCTTCGTCTCCCATTTCTAAAACAGGGGGAGGGCATTACCGTAAACAAAGTACATGGTCATACAGAAAGCATCGAAAAAATTCAAAAGCTCCATCCCAATAGTCTCGTAGAAAGTATGGAGGGAGCTGCTGTTTTCTATGCTGCGGACAAAATGACTGTTCCCGTTATAGAGATTCGCGGTATTTCTAATTACGTAGAAAAAAGGAACCGTGCCACGTGGAACATTCCGTTAGCTATCATGAATAGTAATAAGGCACTTATAAAAACATTGGAATATCTGAGCAACTTATATTTAAAAATTTAATATGAAAGTCATTTACATCTTAAAAAATGACATAAAACTATACAATTAGCGTGTTCAAATCTTCAAAATATCAATTTTAAATAGTAGATTTGTAATCTAAAAATTGACACTATTTTACAACTGATGAGAGAAATACAATTCAGAGAAGCACTTCGTGAAGCAATGAACGAAGAAATGCGTAAAGACGACAAAATATTTTTATTAGGAGAAGAAGTTGCTGAGTATAACGGAGCTTACAAAGTGAGTCAGGGTATGCTTGATGAATTCGGCGCAAAACGTATCATTGATACACCTATTGCTGAACTTGGTTTTGCGGGTATTGCTGTTGGAGCGGCAATGAATGGTTTAAAACCTATTGTGGAATTCATGACATTCAATTTTTCACTTGTTGCTATCGACCAAGTGATCAATGCAGCTGCAAAAATCCACTCAATGAGTGGTGGACAGTTCTCTATTCCAATGGTCTTTCGTGGTCCTACAGGAAATGCTGGCCAACTTGCAGCTCAACACTCTCAAAACTTCGAGAACTGGTTTGCAAATACACCAGGTTTAAAAGTCGTGGTACCTTCTAACCCATATGAAGCTAAAGGTCTATTAAAATCATCGATTATAGATCCAGATCCTGTCATCTTTATGGAGTCTGAAGTAATGTACGGCGATAAAGGACAAGTTCCTGAAGAAGAATATTACTTGGAAATCGGAAAAGCTAATATCATCCAGGAAGGTACAGATGTAACTGTTGTATCTTTTGGTAAAATGCTTCCTCGCGTTGTCATTCCTGCAGTTGAAGAATTGAAAAAAGAAGGTATCAGCGTTGAATTAATCGATTTGCGTTCCGTACGTCCAATTGATTACCCAACAATCATCGCATCTGTTAAGAAAACGAATCGCTTAGTGATTGTAGAAGAAGCATGGCCATTGGCATCTATTTCTACAGATTTAGCATTCAATGTTCAACGCAATGCATTTGACTACCTAGATGCGCCTGTAATACGCGTAAATTGTGCCGATGTACCACTTCCTTACGCACCAACATTAATCGAAGCGGCTCTGCCTAACGTCGAAAAAGTTGTAAAAGCTGTTAAAGAAGTATCTTATATCAAAAAGTAATTTTTGTTAATTATAAAAAACCCAAATCCCTTTTACCACGTAGAAGGGATTTTTTTATATATTTAAATTGCCCAATTATTACTGATAAAAACATAAAAATTATAGATATGAAAAAATTAAGAATAACCTCATTGATCGCGGTATTTGCTTTCTTTGTTCTCGCGGCTTCCGCACAAAAGAAATATACACTACGCGTAAATCCGGATGCAGGAAAAAAGATTTCACAAAACCTGAGTATGACCATGGACATCGATGCCGCTGGTCAAAAAATGACTACAGATCTCAACATGGGGTTTGATATAACCAATACAGCAACAAAAGATAATTCATTCGCATTTGATTTAAAATACACAGGAATCAATATGAAAATGAATATGGCAGGAATGGACATGGCATATGACTCAAAAAATCCAGAAGCTAATGATTTTTCTAAGCAGATGCATGCTACGTTAGGCAAGCTGCTAGAAAATAATATAACCTTCAATGTAAACCAACTTGGTAAGTCGTCGGATATCAAATTACCTGAAGGCATCAATATGCCGTTTGACAAAAGTATGTTCGAAAATATCAGCACTGTATTACCTGAGCAACCTGTTACCATCGGAGATTCATGGACATCAAAAACAGAATCTGATGATTCAGGAATAATGGTAGAAAGCAAAATGACATTAATCGAGGCAAATGAGCTTGGTTACAAAGTAAATGTGGAAGGAAAGATGTTTGGTCCTGATGCAAACCAGGTCGGCAATCTCCAAGGTTTTTATGTTTTGGATAAAAAAACCTGTCTTACCAAGGCAACCGAAATGATAAGTGATGTAGATATGCCGGAAGCCAAAATAAAGACCACATTAAAAAGTCAATAAACCATCGATTAGAACAAAAAAATAGGGACCTGTTGGTCCCTATTTCATATAGATAGTTTTAAACTACGCGTTAATCTCTTCTTTGTATTGCTCAGCGGTGAACAAAGCGTCTACATCAGCAGCGTTGTTCAATTTAATACGAACAATCCAACCTTCTCCATACGGATCAGAATTGACCAACTCAGGAGATGCATCAATAGCCTCATTAACAGATAAAATTGTAGCTGATACAGGCAAAAACAAATCAGAAACAGTTTTTACCGCTTCAATTGTTCCGAAAACTTCATTTGCGGCAATTTCATCACCTACAGTGTTAATGTCAACAAAAACGATGTCTCCCAATTCACGTTGAGCGAAATCAGTAATCCCTACAACTGCTTCATCACCTTCAACACGAATCCATTCGTGATCTTTGGTGTATTTCAATTCTGCTGGAAAATTCATTGTATTTAATTTTTTGATTTTTAATGCCGTGAAGTTACAAAATATCTTCAATTGTCAAAAATGATATTCATCATAACATTTTTGTGCTTAATTTTAAGCTATGAATCTTCAAATCGAAAGACTTTACCAAATTTCACGAAAGAAAGCGCGACTCATTATTGGCCTGATGTCCGGCACTTCACTAGATGGGTTAGACATTGCACTATGCCGCATAGAGCATGCAGGAAAAATAACAAAAATACAGCTGGAGAAATTTTCTACCATGGAGTATGACGACGAATTTAGGACACGAGTTCGAGAAGTTTTTGCAAAACGCCATATCGATCAGCAGCTCTTTTCCGGACTCAATGCCTACATTGGAATAACCCATGCAAATTTAATCAATGCAGCTTTAAAACAATGGAATATTGCGAACAGTGAGATTGATTGTATAGCCAGTCATGGACAGACAGTTTACCATGCTCCCAAATCGTTGACAAAAGATCAAAATTGGCCAAATAGTACCTTACAGATCGGAGATGGGGATCATATTGCAGTGCATACAGGTATCATAACCCTATCAGACTTTAGACAGAAGCATATCGCTGCAGGGGGAGAGGGGGCACCTTTAGCAGCTTATGGCGACTACCTACTTTTTTCACATCCGACAGAAAATCGTTTCTTACTGAATATTGGAGGGATTTCTAATTTCACATTTATCCCAAGCCACCAAACCAAGTTGAAAGCATATGCTACTGACCTAGGCCCGGGAAATACCATGATGAATCAATACATGAAGACGCACTTTGATACAGAAATGGACAAGGATGCTCAGATGGCAAAAACTGGCTGTGTAAATGAAGATTTATTGAATCAGCTTTTGGCGGAAGAGTTTCTAACACTACCCTTTCCAAAAACTACTGGCCCAGAACTATTTAATCTGACCTATCTCCAACGAGCACAGCATAGCTCTAAGACAACAGATCTGCCTCACAAAGATGTCATGGCTACCCTTAATCGTTTCGCTGCTCAAGCGATGGTTAATGGAATTCGCAGCCAGACTGAAGGTCTATCCGATATCGCCGTTTATATCAGCGGCGGAGGGCTACATAATCCTTTGCTGTTTGATTATATCAAAACAAGTTTACCAACGTGTAAGGTGCAAAGTTTTGCAACATTAGGTATAGATCCTGATGCAAAAGAAGCCGTTCTCTTTGCGCTATTGGCAAACGAAACCCTAGCGGGCAACAAATCCAATGTAGCGTATATCAAAGATTCTCCCGCTGTATGTATGGGTAAAATTAGCTTACCCGAATAGTTATTCTGTATCGATGGCTTCTTGTAAAAACTCCTTGAAAGGAAGCATACTTTTATAAGACGCCACGATATTATCCAGTGCATTTTTCGCAGATAGCTCTTTTACAGTTAACGATCTGTCCAACACAAAGCTCTTTAATTTGATCAGGTCAATAAAAGGATTATCTTCGTTATAACCAGCAGGAGCACGTTTTAACAGATCCTCTTTAAATAACGCAATTTTATTTTCGGACAACACCTCTTTCAAAATATCATCTAGCTTACCACCATTATAATCGATTTCTTGCCTAATTGCTTCTAAATGTTGCTTTTCAGGTCGCCAGTAGCCACATGCTATAAATGAATTTTCCGCACCGATATGGATATAGTACTCTGGTCCTTGTAGCTTTCTCCCATCTACAGATATCCCTGCACCAAACCAGCTTTTGTAAGGTGTTTTATCCGTTGAAAAACGCGTATCGCGGTAAATCCGAAATAGACATTTGCTGGCCTGTATGGTGGTATTAATTTTAGGATCAAACTCACTTAAAGCCGCAATTAAATCCGTTAAAAAGCTTCTTACATCAACTAATGCGGCTTCATACTTTGCCCTGTTATCAGCAAACCATTCCCGAGAATTATTAGCTTTCAATTCCGTCAAAAAATCAAAAGTAGATTTTTGAATGTGACTCATATTACGATCAATTAATTAAAATTAAGAAAACATAGACCATTGGCGCAGCCAATAACAATCCGTCAAATCTATCCAAAAACCCTCCATGCCCAGGTAATATAT
This sequence comes from Sphingobacterium sp. 2149, assembly GCF_031455655.1. NCBI lineage: Bacteria > Pseudomonadati > Bacteroidota > Sphingobacteriia > Sphingobacteriales > Sphingobacteriaceae > Sphingobacterium > Sphingobacterium sp. 2149. The sequence goes on along the minus strand of NZ_JAVDTD010000002.1, from coordinate 472,027 downwards.
TACCCGAGTCTTTGACCTGTAGGCTACGCTTTAACATAGACTCGACCAAATCCCCCAATGTACCCACAACGCTAATAATTACCGCAACAGTTATCCATTGCCAAAGCGGTAAATAACTGAAATACTTCTCCAGATTCACCGCGGCAACAATAGCCAAAATCAATCCCCCGAAAAAACCTTCCCATGTCTTTTTAGGCGAAATTCTTTCAAATAATTTACGCTTTCCAAAGCTTCGTCCAGCCAAATATGCGCCAGTATCATTTGTCCACAATAAAATTAAAAAACCTAAGGGAAGCACATAATTAAAACTACCCTGCATAAACCCTAGTTTGGAAAATAGGAAAAAAGGCAGTGTAACATAAGCTATACCCAAAAAAGTATAGGCGATGTCGTTAAAAGGGAACTTTCGTTTCTGAAAAAGTGAAACAATATAAGTCACGCTTACAATAGGAATCATCAGCGCCAAAAACTTAACATTTAATAGGTCCAATGAAATCAATGAACCTAAAATAAATAGCAGCAAAGCCAATAGTATGCCTAACCATTTATTTGGAGCGCGTTCATCCGACGAAACGATCCCATAAAATTCATAAAGGCACCATGTACTGAGCAATGTAAAAAAGATGGAGTAAACGTATGCCCCAAAAAGAGTGGCTGCTATCATGACAGCTACAAAGATTACTCCTGTTATTGCTCTTGTTTTCATAAATTAATATCCCCTTCTGCTTCTTCAATTAGTCGTTCAGCCATTTCGATAGATCCTTCGTTGACATAAAGTTCAATTTTTCCAAATAGATAAGAAGAATCTTGCTTATTCAAAACAACAGCAGGAATTCCATGCTCTTCCAACATTTGTTTGACTATCTCTGCCTGAATAGCATTTGTATATGTTTTAATTTTTTTCCAATCGTTCTCCATTGTTTTCTTTTTGGGTGGTTCGATAAAATAAGAGTACAAAAATAAGAGTAAAAATGAAGGCTACAAGATATATCCACCAAGATTGTAACTCAAATGCATTGAGCTCATCATAGCTTTTTCCTTGCCTAGCATAATAGAATGAGATAACCGTAGCTCCCGCATTGTTAACAAAATGCCCGAAGATGGGCAATAGGATGTTTTTGCTCCATAGATAGAGATAACCAAAAAAAGCACCCAAGAGCAAGCGGGGTACAAAACCAAAAAATTGCAGATGTATTGCACTAAAAATAACCGCTACAATCCAGATAACAACGTGGGGATTATGCAACCATCTTCCGACTATATTTTGTAAAACACCTCGAAATAACAATTCCTCTCCGATGGCAGGTATCAGCGCCAACACAATGATATTGAACAGAAAACCAAGAATGCTCGATTCCATAATAATACCCCGAATAAGATCTCCGGAATCCTTTTCACTCTGTTCCATCCAAAGCTGTACCGATTTCATATTCTCTGGAAGTTTTAACGACTCATTCCAGTGACCGATCAAATTCATCACCGGCATAAAAGCAAGCATAGCCAGAAAGATATAGGCAAACTGTATTGCGTTAGGCTTATCATCAAGACGGAAATACTTAATTCCATAGCCCTCCCGCGTATCCATCAAATAAGCAGGAATCACAAATGATCCTAAACTACTCATTAACAATAAAAGGCGCATTTCATTGGCCGATCCATTCATGACCGCCGCTAATGAAAAAACCTGTCCCGTCATTTTATAATAAAAAAACAACGCGATAAAATAGACTACTTGTGATATGAAAGTAAAACCGATAACCATTAAAATCAACCGCAACAACGATTGAAAAGGGTGGGTAGTTTGCGCTGGAAACATATGTATTAAATATACGCTAAAGATAACAATAAAAGCAGGTAAAGCCAATAAATAGCCGAATGCTGATCCATTCAAAATCATCAAAAGTTGCTATTGTATATGATCTAATCGCATCAAAAAGGGCTTTGAAAATTTTCAAAGCCCTTTTTGATGCGTATCTCATTAATTTACCCGAACTGGGTCTGCTGGCTTCTGAAGATTTTTGTATGGATAAGTTTTCATTTCATCCAACAGTATTTTCACTGTTTTCTCCAGTTGAGGATCACGACCTTCCAAAAGATCTTTCGGCAATTGTTCGATAAAAACATCCGGAGCAACGCCTTCATTTTCGATGATCCAATTTCCTTTGAGGTCATACACACCGAAGTTTGGAGATGTTATCCGGCCTCCATCCAGCAATGGAGGATAACCACTGATACCCACTAAGATTCCCATTGTGGTGCGCCCCACCAATTTGCCCAAGCCTTTAAAACGGAACATATAAGGCATCATATCACCGCCAGAACCGGCATTTTCATTGATGATCATGGCTTTCGGTCCATAAATACCGTTACCGGGTGTCGTGAATCCTTTTCCATCACGAATGCCCCAGCCGGCAATTAACTCGCGGGACAAGAGGTCGATCACATAATCAGCAACCCATCCACCACCATTGTTCCTTTCGTCCATCAGAAGAGCCTTTTTATCCATCTGAGCGAAGTAATAACGATTGAAATAAGTATACCCCTCAGGACCGGTGTTCGGCATGTACACGTAAGCTATTTGGCCATTACTCAAATCATTCACTCTTTTACGGTTTCGCTCTACCCATTCCATGCTACGCAAGTTCATTTCATCACCAAAAGAAATCGGTTTAACGATGACTTCACGTGCGCCAACCAATGAAGGTTTTGAATTGATCTTGAGCATCACTTGCTTCCCGACAGTATTGTCAAATAGGCTATAGATATCTTTATCTTCAGTCAATTCTGTACCATTCACAGCAACAATATAATCTCCTTCCTTGATGTTCAATCCAGGTTCAGCCAATGGTGCTTTGAAAGACGGATTCCATTCTAGACGCGTAAATAATTTAGCGATCTGATAGTATCCATTCTTTAGCGTATAATCAGCTCCAAGCACACCAACAGAAACTGAAGGTGTAGAAGGCTGATCTCCGGGATAAATATAATTATGTCCTACGACCATTTCTCCCATCATTTCATTCAATAAATAACCGAGATCAGAACGATGGTTGACAAAAGGTAGGAATTTTTCATATTTAGCTTTCATTGCTTTCCAATCGGCACCATGCATATTTTCCACATAAAAATAATCCTTTTGCATTGACCAAACTTCATTGAACACTTGCTTCCATTCCGCTGCAGGATCCACCAGTTGCTGGATTCCAGCTAATTTAATTTCTCCAGCAGTAGGTGAGGCAACTTTTTGTCCAGCATTTACAATATTAAATCCATTTCCCGTTTGGAACAACATTTTCTTACCATCAGCACTAATAACGTAACTACGTGCATTTTCCACTAAGGTTTTGTTTTCAAGTTCCTTAAAATCATAGGCACCAATCGTTCCACCGCGTTGATAGGTCAATTGATTAGGTACTAAACCATTCAAGTTCCAATAAGGTCCTGCCGGTAAAGGAAGCGCAACAATTCTATTTTCTATACGATCGAAATCAACCTGAATAGATTTGTCGATTGGCTTGCTTGTCACTGCGGCTTCCTTTTTATCTTTTTTAGGAGATTTCTTATCGTTCTCTTTTAAGCGCTCCTTTTTATTAGTTTCTCCTTCTTCCTTTTTATCTGCGTTTTCTTCACGGATTTGCTCCTCATCACTATCATTTTTAAAGAAAGATGGCGTTTTGCTCGAAAGAATAAAAGCATAAACTGCATAGTCTACATTTCGCTGTACAGCGGACATATGTAAACCAGAATTCGTTAAACCTGTATTGGTACTTGCCGTAAAAAATAAATATTTACCGTCTTGAGAGAATGCCGTACTACGAGCAGAGCTCATACCATCGGTGATCTGCTGGGTTTTCTTTGTGTCCAAATTGTACATGAATACAGCAGGTACGCCATTTTCCAGCGTACGAATAAAGGATATCCATTTAGAATCTGGAGACCAGCTTGGCTGGAAATGATTGGATACCCGCCCTGTTTGGCCACTTAATTTATCATCAGCAACTTTGACAACTGCTTTAGAAGCGATATCAATATAATACAGATTGAGATGCGAATCATTGTAAAATAATTTCTTTGAATCGGGCGACCAAGTCGGCTCAAAATAGAAATTAGTTTCACCCAAATTAAAATATAATGGTTTATCTTTTCCGAACTGATCTGTCAGCACCAACTGATAAGATCCATTTTTGTCTGAAATATAAGATACCCATTTACCGTTTGGAGACCAATCTGGAAAACGCTCATGAGAACCCGGTGAATTTGATAAATTTCGAGCCTCGCCCTTTTCTTTAGGCACTGTAAATATTTCTCCTCTCGCCTCAAATAGTGCGCGCTGACCGGTTGGTGATAGTGTAGCATAGCGTATATCATCCTTGATATCTTTATAATACGGCCTTTTATACATCACATCCGTGTTTACACTAATATGCAGCGGAGTTACTTTATTATTGCTTAAACTCAACGTATTTAGTGCTCCAGCATATTCAAAAATCAAATCTGTGCCATTCCCATTCAGCGAACGCACATCATAGTCTTTGAAATCTGTTAATTTATCTACCTTCTTGGTTTTGGTATCATAACTGAAGATATTAACGATTTTATCGCGGTCAGATAGGAAATAAACCTTAGTACCCAACCATAATGGCTTAACGTCATTGCTTTTAACTTGTGGAATTGCTTCTATTTCTTTGGTTTTCGTATCGAAGATCCAAATAGTCGGCATACCGCCACCCCGATAACGTTTAAAGGCTACCCGGTCTCTTTCTGTAGGATCGGTATTCTTGATATAGGCCCAATAGCGACCATCTGCAGAAGGGCTGCCTTGCGTGGCTTCAGGCATCATCAATGCCTTGTCCATTCCTGACATTTGTATATTGGAACTATATAATCGCGGACTTAAAGCATAGGTAAAATCTCGCGATGTTGTATAGTATACTTCATCATTGTTGAGCCATCCACGTAATACATCCGAAGAGGGATGATAAGTGATACGCTTGGGTTCACCTCCTGCTACAGGTATTACATAGACGTCGGTATTTCCGTCATAGTTGCCTGTAAATGCCACTTTCTTACCATCAGGAGAAAACATCGGATTCTGTTCTACACCAGGATTGGTTGTTAGTCGTCTCGGATTACTGCCATTTTTGTCAGCAATCCAAATATCTCCACCATAGACAAAAGCGATATTATTAGCGCTTATACTTGGATTTCGAAGCAATAAGGTTTCTTGCGCTTTTGCTGACAGAAAAGTTGTTCCGACCAAAAATGCTGCAATTAGCTTGAAGTGAGTTCTATTCATAAACATGTTAAGGTTAAAATTTACCACATACAAAACTACAATTTTGCACAGTGGACCTAGTTAGTATATCAACAAAGTTGCATAAAAAAATGATTAAAAAAAAAGCCCTGCTAAAAATAGCAGGGCTTTTCTTTATCAACGATTAAAAACCGTACTCTTGTTCGATTTCCAATACAATACCTTCGTCAACTAAAACACGTCCACAGTGTTCGCAAATAATAATTTTTTTGCGCTGGCGGATTTCCGACTGCATCTGAGCAGGAATTTTATTGTGACATCCTGAACAGCTATCGCGGTCAATTGAAACCACAGCAAGTCCATTTTTGAATGAATTACGAAGACGGTAGTATACTTTGTTCAACCGATCTTCTATATTAGCCTCAGCTTCAGTAGCTTTCGCCAACAATCCATCTTCTTCCTTTTGAGTTTCAGAAGTAATGGTTTCCAATTCTTTCTTTTTTCCTTCAAGTTCGCCTTTGCTATACTCAAGATTCCCTACTGTAGTATCGTAGTTTTCTGTTTTATTGCGAATCTCGAATTCTGCTTCTTTAATTCTCTTTTCACAAACCTGAATCTCAAGACCTTGAATTTCAATTTCTTTTGAAATAGCGTCATATTCGCGATTATTCTTTACCTCATTTAGCTGCGACTCATATTTCTTGATAGCAGCTTGGGCATCCTTAATCATGTTTTTACGCTTAACGATCGAATCTTCTAAATCGTCTAAGTCTATTCTGATCTTCTCAATACGAGTTTCTAAACCCGCAATCTCATCTTCAAGATCTGCAACTTCCATAGGTAATTCACCACGAACTTGGCGAATTTTATCTATTTTAGTATGAATGGCTTGCAAAAGCCATAACGCTTTCAATTTTTGTTCTACGGTTTGTTCCATCAACTGTAGTATTTTATAGGGTTTGTATCTATTTCTGTTGTTAAGGTTGCAAAGTTAGGAAATTTTTTCGTAATAATGTCGTACAATAATTCTTGCGTAAATTGTTCGCTCTCAAAATGTCCTGTATCAGCAATGACGATTTCACCTTCAGCATCAAAGAATTCATGATATTTGTAATCGGCCGTCACAAAAAAATCAGCACCCGAACGTTTGGCAGCTCCGAGTAAAAATCCACCTGAGCCACCACAGACAGCTACTCTTCCAACCTTTTTACCTAAAAGCGCTGTATGGCGAATAACATTAAGTCCAAGTTTTTCTTTAAGATAAGCTAAAAAATCCAGTTCATCCATTGGTTCTGCTAAATTTCCGATCATTCCAGCCCCAATCTCACTGGCATTATTCGCAATATCAATCAGATCGTAAGCTACCTCCTCATAGGGATGGGCGTCATAAAGTGCTAAAAGCAACTTACGTTCGATGCTTTTCTGATAAATCACTTCTATCCGGGTTTCTTCAACACGTTCTTGCATGCCAACCTCTCCGATTGCAGGGTCCGCACCAGCCAACGGTCTAAAACTACCATAACCAGCCGTATTAAAGCTACATTGATCGTAATACTTTCCGACTTTTCCGGCTCCTGCATCGAATAAGGCCTGTCGAACATCTTCAACGTGACTTCTCGGAACAAAAACAACCATTTTTCGCAAAATATTTGTTTTAGATTCCAAAATCGCCTGATTCTCCAAACCTAGCTTGGTCGCAATCTTTGTATTCACGCCACCCGTAACATTATCCAGGTTCGTATGAATCGCATACAATGCTATTTTATGTTCGATTGCCTTAATAACCGTACGCTCCACATAATTCTTTCCATTGAATTTCTTCAATCCTTTAAATACAATTGGATGATGTGAAATAATTAAATTACAGCCTTTATCAATAGCTTCCTGGACGACCGATTCCGTACAATCCAACGAAATGAGCACTTTTGTAACCTCCTTATTCGCATCTCCCACAATAAGTCCAGCATTATCATAAGATTCTTGTAAATCTAAAGGAGCAAGCCGCTCCAAATAGTCAATGACATCTTTAATTCTCATGGTTTACAATTACCTCCTTTTCTCTAAATTTATTATGTTCTTCTAAAATCCGCTTATTTGCATTAATTTCAAACCAGTAATTTGCTAAAGTCACAAAATGCATAACAATTAGCACGCCTGAAATAGATAATGGTAATGGAATATTTGTTGCTAAATAAATCCAAGCATATAAGGATCCCTTTCTAAAGGTAGGATTTTCCTCAACGGCGATTTTCCGATCATAGAATTCGTTAATCAAAGAATCCCGCAAACGTGCAGCAACCTGAAAATTCCAATAAATATTCGCCAAAGGGATTGCGACCAACCACGATTGGTTAAGTGTCATTAATCGATTTTCTGGGGCAACCAATTTTAAAGTTTTCCGGATCGTATTTGCAAATAAAAGCCACACGATAATACGTATAGCGACGATAGCCAAGGCTGTATAAATTACCTCCGGCTTACTCAATTCTCTTACTAGTTCCTCTTGCGTCATTGAAATATCTATTGCTTATTTATTTTCCCTTTCTAACAAATCTACTAATTCTTTCAGCTTTTTTATTTGCGGATTGTGATCACCAACAAATTCGATTGTTTTAAAACCAAGACTTTTAGCTTTTTTATAAAATGGATAAAAATCATCCTTCTCCCACGCGGTCCCATCTTCATACGTTAAGATGTAGGTTGTTGGAATCCGATTTCGTTTCGGATTTATCAAATGAATTCTATCTGTAAGTGTTTTTATAGGGTGGGGGACGTCTCTCGGAAACTTAGTATCATCTTTTACCCAAAAAGGAAGAATATAGCTATCCTTTTCAAATTTCAAGAGTCCATTATCCTTACCCGGCTTCTGCATCAAATTTATCACTGATTCCTGGTCTGAAGGAAGGATAGCATCCAAATAAACCATTTTTTTGATTCGATCCGGAAGGCTGTCTGCTACAGCCGTTATAACCATACCACCATAACTATGTCCAACCAAAATGATATCATGAAGATCCTCAAACAAAATTGTATTCACCACATCATTTACATGAGTTTGCAGTCCAATAGATGAATCTGCTAGATGATAACGCTCTCCTAAACCAGTTAGTGTGGGACGGTAAATTTTATTTCCTTTTTTCTCCAATTCGGTAGCCGTATTTTTAAACTGCCAGGCACCGCCCCATGCCCCATGAACTATTACATAGGTAGAAGACTGTGCATAAAGACATTTGCCTAAAATAGTTAATGAAAAACAGAACATTAAACCAAATAATCTACAGTATTTCATATCGTTATATTTTTGAGTAATTTATATCAATTTATCTTTGTTTTACAGCGAATTATTCTATTCATCTTATTCTCACATAAAATTGAAGGATAAAAGACAAAATGTAAGCACTCACTCAACTTCTAAAAACAACTGAAAACCTATTTCCAGCAATTTTACAGCCTTATTATATAGTACCAAATAAATAGGGTAGGGGAGAACCATCAAACATACAAAAGGAATATAGTCGGTCTTTTATGAAAATCATCCTTTCGTTTTCGCCATTCAGCAATTGTAAAGCTCTGTATGGATTCATCTGGGGCTGTCATATTGGATGCTATACACAGTAAGGTCGACGGCTTACAGGTTTTCAGCAATTCTGCTAAAAGCTGATTATTCCTAAACGGGGTTTCAATAAAAATCTGCGTTTGTTTTTCACGTCCTGACTGCAGCTCCAGACTTTTAATTTCTTTGGCTCGTTCTATTTTATCGATTGGCAGATAACCATGAAAAGCAAATTTCTGACCACTGAACCCCGATGCCATAAGAGCAAGCAGAATTGAGCTTGGACCAACAAGTGGAACAACTTTGATTCCCAGCTGATGAGCACGGGCAACAATTGAAGCGCCCGGGTCAGCCACACCGGGGCATCCTGCTTCCGACATCAAACCCACATTCTTACCCTGCGTTAGGCCATCAAAAAAATCATTCATATTTCCTTTATCGCGCGCATGTTTCCCATAGTCATGAATTTTGAGTGCGCTCTGCGGAATCTTTAAACCCGCAAGTTTTAGAAATTTACGTGCTGTCTTTTCGTTTTCCACAATATACTCGTCCAATGAATTTATCGTTTCCACCAAAAAAGGAGTAAACGACTGGAAAGCTGCATCTTCACTCAAAGGAACAGGAATTAAATATAATATGCCATTTGCCATAATACAAACGTACTAATTAAGCTCGATTTGACTATACTAATTTTAAACTTAGCATTATTTAACCTTTTTAAATCATTAAAATTTCGAATTTTAAACTCATTATTAGTATTTTAGCATAAATATTTAGTGCAACAATAAACATCATTCAAATGATCACACAAATTACAGAAGGCGTAAAAATCTCGGTTGAAACCATCTATCAATCTGAGTATTCGAATCCGGACCGTGAACATTTTATGTTTGCTTATCATATTAGCATAGAAAATCTCAGCGATTACACTGTTCAATTGATAAGCCGCTATTGGAAAATTTTTGATGCAAAAGGAGACTATAGAGAAGTATCAGGTGATGGTGTAGTAGGAGAACAACCCGTTATTGAGCCTGGACAAACCCATCAATATACTTCAGGTTGCAATCTCAATAGCGAATTCGGATTTATGGAAGGATATTATAATATGATCCGAACACTAGACAACAGCAGCTTTCATGTTGAAATACCACGGTTCAATCTGATTGCAGATTACGCGTTGAATTAATTTTATCAAGGCAGTATCATTATTGCCAATTAATCATCCAACGAAGCTTTTTTCGCATCGAATAAGAAACTATTTCTTTATTTTTGCGAGCGTTCCAAATTAGCGGGTTATACCTATTCCATTTGAATTCACGCTTCATGTGATGGAAAAAGGTAAACCGAATACAGAACGCCACCCAATGGATTAAATTAGTCAGCAATCAAAAAGATTATTGATTTAATATACAAATAACTGATAATCAGAAATTTAATAAAAGATTATCAACACAATACCTACTACCGGGAATAGAGATCTCCTGGAAGTTACCGTGTTGTGTAATTTAATGAATATAATTTAGGGTGATATAACGTGAGTATTTTAGCTACAGAACAAGTCAGCCATTCTTTCCACGATCGATGGCTTTTTAAAGATTTACATTTCGGACTCCAAAAAGGAGATCGAGTAGCCTTGGTCGGAATCAATGGAACAGGTAAGTCAACCTTACTTGCCATTTTAGCAGAACGAATTCTACCGACTTCTGGAAAGGTTGTAAAAGAAAAAGGCATAAAAATTGGCTTCTTAGAACAGGATCCTGATTTCACAGGATTAAAATCTATCAATGATTTTATTTATAGTGCAGACAATGACCAACAACGTCTTATCCGCGAATACGAAGAACTTCTTTCGGAAAGTAATATCGATGAAAAGAAGCTAGAAGATCTAACGGAAAAAATAAGCTCTTTGAATGCGTGGGAATATGAACATAATATAAAGACGATTCTCAATCGGCTAAATATTATGGATTTTCATCAGGATATTAAAAGTCTTTCAGGGGGTCAACGAAAACGGCTGGCATTAGCCAAACTTTTAATCGATGAACCTGATATCTATATCCTCGATGAACCTACCAACCACTTGGATATAGAAACCATTGAGTGGCTGGAAAAGCTGTTGACAACAGGAAGCAAAACCGTTCTTTTGGTCACTCACGATCGGTACTTTTTAGACAATATCTGTACAGAGATCCGCGAACTGGATAGGGGTAATCTCTATAATTATAAAGGAAACTATTCGTATTTTCTAGAGAAAAAATCAGAAAGAGAAGCTATCGATGCAGTAATGGTAGAGAAGAGCAGAAATCTTCTTCGTCGCGAATTGGAATGGATGCGACGTCAACCTCAAGCACGCGGTACCAAATCAAAATCGCGTATCGATGCATATTATGAATTGGAAGAAAAATCTAAAGCTATTAAAGGAAACGACTCGGTACAACTTAGTGTAAAAGTGAGTCGACAGGGATCGAAAATATTGGAATTAGATAAAGTTTCGAAACGTTATGGCGCAAAAGAAATCATACAGGATTTTTCCTATACGTTCAAAAAAGGAGATCGTATCGGTCTAGCTGGAAAAAATGGAACGGGAAAATCTACCTTTTTAAACTTGATCGCTGGTGAAGAATATCCTGACGCTGGAGTTATCGCTGTTGGAGAAACAACAGTATATGGATATTATAAACAAGGCGGATTGGAAGCAAATGAAAATGACCGTGTATTGGATGTTGTGAAGAATGTAGCAGATTATATTGAGATGGCAAACGGAGAGGTAATCACAGCTTCCCAGTTACTAACTCACTTTTTATTTCCTCCTGAAAAACAGTTTGGTTTTGTAAACAAGTTGAGTGGAGGAGAAAGAAAACGGCTACAGCTCATGCGTGTGTTAATGCGGAATCCAAATTTTCTTATACTCGATGAGCCTTCAAATGACTTAGATATCGACACCTTAAATGTATTGGAAGATTTTCTCGATAACTACAAGGGGGTACTCATCCTGGTATCACATGATAGATATTTATTAGATAAACTAACGGACCAACTTTTTATTTTCGAAGGAAGAGGGAGAGTCCAAATCTACAATGGAAACTATGCTGACTTCAAACTCGAACAAGATGAGATCCAAAAGGCAGAGAAAGAAAGACAGAAAAAAAACATTCAAGAACAGGTAAAGCCAATTTTAAAAGAAGAGAAGAAAAAGCTTTCTTACAAAGAACAGCTGGAGTATAATAAACTCGAACAAGAGATAGAAAATCTCGAGCAAAATATAAAATTGAAAACGGAAGAGCTTAATCAGTTAACAGATCATCTAAAGCTTTCCACACTTGCAGAGGAAATTGAATCGATACAAAAGAAGATAGATGAGAAATCAGAGAGGTGGTTATATCTTGCTGATTTTATGTAAAATTTCATAAAGCGTTTCACGTGGAACGAAGAGAAAGCTTAAATTTGTAAACAAATAAAACACCACGTTTCACGTGGAACAAGAATAGGAAAATGTTTAAAAAATATAATGTAATAGTAGTTGGTGCAGGTCATGCTGGCTGTGAAGCTGCAGCCGCTGCTGCCAACTTAGGGTCGTCAACATTACTCATCACGATGAATATGGGGGTAATAGCCCAAATGAGCTGTAATCCCGCTATAGGTGGAGTTGCGAAAGGTCAAATTGTACGGGAGATTGATGCGATGGGTGGATACACAGGTATCATTGCGGATAAATCTACAATCCAGTTCCGCATGCTTAACCTATCCAAAGGACCAGCTATGTGGAGCCCACGTACGCAAAATGACCGGATGCGATTTGCAGAAGAATGGAGGTTACAATTAGAGTCTCTACCTAATTTAGATATGTGGCAAGATACGGTCAAAGAGGTCATCGTAAAAAATGGTAGAGCCTGTGGCGTCATCACTTCAATGGGAATTGAAATAGAATCCGATGCTGTCGTATTAACCAACGGGACATTTTTAAATGGCGTTATCCATATCGGCGATAAGAAATTTGGTGGCGGTAGAACAGGAGAGAAGGCAGCCACAGGATTGACAGAACAGCTTGTTTCACTCGGCTTCGAATCAGGTAGAATGAAGACCGGAACTCCACCAAGGATAGATGGAAGAAGCCTCAACTATGCGCTGATGGAAGAACAATGGGGTGACGAAAAAAGAGGTAGATTTTCTTATACAGATGTAGATATACCCACAGAACAACGTTGCTGTTGGATCACCTATACCAACGATAAGGTACACGAAATGCTACGGACAGGTTTCGAAAAATCGCCTATGTTCACTGGACGCATCAAAGGACTAGGACCACGTTATTGTCCATCGATAGAAGATAAAATTAATCGCTTTGCCGAACGTGACCGGCACCAGATATTCGTCGAACCCGAAGGTTTTAAAACAGTAGAGATTTATGTAAATGGATTTTCCACATCTCTACCGGAAGATGTGCAGCTAAAAGCATTGCAACTAATTCCTGGTTTCGAAAATGCCAAAATGTACCGTCCTGGCTACGCCATAGAATACGATTACTTTCCACCAATGCAACTAGATCTCACACTCGAAACGCAATTGGTAAAACACCTGTTCTTTGCAGGCCAGATTAATGGAACCACAGGATATGAAGAAGCAGCTGCTCAAGGTTTCTTAGCCGGTATTAATGCGCACCAACGTATCAATGACGATAAGGAACTTATTTTAAAAAGATCCGAATCCTACATCGGCGTATTGGTAGATGACCTCGTAACAAAAGGAACAGAAGAACCTTACCGGATGTTTACTTCTAGAGCGGAACATCGTTTGTTATTACGTCAGGACAATGCAGATATTCGCCTTACCCCATTAGCTTATAAATTGGGACTGGTAGGAGAGGAAAGACTAAAGAAAGTAGAGAACAAAATAGAAAACTCTAATAATATTATCGAGTATCTGAAACAAAACTCCACTAATCTCGAAAAGATGAATAACGTGCTAGCAGAAGTAGGCTCAAGTGCGCTTGCTCAAAAAACTAGATTAAGCAATGTACTGGCAAGACCACAGGTCAGCATTCAAGACATTATAAAAGGAGATGAGAGCTTTGCACAATTTGTATCACAATTCGACAACGATACCATAGAACAAGCAGAGATCAATCTTAAATATGAAAGCTATTTCGAAAAAGAAATAGAGATTGTAAATCGCATGAAAAAGATGGAAGATAGAGAAATAAATCCGGACTTCGATTATAGTTTGTTAAATTCACTGTCCATCGAAGCAAGGCAAAAATTATCGAAGGTTAAACCACGTACACTTGGTCAAGCTTCACGAATCTCGGGCGTTTCACCTTCGGATATCAGCGTATTGATGGTTCATATGAGTTAAATAACTGATTTACAGATTTTTAATCTAAATACATATATAAGCTTAAAATAAGCGATTTAAGACAATATTCTATTTTTTATGACAACTTCTTCAAAAGAAAATAAAAGTAGCTCAGAAAGGCTAAAAAACAGCTTTACGCCAAGATTACTTATTTTAAGCTTGTTTATCATGCTTATTGCCTTATCAATACAGTGTGCTAGTATACAGCAACCAACTGGAGGGCCAAAAGATTCTATTCCGCCTAAGATTCTATTGGAAAATCCGCCGAATTTCTCGAAGAATTTTACAGAAAAAAAAATAGTCATCACTTTTGATGAATACATTAAACTCGCCAATCAACAAAAAGAATTTAGTGTGACGCCCGATATGGGGAGCAATCCGGAATTTAAAGTCAAGAAAAAAAATCTTGAAATCACCCTTCCAGATTCTCTTGAAAAGAATACCACATATAGCATCTACTTTGGTAAAGGACTTGTCGATTATAATGCAGGAAATGCATTGGTCAATTATGCTTACGTGTTTGCTACCGGAGACAAAATCGACTCGCTCAGCATATCTGGTAATGTAAAAAGTGCAATAACTAAAGAGGTACAGAAAGAAGTTAAAGTCTTATTGATCCCCATTAGCCAAGATTCTATTTTTGGTAAAAAGAAGGCAAATATATTTACGACAACAGATACTGCAGGCAATTACAAACTAAATAATCTAAGGGAGGGAACATACCGCATTTACGCACTCCAGGAAAAAAATAATGACAGAATCTATAACGGTGCCGACGAAGAAATAGGTTTCTTAAAAGATTCTATCGTACTAGAGCGGGATCTGAGCAACATTAATCTTGAAATATTCAAGGCCACTCCAAAGAAGTTTAGAACGTTAGAAAAGAAATTTGAAAAAAACGGAAGTGTACTCCTTATTTTTAATAGAAGAGTAGAAAAACCCAACTTAAATATTCTTGATGATGAAGTAAATAATAAAGATAAAATCATACGCTTTGCAAAAACCTCTGATTCTGCGACCTTGTTTATTCCAAATTTAAAAATAGACTCTTTAAAGTTGGTCTTAACGGAAAATGAGAAGCCACTGGATACTATCCTGGTTAGAAAAGGAAACGTAAAAATAGAACAAACAATAGACCCTATTTTTACACCAAATAACGGGAGGGTCGATCGCATCACTCACCTTCAAGTGTCCGCTTTCACACCAATAAAAAATATAGACAAGACAAAATTAAAATTCAAGGAAGATTCGTTGGTGCGGACCAATTATCAGCTGGCTGTGGATACAGCGAATTCAAACATCTACCACATTCGATATAATTGGAGGAAGGATAAAAAGTACCAAATTGAATTTGCAGAAGGCGCTATTACAGGCTATTTTGGAGAACAAAACAAAGAAAAAAAACTGGATCTTACTTATGATGATAGTGAAAACTATGGGGATCTTACCTTTGATTTCACGGACCTCGATAGCAATACAACATACTTAGTCGAATTGATCAATGAGAAAAAAGACAAAGTCTATCGCTTAGACAAAATAAGCACAGATAACCCAGCAGTAGTGTATAAACAATATCCAGGCGGTAAATACAGTTTGCGTGTAATCCGAGACGATAATGATAACGGTATATGGGATACCGGAGATGTAGAAAAAAAGACTTTTCCAGAGCCCGTTGTATACTTAAACAAAGTATTCACGATACGAGCAAACTGGGAGCAAAAAGACAGTTTTTCATTAAGTGGCCTAAAGAAAGAATAATCTAGGCCACTAAAAGAGCCTTTTACATATTGCTAAGTCGTTTACGCTAAAACCAAGAACTGTATAGAACATAATTATGCGGTAACTGTAGTAACAGATCCTTCTGTTCTTCAGTTAGCGCTTTTATTTTTTTTGCTGGCACACCGGCATATAGGAATCCGGACTCACAGCGCGTATTTTCTAAAACGACAGCCCCAGCAGCAATAATTACATTCGATTCGATTACAGCATTATCCATTACAATAGCGCCCATACCAATAAGTACGTGATCTTCAACAACGCAACCATGTACCATAGCTTGGTGTCCTATGTTTACATAACTGCCAATTGAAGTACCACATTTCTTATAAGTGCAATGTAAAACAGCTCCATCTTGAATATTTGTATAGTTTCCTATTCGAATATAATTGACGTCGCCACGTATAACAGCATTAAACCAGACCGAACAATGATGTCCAATCTCAACATCACCTACAATCGTCGAATTAGGCGCTAAGAAGCACTCTTCAGCAATTAGCGGTGACTTATCCAAAACGGGTAAAATAAGTGCCATATCTCTTAGAAAATTGTATCCTGTAATATTTCGGAATGCTCGGGATGGTCAGTTGTATAATGCAATCCTCGACTTTCCTTTCGCAACATCGCCGATTTCGTAACAATGTAAGCTACTTGAATCACATTTCGTAATTCACAAAGTTTGACAGAAAGCCTGGTATTTCTATAAAACTCCTCTGTCTCCTCATATAATAAATGGAGCCGCTTAAGCGCTCTTTCAAGCCTAAAATCAGAACGGACGATACCAACATAATCGCTCATGATCTTTTGGCATTCGCGCAAATTGTGAGTCACCAAAATATCCTCATTAGAACGCGAGGTCTCAGAATCATCCCATTCGGGAACATCACTTATATGACTGATTGTTTCAACCAATTGCGTCGCATCTAAGAATATACGATGGGCATATACAAGTGCTTCAAGCAGCGAGTTGGAAGCCAGTCTATTTGCGCCATGCAAGCCTGTAGAAGAACACTCTCCGCAAGCATAAAGATTGAGAATACTGCTACGCCCAAAATCATCCACATAAATTCCACCGCAAAGATAATGCGCTGCAGGTGTCACCGGTATAAAGTCTTTGGACATGTCAAGTCCAATAGAAAGACATTTCTCATATATATTCGGAAAGTGTTTGATAATATCGTCCTTATCCCTATGCGTGATATCGAGATATACATAATCAATACCAGATTTCTTCATCTCCGCATCAATAGCTCTAGCCACGATATCTCTCGGAGCCAAAGAAGCTCGCTCATCATAGTCTTCCATAAAAGACTCTCCATTGACTCTTCTTAAAATACCTCCAAATCCTCTCACTGCTTCGGAAACGAGAAACGCAGGTGAGTCCTTAGGGTTATATAGTGACGTGGGATGAAATTGCATAAACTCCATATTACGCACCTTCCCTTTGGCTCTATACACCATCGCAATACCATCGCCAGTAGCAATGGTCGGATTAGTTGTGCTTGAATATACATGCCCAGCTCCACCGGAAGCCATTACCGTAACCTTACTCAAAATTTTATCTACGTGATGAGAAAATGTGTTGAAAGCATAGATACCATAACACGTGATATCCGTTTTATTCTTATCTACATATTCACCCAAATGGTGTTGTGTGATTAAATCAATGGCAAAGTAATGTGTTACGATTTCAATATTTGGATCAACATGCGCCTGCTCTAATAATGCCCGTTCTATTTCGTAACCGGTGATATCCTTGTAATGTAATATGCGATGCGCCGAATGCCCTCCCTCCTTTGCTAAGTCATAAAGTCCAGATTCTTCCTTATCAAACGATGTTCCGTAGGAAATCAACTCTGCAATACGATCGGGAGCCTCGCGAACGACGTTTTCCACAATTTCAATATCACATAATCCGTCACCAGCTATCTGAGTATCAACAATATGCTTTTCAAAGCTATCGGACTTATCCACAACAGCAGCTACCCCCCCTTGCGCATATTTTGTATTTGACTCATCCTCATTAGACTTCGTGACTATCAACACTTTACCGAATTTAGAAGCTTTTAATGCGAAGCTTAATCCAGCTATACCTGATCCAATGACCAAAAAATCGACCTTTCTATCTGCCATATATTTTAAATTCACAAACTATCCCCAAAAGTGACGATTCAAATTAACGAAAAATGTGGAAAACGTGTAAATAAAAGGTTAAATAAAAATGAAAAGTATTTAACAATTTCCAAGTCCCCAACTTTCCACCTAAATTTTTGAAACTTTTCCGCATAAAACTCTTGGGATTTCCACAATTTTTAAACACAAACTATTCAACAAAAAAATATGGAAAATAAAAAATGAATAAAATTACCGTTTTAAAAATCAGCTATTTAATCTAAAAATACTGTTGAAAAATTGTTGAAAACTCTATAAAAACCTAAAATCAAAATGAAAGCAACGCTATTTATACCACTTTTCCACACCATAATAAACAATAAGAGATCTTCTATTTAAAATAATTAGTATTTATTGAAAAAAAAGATTGTGGAATACGTTCGAAAATCTTTGTTTAGTTTTGTAAAGTTCAATCAGACGCTTCTACGTTTCGATATTTGGAAATTGTAAAAGATCCCATCGAAATATTCGAATGTGATTGAGTTTGTTTAATTTTTATTCATTCTACTCGCTTTTTAAAGTGGTTTAGAAAGCAATATTTACTTAATTTTTTTTTGATATGGTTTTAATGTGATTTTAAGAGGCTTAATTTCAAAATCTTTTGCACTTTTTGCAATCGAAAGCTTATATAATTCGATATTTTAAGTTTTTAATTTTTATTATGGATTTTATGCAATTCTAAGGGGCTCAAATTGTTAAAAATACTATTTGTAAATTTAGCTTAGATGCTGTTAGGTTTCAATATTCGCTATTTTAAAGAAAATAGTGCATTTTATTGGATTGTAAAGTGCCTGGATCTGTTCCAAATAGTTTATTTGTTGACTTTTTGCTTTAGAAAACTAGTTTTAGTGTGCTTTAGATTTGTCTATTTGTATTTTTATAAAAATGGAAATTTAGTAACTCATTTTGAGCTATTGGATTTTTTGGTATTGCTTTTTCAAGCAATCAAATCATTGAAATTCTTCCAGATTGATAGATTTGAGGTGTATTGATAGAAATTTTTGAGCTTTAAGCACTTTTTAGTTAAGATATTTAACTGTTTTCTACGATGTAGATTTTATATTCAAATCTATAGACATCAAATTTTAATATAAACGCTTTTACAATTGAGTATTTAGTTATAGTCTGATTTAAATACTTTCTGTAAGATTGTAGACGACTTTATTTGAAAATTTGATTTTAAAAGCTGAGGTTGATAATTAAAGGGATTGAGATTTTTAGATAAAATAATTTGTTCGAATAATTTATTGTAGTACAAACAATCTTGTTATATTTGTTGCCCAACGTCAATTTGTATTTGGAATTAGTGGATGCTGGCTTGTGAGATTTGAGTATTCTCAATGATGATTTAGAAGTTTTATTATAAAGAATTCTAAAGGGGTTTATTTTTTAAATAAACGCTTTATAGATCGAATAGATTAATAATAAATGATAATTTTATCCCCTATTCAATCCTAAGCGATTAAGTGTATTTTAGAATTTTAAAAAGTGTTTTCGAATTGCTATTTATTTTAAGTCTAAAATTTATGTATTTAACTTTATATTATTTTTTTAGGTTATTATTTTAAAGCTGCTTTATTTATAGATTTTGGTAAGTAATTGGTGCGCTATAATATTTAATTCCTTTTAATAGCGATTCTATATTTATGTCTAACAGTTTTAGCAATAACAAGCTGCGCCTTTCAGCATGATTTTATAATTCGAGTGCCAGAATAAGCCATTGATCTACAGATTTTGGATTGATTTAGCTCATTTTTTATAATAAACCTCTTTACAATTGATTAATTACCCATTTATTGGATTATATCGTTAATATTCGATTCTCAGAGGGTCTGTTTAGAAAACACACAAAATCGATTTTGTGTAAAAAGCGAGTATCCACTTTTATTTTTGAGAAATAGGCTTTGAGATTAGTTTATAATTGAATTCGTTTTATTTATTTATAAATATTCAATTCTTATCGAGTTTATTATAAATATACATTTACTAGATCCAGTTCCTACCTGGTTGCAATTGATTTGTCCTTATAAGATTATACTATTTACCACACCGCGAGTTTTTTTTCAAAATATGCTCTTTTAGCGCCCTTACTTTATTGCGTAAATTTTGATTGTATAGTATGCAACTAGTTGAATGTGTATTTGCAGTTCAACAGTTGTTAGCGCTGTGTTTAATATTATCTGGAATTTGTTCGAATTACAAAGCACTAATAAATCTGCAGCGCTTAATAGGCAGCTTGCGGTAAACGGAAGTTAGAATGAAAAATAGAGCTACAGACGATTGTCAAGCGCTTTATTCTCCATTTTGCTACACATATTCAGTATTCTTTCTTTTCACCGTTTCAAATTCATAGCGTATTGGCTGATTTAACCCCCTGAGAATTCAATAAAAATTTATTGATCAAGTCCTAGACCATAAATCAGTTTTATAATGACTTTAAATCCGCAAGTCGTATTAAATGTTAATAAATAAAGCTTCGTTTTGTGGCATATTTTTCATTGTTTTGTAATGTGGCGAACAACGTTCCTTAGGCTCCGAAAGAGGAATATTAGCGAAACTGATTTTCTAACATAGAAATAGTTTACAATAAACCCGCTGAGCTTTTGATAAAGGATATATGTCTTAATTACATGCTTTATATTCGATTCTAGAAGGGTTTATTTTGAAATGATCTTTCTTTATTATTTTTTAGAGATAATAATTTAACTATTATTTTTAAATATAAAAGCTTTATGGTTGAAGAACCATTCGGTTTTCTTTCTTGTTTGCTAATACAGATCATAAATGGGAGCAATTATCGGATCAGATTTCGGAATTGGTACCATCCAGTAACCCGGATAATTAATACAAATCAGTTGTAGCCGAAAGAATAATTGATATTTTCATTATCAACGATTAATATCCGAATGCTAGATACTATTTCCTGTTGATATGAAGGGTAAATTGCGATCATTAGATTAATTTGCTTTTAATTGACTTTTATATATGCAACAATGCTTATTTTTGTCATTCACAAAAGTTGAAACTACCCGCATGGAAATTGTAAATTATGAGCTTCAGGCCAAAGGTTATATCGATGCTCCGATCGATCCTTCATTGGATTTGGTTGAAGAAATCCAACGATTGAAGAAAGAAAAAAATGCTGTAATATTGGCTCATTATTATCAAGAGTCTGAAATTCAGGATATAGCCGATTATATTGGAGATAGCCTAGGACTATCACAAGAGGCAGCCAAGACGGATGCGGATTTAATTGTTTTTGCTGGCGTGCATTTCATGGCGGAAACAGCCAAGATACTTTCGCCTACAAAAAAGGTTATTTTACCTGATGCCAAAGCTGGTTGTTCGTTGTCGGATTCCTGTCCACCACATCTTTTTGCGAAGTTTAAAGAACAATATCCAGATCATCTGGTCATCACTTATGTGAACTGTACCGCTGAATTGAAAGCGCTTTCAGATATTGTATGTACATCAAGTAATGCTGTTCAAATTGTGGAGAGCTTGCCTGAGGACCAAAAAATCATCTTTGGTCCCGATCGTAATCTAGGGACATACGTTAAAAAGAAAACTGGCCGGGATCTAGTCCTTTGGAACGGCGCTTGTATGGTGCATGAGATTTTTTCCCAGGAAAAAATTGAACGTTTGAGAGCCGAATATCCGGATGCGAAATTTATTGCCCATCCAGAGTGTGAAGATCATATTCTAGCGAACGCAGATTATGTCGGATCTACAGCTGGAATGCTGAAATTTACTCAAAATGATGCGGCTCATTCCTATATCGTTGCTACAGAATCAGGCATTCTCCATCAGATGCAGAAAGCGAGTCCTCATAAGACTTTTATACCAGCGCCACCCAACAATGCTTGTGCATGTAATGATTGTCCACACATGAAGCTGAATACGCTTGAGAAGCTCTACAATTGCCTTAAGTTTGAATCGCCTGAAATTCTTCTTCCTGAAGATGTTATTTTTCGTGCCCAGCGTCCGATTGAACGTATGCTGGAAATATCGGCGAGCTTGGGACTATAGCGATTAGCATAATCTGGTTATTAGCGATAGAAGAAAAGACTGGTTTTCGATAGCTAGCATGAGCTTTTCTTTTTTCCATAGCAGAAACGAGAATTACGACTCGACAAGTGCGGAAAACTGTTGGATTTTATTGCGACAACTGTTTTGTAATGTCAGTACGATCAATCTTTGAGATGATTGTTTGGCATTATCGATAATAAACTTTTAAACTTTTTAACATGTTTGATTTTGACAATACCGAGCGAACCAATTTGGAAGAAATGGGTGAGTTCGGACTGATTGATTATATAAGCAAAGCTGTGGAATTAACAGAGAAGTCTACCATTAAAGGTATAGGTGATGACGCTGCTGTTTTGGATTTTGAGGGTAAGAAAACTTTGATATCCACTGACTTACTTTTGGAGGGAATTCATTTTGATCTTCGTTATGTTCCTTTAAAGCATCTAGGTTACAAAGCTGTTCAGGTCAATTTGAGCGATATCTACGCAATGAATGGAATAGCGTCTCAGATTACCTTTTCAATAGGCTTGTCCTCAAAATTTCCATTGGAAGCCGTCGAGGAGATTTATCAGGGAGCTTTAATTGCGTGCAAGAAATATAACGTTGATTTAATTGGAGGCGACACGTCTGCTTCAGCACAAGGATTAGTAATTTCTGTCACGAGTATAGGTTACGCTGATGCAGATCAAATCGTTTATCGTAGTGGCGCTCAGGAAGGCGATTTATTATGTGTCTCTGGCGACCTGGGGGCAGCTTACATGGGCTTACAGCTGCTTGAGCGTGAGAAGGATATTTATCTAGAAAATCCAAATGTACAACCTGATCTGGAAGGAAAAGATTACATCGTTGAGCGGCAATTAAAACCTGAAGCCCGTAAAGATATTGTAGCTTTATTTGCTGATCTGGGAATTAAGCCTACAGCGATGATGGATGTTTCAGATGGGCTTGCTTCAGAGATTCTTCACATCTGCCGACAATCGGACAAAGGCTGTCGGCTATACGAAGAAAAAATTCCGCTTGATCAGATGACTTACGATACTGGACGAGAATTTGGAATTGATCCGACTGTAGCGGCGTTGAATGGCGGTGAAGACTACGAATTATTGTTTACAATCGCGCAAGCAGATCACGATAAAATTAAGAATCTGCCAGACATCAGTATTATTGGTTATATGACTCCCAGATCCGAAGGTTGCGAGATGATTTCTAAATCTGGAAATCTTTATCCGATTACAGCGCAAGGATGGAATGCTTTTAAGAAGAAAGATTAAAAAAAAGACCTGTCTTAGACAGGTCTTTTTTATGCTTCTTCAGTTTCTAAGATAAATTCTTCCTCTTCATTTGGATCTCTTCCACCAACGTTGAAATTGTTGTAGCCCAAGCCTACTTCAATCTGTAACAATCGCTGCTGAAGCATTTCAAGAATGGCCAAAAAGTTATAGACGAACTGAATTTTATTTTCTGAGTTTTTAAGAATTTCCTGAAAATCCAATTTTTTGTTAATCTCAATGAGTTCGGCTATTGCTTTCTTTTGTTGTTCAATCGTGTAAGGGTATTTGACAACTGTATGGGTTACTTCTGGCGGACGATTACGGAATTGATACATCATTTGCTCGTAGATCATCATTAGGCCATAAAGGTCGAAGTTATCCAAATTTTCGCCGCTAGAATCTAGCTTAAGTCTTTGCTGGATATCGAAACGTATATTGCCTCGGCTATAGCATTTTAGACGATCCTCTTCCAATATTCTAAGATCTTCACAGGTTTCTTTAAATTGTTTATAGAGAATAAGTTTTTGAACAAGATCTTCCCTAAGATCAATTTCATTCTCATTATCGTCCAAATCTGGACGAGGCAATAGCATTTTAGCTTTAATACGCATCAGCGTTGAGGCAACGAAGATAAATTCACTTGCCATTTCCATATTGAGCGCTTGCATTTGGCTCACATAAGACAAAAAATCATCTGTAATCTTTGAAATTGGTATATCATGGATGTTTAGTTCATCCCGTTCGATAAAAAATAATAGTAAATCAAAAGGTCCCTCAAATTGAGGAAGCTTGATTTCGTAGCCTTCTTCTACTTGCATATCTTATACAAATTTACATATAAAATCTTTTGCAGTAACGCTTATGCAAACTATTCATTATTTTATTTGTTGTACCTCAATATGTAAATGCGATTTATTTTAAAGATTAAATAAATTTGTCGTTACTTTGTGAGTATACATCATGTAAATAGCATACTATGCAGTTTGAGACTGGAGAACTATTAAGTAAAATAAACGATCCCTCTGATCTTAAAAAGCTAAAGGAAGACCAATTAGAACAATTAAGTCAGGAATTACGTCAATTTATTATTGATCAAGTTTCGGTTAATGGTGGTCACTTTGCAGCAAGTTTAGGAGTTGTCGAATTAACGGTAGCATTACATTACGTAATGAATACCCCCTATGATCAATTAATTTGGGATGTCGGTCATCAGGCTTATGGGCATAAAATTCTAACGGGTCGTCGCGATATATTTCATACCAATCGAATTGAGAACGGAATCTCGGGTTTTCCCAACCGTTTTGAATCCCAGTACGATGCATTCGGAGTTGGTCACTCATCGACTTCTATTTCCGCTGCGTTGGGTATGGCAGTTGCATCTCAGATAAAAGGTGAAAAAGACCGCCAGCATATCGCCGTGATCGGTGATGGCGCGTTAACAGGAGGAATGGCATTTGAAGCATTGAATCATGCAGGAATTTCTAAATCTAATCTTTTAGTAATTTTGAATGATAATTGCATGTCGATAGATCCCAATGTTGGTGCGTTAAAGGAGTATTTGACAAGTATTACCACCTCAAAACGATACAATAGATTTAGAGACGATATAGCAGCAGTATTAACTAAGATTTCCGAAGTTGGTCCCAATGCTTTGGGGATTGCCAAGAAATTGGAAAAAAGTATAAAAGGAACTTTACTGAAGAATGCTAATCTCTTTGAATCTCTAAATTTTAGATATTTTGGCCCAGTTGATGGGCACGATGTTAAGAAATTAGCAAAAACGCTTGAAGACCTTAAGCATATACCAGGCCCCAAATTATTACATGCTGTTACTGTTAAAGGAAAGGGCTTTGCGCTGGCTGAAAAAGATCAGACAAAGTGGCATGCCCCTGGTTTATTTGATAAAATTACAGGTGAGATCAAAAAATCGCTCAGTGATAAACCTGTAGCTCCCAAGTTTCAGGATGTCTTTGGACATACCTTAGTGGAGCTCGCAGAACAAAATGATAAGATCGTGGGGATAACGCCGGCAATGCCTTCAGGATCTTCTATGAATATCATGATGAAAGCCATGCCCGAACGTGCTTTTGATGTGGGTATTGCTGAACAGCACGCTGTCACATTCAGTGCGGGACTCGCAACTCAGGGACTATTGCCATTCTGTAATATCTATTCGTCGTTTATGCAACGAGCATATGATCAGGTGATCCATGATGTTGCATTGCAGAATCTGAACGTCGTTTTCTGTTTGGACCGCGCGGGCGTTGTAGGCGCAGATGGTGCGACACACCATGGGGCTTATGACATCGCATTTATGCGCTGTGTGCCGAATATGACTGTCTCTGCTCCGATGAACGAGGAAGAATTACGTAATTTGATGTACACAGCTCAATTGCCGGACAAAGGACCCTTTGTCATCAGATATCCTAGAGGAAATGGTGTTATGCCAGATTGGCGCCGCCCATTTATGGAAATCGAAATTGGAAAAGGACGTCTTATAACGGAGGGAGAAGAACTTGCTATCTTAAGTTTTGGAGCTATAGGAAACGAAGCTGTTAAAGCTGTACAGCATTTGAATGAATTAGGTATACATCCAGCACATTATGATCTTCGGTTTGCCAAACCATTAGATGAATCCTTACTCCATCAAGTCTTTAAGAAGTTTAATAAGATTATTACAGTGGAAGACGGAAGTTTACAGGGGGGCATAGGCTCGGCTATATTAGAATTTATGGCTGATCATGGTTATCACAGCCAAGTAGTTCGTTTAGGTATTCCAGATAAGATCATTGAACATGCTGAACAAAATGCTCAGTGGAAGAACGCACGCTATGATGCAACTGCAATCATCGTAGAAGCTAAGAAACTTTGCGACGGAAAATTGACCAGTTCAATGGTCGGATAAAACCTATGCACTTGAAAAATAAAAAAAGGAGATCCATCTGGATCTCCTTTTTTATTTTTTAAGTTTTAAGTTCATCAGGAACATCACATGTTACAATGTGTTTTTTCTTTCAGGTTATTTATACGGATTTTTATTTTATAGATCTGTATTAATTTGTTGAAATGTACATGAGCAATGATGTTAAGTTGGCTTTAAATTATTATGAATTTATTATTAAAAATATATGAACCAAAGATTGTAAATAGCTATTATTTTGGTTAATTTAGATCAGCATCTTAGGAAGCGAGAAGTAGTAAGTTTACACGTCTTTTGGTTCTTTTTTTTAAATAAATTTGGAATGTTAATAATTATTTTTAGAGATCAATTTTAGCGCTAGTTTTCCACAATTTTACAATGTAAATTGCTGACATATAATCGTTTATTAATTATTTTATATTTTAGTTTTTTAGCTGATATTTTTTTGTCATCTTCGTTCTCAGAGAAAGTTATCAACATATTTTTTGTCGCGTATTGTAAATCAACTTATTAACAATTTTAGAATGGAAAAAACGTATTCAAGTGTCTGGAATAATTGTCTTTCGATTATCAAAGATAATATACCAGCACAAAGTTTCAAGACCTGGTTTGAACCTGTGAAAGCAGTCCGTTTGGAGGGTGACGTTTTGACTATTCAAGTGCCTAGCTTATTTTTTTATGAGTGGCTAGAAGAACACTATGTGGGAATTCTTCGCAAGACCGTAAAGAAATTTTTAGGAGAACAAGGTAGATTGGAATACAATATTGTAGTAGAGAAGTCTTCAGCTTCTCATCCTTATACGACTAATCTTCCATCGAATGGCAATGGAGCGGAGGGGAAAAGGCAATCGATCCCTGTACCGGTATCTTTAAATAGAGATATCAAAAATCCATTTGTTATTCCTGGATTGAAAAAATTGCAGGTTGATCCGCAATTGAATCAAAACTATACATTCGAAAATTTTATCGAAGGTGAATGTAACCGTCTTGCTCGATCAGCAGGATATGCTGTCGCTAATAAGCCTGGCGGCACTTCATTCAATCCGTTGATGATTTATGGAGATGTTGGTTTGGGAAAGACACACCTTGCCCAAGCAATCGGAAATGAGATCAAAAGAAATCTTCCCGATAAACTGGTCATTTATGTGTCGTGTGAGAAATTCTGTCAACAGTTTGTGGATTCATTGAAAAATAATACGATCAATGATTTCGTTAACTTTTATCAGGCAATGGATGTCATTATTATGGATGACGTACACAACTTTGCTGGTAAAGAAAAAACACAGGATATCTTTTTCCATATTTTTAATCATTTGCATCAATCTGGTAAGCAGATTATTTTGACATCAGACAAAGCACCTAAAGATTTAGCTGGTTTGGAGGAGCGTCTGCTTAGTCGTTTTAAATGGGGATTGTCTGCAGATATTCAGATTCCGGATCTTGAGACAAGGATGGCAATTTTGAAGAAGAAGATGTATTCCGATGGTATTGACTTACCAGAAAATGTCGTTGAATACGTCGCAACACAGATCGATAACAGTGTTCGTGAATTAGAGGGGGCAATGGTTTCACTTTTGGCTCAGTCTACATTGAACAAGAAAGAGATCGATTTGGGGTTAGCAAAATCGATGTTGAAGAATTTCGTAAAGAATACACACAAAGAAATTTCAATGGATTTTATTCAAAAATTAGTTTGTGAGTATTTCGAAGTTCCTGTGGATATGGTAAAGTCGAAAGTTAGAAAGCGAGAAATCGTGCAGGCCAGGCAAATTTCGATGTATTTAGCAAAGGCACATACCAAATCTTCACTCAAATCGATCGGAGCATTCTTCGGAGGAAGAGATCACTCAACTGTTATTTATGCCTGTCAAACCGTAGAGGATTTAATTGAAACTGACAAGAAATTTAAAACTTACGTGAGTGACATTATGAAAAAATTAAAATCTTAATGTCGATTACTTTAAGTAGAAAGCAGAAAGGGCTATCCATTTAGGATAGCCCTTTCTGCTTTTTTACCTAAAAGCTCTGTATTACATTAAAAACTCTAGCGTTTAGACATTCTTTCTTTCATTTTTTCTTGTTGTTCATCAAATAACTTAACTTGTTCAGGAGTTAGCCATGATTTGATTTTGGCAGATTGCATCTCTTGAAGTTGCTTAAATTTCTCCATGTTCGCTTTTCTATCCCCACCATCATTTCTTAGTGCAGCCCGTTGTTGAGCCTGACTTAGCGTAAGATTATAGATCGAATCTTTTTGTGTTTGATTGAGGCTTAATAATTTGTCTAAATGCTCTACACGCATTTTAGCTTGTTCTTCCGGACTACGTTGCTGACGCTGTTGAGCGGAAACAATACCTGTAGCGCTTAAAAATAAACACGCTACTGCCATTAAAATTTTCTTTTTCATCGTTGTATAGTTTATATCATGAGTGCTTGTCGTGGCACAATCATTTGTTCATTAAAGACCGAGAAGAACTTTTGAGCTTCTCCGCTTTCATATAGAATATAAATTTGATGAAAAGGTTTAGTATAGCATCTGCTCTTAACAAAATTTAAGGTTGATTAACACTTTGATTCACTGTATCATGCAGTCTTTTACAGAATAAGTCCTGCTGGAGCGCGTCGTGAAATCGAAGTCCTATCGGTAAGTATACCAAATTGATAGCAGCAAAGTATTTTCTAAAAGGTTTTAAACGTTGAAAGTCTTTTTCAGTTGTCAATACTATTTTGTTGCTACTCGTCGAACTGTGGTAAGATTTTACAATGTGATTAATATCAGATTCGTTAAAAGAATGGTGATCTCCAAAGGAGATATGTGTAATTGAATTCGTTTTGTCTTGGAGATAATCTACCATCGGTTCAGGTTTCGCAATACCAGTGACCAAAATAATGTCTTTGCCTTTGATATCAACTACACTTCCCTTACTATCAATGGGTTCGAGATAGTCAATATAACTAAATACGATTAATGCTTCTTTGTTATAATACCTGATTTTGTTTTCTATTTGTCTTTTGTCTTCGGTTGGAAGTTCAATTGGACATTTCGTAATGGCTATGATCTGAGCACGCTTAGCCTCAATAAGCAGATCTCTAAAATTTCCTGTAGGAAATACGAGCATGGGATGTGAAAACGATAGAAAATCAAATAATAATATATTGAAAAGCGGTGATAATTTTCGATGTTGATAAGCATCGTCCAAAATAATGAGTTGATGAGCGGACTCAAGTTTTTCAATTCCGGTGCAACGATCCTCACAAACCGCAACTGTGACATCTGGAAATTTATTTTTGAATTGTAAGGGCTCATCGCCGACATCCATGGCCACTGAATCCGTCTGTACTAGATAAAAACCTTTTGTACGGCGTCCATACCCTCGGCTGAGTATAGCTGTTTTATAGCGACTCTTAAGGATAGAAACCACAAATTCAGTCATTGGGCTTTTCCCCGTTCCCCCTACGGCGAGATTTCCTACAACAACGGTTGGAATATTGAAAGAGCGCGACGCAAGCAGCTTATGATCATATAATCTATTTCTTATCCAGACTACCACGGTATAGATCATAGTAAAAGGAAATAATAGATATCGTAACAAGGTTATCATTTTGGAACAACGGTTAGCCCTACGTCTGTAATTTCTTTCAACGGATTTTCTTTCATGTGCTGTTCGATAGCAATAGTATAAGTTCCTGTATCCGGAAATAGGTAATCTTTATGGATTACGGATTGATTATTGTACAAGCTGCCAGAAGATTTTCCTATCCATTTTCCATCAGCTCTGGCCATTTTTATTTCTTTACGAAAAGTGTATTGCTTTTTATCTGGACCGAGTTGATAAATAAGCACAAAAAGGTTGGAAAAAGCATATTCTGGCGTATGACGGACATCCATTAATACATCATATCGTTTGTTTTTGTCGGCGATATGAAATTTAAAACTGGGCAATGATGTATTTAGCCAAGCTTTATTACCAATAGGTTTATTTTCATTTATAACAAACGGTTGGTCACAAGAATACCCTATGCCAATACATAACAAACCAAGGAGAAGAGGAGTGCGTTTGAGTTTCATGTCTATTTATATAAAAGAATATGCCTAATGGGTTAAAATTAGGCATATTCTTTTATTCTGCTTTCGGTGTATTATTGTTATTACTGCCTTTGTTTTTATTCCGATGACGATTGAAACGCTTTTTTGGTCTATTATTAGATCCTTCTTTGCTGTCTTTATTCACGATTGGGCTAACGGCATCGGTCGCTAGCTGAGGTTTACCACTTTGTTTTGATGGACTCTGTTCGGGTTTTTCAGCTTTTTGTCCAGTCTTATTTTCAGGTTTACCAGTATTGCTTTTGGATTTTCTCTTTTTCTTTCTTTTATTCCGGTCATCAAGTCGAGTTAAGCTATCCTGTCCGACTACATTCTCGTAATCATGCTTGATATTTTTTTCTTCTTTGATTTCATCAGTATCCATTACACTTGAAATTGCTTCCGGTTTAATGCCCTGTTTATTCATTTCTACAAATTCTCTGACTTGTTGAACGGGTAATGCAATCCAATTTTCTGCTCCAGGAAAAGAGAACCACATCAGTTTTTTGAAGATATCAGTTTTTTGAAGATAGGCAACTCCTTTTAGGGTTTCGATGCGATCTATGTTATTAGGAATATCCTTAAGTGCATCCATATAGCTATCCAATTCATAATTGAGGCAACATTTTAATTTTCCGCATTGTCCTGCTAGCTTCAATGTATTCAGGGATAAGTTTTGATAACGTGCAGCCGATGTGGATACCGTTTTGAAATCTGTTAGCCAGGTTGAACAGCAGAGTTCACGTCCGCATGAACCAATCCCACCAAGACGACTGGCTTCTTGTCGCATACCGATTTGGCGCATTTCAATGCGTATTCTAAACGCTTCAGCCATTTTTTTAATTAGCTCCCGGAAATCGACACGACCCTCAGCGGTATAATAGAAGGTAGCCTTCGTTTTATCCCCCTGGTAATCGACATCGGAGATTTTCATCGATAAACCCAAATCCAGGGCGAGTTTGCGCGCCTTGTGCATTGTTTCCCATTCGAGATCTTTTGCTGCGTTATACTTCTCGACATCAACCTCATTAGGCTTCCGATAGATTTTTTTTGTCACCATCTCAGGGGTAACATTATTCTTTTTGAGTTGTAGTCTAACCAATTCACCTGTTAGGGATACATGGCCGACATCATAGCCCCCTGTAGAGGGCTCAACAACAACCATCTCACCCATTTCAAGGTAGATATTGTCTACATTAATAAAGAAATCTTTTCGCGATCCCTTAAATCGTACTTCGACGATATTAAATGGTTTATAGTTTGATGGCATATCCATATCGGAAAGCCAGTCATATA
This sequence comes from Sphingobacterium sp. 2149, assembly GCF_031455655.1. Classification (NCBI taxonomy): domain Bacteria; kingdom Pseudomonadati; phylum Bacteroidota; class Sphingobacteriia; order Sphingobacteriales; family Sphingobacteriaceae; genus Sphingobacterium; species Sphingobacterium sp. 2149. The sequence goes on along the minus strand of NZ_JAVDTD010000002.1, from coordinate 440,320 downwards.
CATCTAATTTATTACATCCGCTAGTCATGCAAGAGCCATTGTTCTGACATCCTGCCGGTGTACCATTTGCCGTGGTAGTACCGCAACCTCCGCCGGATGAGCAACTGCCACATCCCATAGTTTTCTATATTATATATTGAGTTCCTTTCGGAAACGTTTTGTACTTGTATATTAATGTTAACTGCAAAGATAAATCTAAAAATAATATTTTGGGATTTGCATTTCTTTCTATAAAATAATGTGTTTCCTCCAATAGATTTATGGTTGCTTCAATTTGTTCAAGGGTATAATGTACTGCAAATTTCTGAACAAAATCCAGTTCTTTTGCCGGTAAGAATACGAGATTGGAAAGTCCCTCTTTGATCAATATGATTTGACGCATCATATTGATTGCATAAAAAAGAAAGCTTTTTTGGTTTTCTCTACCAATTTTTGATAGCTCTTCTTCTACCAAGGAAATCATATTGGTGCCAGCATCCGAGACAATAAAACGGAGCCAGTTTACTAAAATCCCAAAATGATTATTAGTCTGCGCGTGCAATAGGTTCATTGCTTCCTGAAGATTTCCATCTGCAATAAAAGCAATTTCTGCTGCCTCTTGATCTGAAAGCTGATGTGCTTTCTTTAGATGCAGCGTGACCTCACTATGATCTAATTTTTTAATTTTGACTAATTGTGTACGCGATATGATTGTATTTAATATTTTGTCCTGATTTTCTGCAACGAGGATAAAGAGCGTCTTTTCGGGTGGTTCTTCGATCAACTTCAATAAGGCATTGCCTTGCGTATCGAGGTATTCAGGAAGCCACATAATTAGAACCTTATAATCAGCTTCGAAAGATTTAAGACTTAGCTTCTTGATGATAGCATGGGCTTCGGCAATATTGATATTGACTTGTTTATTGTCTGCATCCAATCGGCTGCGCCAATACTCCAATCCCATGTATGGATTGGATAAAAAGGATTTTCTCCAATTGTCTGCATAATCTGTTGCTGTATCTTCCTTATGTTTGGCTATAAAAGGGTACGACATGTGTAGATCTGGATGGATCAGCTTATTATATTTTCTACAGGAGGGGCACTCGCCACAACTATCGGTTTCCTGTCGATTTTCACAATTTAAAAACTGCGCATACGCATAGGCTAAAGCAAGACTGCCCGAACCTTCGGGACCAAGAAATAATTGCGCATGACTCACACGATTGTCCTGAACCGTGCGAACTAAATGTTCTTTGATGTCTTTATGCCCAATGATCTCTTTAAACTGCATACAATACCGCTATTATACAAATGTAATAAATATTGTGATTTATCCGGCCGAATTTGCTTTCTATACTTGTGGCGCTGTGCTTATTGATTGAAATACAAATGCTTATTTGAGCCACTGAAATCTGTTTATGTGGAAAGAAAGCAGCCTATAAAACTGAAAAATATTGATTAATTTGTGTATTATTGCACATAATAATTAGTATTCAGGAAATGAGATTCATTGTATCAACATCAATTTTATTAAAGCAGTTACAAGCTATCAATGGCGCATCCAGTACAAGTACTGTTTTGCCTATCTTGGAAAACTTTCTTTTTGAAATAAAAGACAATAACTTGACTATTTCTGCTACAGATCTGCAAACAAGTATGGTTACTTCTTTACAGATCGAAGCAAAAGAAGAAGGAAGAGTAGCCATGCCTTCGAAGATATTGATTGAGACATTAAAAACCTTGCCGGACCAACCTGTGGCATTTTCAGTAGACATGAATACCTTGGCTATTGAGATCAGTGCGGGTGATGGAAAATATAAATTGAGTGGAGAAAATGCTGATGATTTTCCTAAAATTCCTTCCATCGATAATGGTTCGGTTATTCAGATGCCAGCACCTATCTTGTCAGAAGCTATCAGTAAAACAATCTTTGCTGTTAGTAACGATGAATTAAGACCAGCTATGTCTGGTGTATTGGTGCAATTAGCAGAAAAAAATGTGACGTTTGTTTCTACTGATGCGCATAAATTGGTGCGCTATTCGAGAACTGATATTGGTGCAGAAAAGCCAGCATCCCTTATCTTACCGAAAAAGGCACTCTCATTGCTTAAATCGTCGCTACCATCTGACGATGTTACAGTATCTATAGAATATAATCAAACTAACGCGTTCTTTAGCTTTGGCAATATTAATTTGATCTGTCGTTTAATTGATGAACGTTATCCAGATTATGCCGCTGTGATTCCTCAAGTCAATCCTAACAAATTGACCGTAGATCGATTATTGTTTTTAAATACCTTGAGACGCGTGGTGATTTTCGCTAATAAAACCACACATCAGGTGCGCTTAAAGATCTCGGGAAGTGAATTGCATATCTCAGCAGAAGATTTAGATTTTTCTAACGAAGCGCATGAACGTTTGTCGTGCCAATTTGAAGGTGATGATATGGAAATTGGTTTTAATGCCAAGTTCCTCGTCGAGATGTTAAATAACCTGGAGAGTGAAGAAGTTGTTTTGGAAATGAGTACGCCAAATCGTGCCGGTTTATTGATTCCAGCAGTATCGGAAGATCATGAAGATATTTTGATGTTGGTGATGCCCGTTATGTTAAACAACGCTTAATCTTTATCACGGTTTGGAACTAATTACACATCTCATTGATTTTATTCTCCATATTGACAAACATTTGGTGGAAATAGTCAATGATTATCAGACGTGGACCTACCTTATTCTGTTTCTTATTATTTTCGTGGAAACGGGTGTGGTTGTGATGCCTTTTTTGCCAGGAGATTCTTTATTATTTGCAGCGGGTATGCTAGCCGCACAGCCAAATGATCTCAACGTATGGCTGATGATTTTTATCTTGTTAGTAGCTGCAGTTTCAGGTGATTCCCTGAATTATTCTATCGGAAAGCATTTTGGTATGCGCCTAACAAAATTTAAACTCTTCGGGAAGCAAGTTGTCAAAGACGAGCAGATTGCCAAAACGCACTCTTTTTATGAGAAATACGGTAGTAAAACTATCGTTATAGCGCGCTTTGTACCAATTGTTCGCACGCTGGCTCCTTTCGTTGGTGGTATTGGAAAGATGAATTATGGTACCTTCATCACCTATAATGTTGTAGGAGCTGTATTGTGGGTAGGTGGTATAACCCTTGCTGGATATTTCTTGGGGAATATTCCCATTATCCGCGAAAACTTCTCGAAGGTGGTGTTGATCATTATTTTTTTATCTGTATTGCCCATAATCTTTGAGCTAATAAAAGAAAAAATCAAATCAAAAAAAGGAGTCTTATAAGACTCCTTTTTTTATACATGGAAAATGGAAATCGTTTCACAATTCATTGATTTCATATTGCATATTGATCAGCATCTTTTGCAGCTGATTAATAGTTATGAAAACTGGACCTACCTGATTTTATTTTTAATCATCTTTGCAGAGACAGGATTGGTGGTTACCCCATTTCTACCCGGAGATTCTGTTTTATTTGCTCTGGGAGCTATAGTCGCTCGTCCGGATTGTCATATCTCTTTGTTGTTGATTGTTTTGATACTAATTCTTGCGGCTATTTCCGGAGATTTCGTAAATTATGAAATTGGTAAATATGTTGGAATGAGGGTCTTTAAACCAGGATCGAAGATATTCAGACCTTCTTATCTTCAAAAAACACAAAATTTCTATGCGAAGCACGGAACGAGGACCATCATTTATGCGCGATTTGTTCCCGTTGTCAGGACTTTTGCACCATTTGTAGCAGGTATTGGCAAAATGTCCTACAAAACCTTTGGTAAATACAATATTTTGGGCGGCGCATTATGGGTTTTAGTTTTTACGCTTTCAGGTTATTATTTTGGTCAGATCCCATTTTTCAAGCATAATTTTTCGCTAGTTATTTTGGTCGTTATTTTTATGAGCCTAATACCCATGCTTGTACAGTTTTTATCGGCTAAAAATTCAAAAAAAGATTAAACGTTGGATACTAAATAGCGTCTTTTAAGGTTAAAGGGTAAGGACGAATTATTCTTACTTGAGAAGTACTCAGGTTGATGGACGAGCCATTGTTCTAAAAAGCTTTCAAGTAAACGAAGCAAATAAAATTGCCAGTATATTCGTATCTACCATTGAAAGGGCACTTTTTTCGGTATGATTGGTCCATGTTCGCATCTAAGTAGGGCGATGTGAATGATCTAGATCTTGCTTTATACAAGAAAGTTGTGCATCACGCGCTTATGAAAATAACTATTTAGGCATGAATTAGTTGGTTTTAGCATTTACCTTGTTTTTTACACAGTTCGCTTTAGCACAGCGTGTCGTTGTCGATCATCGTCAAGCCCGGGAGGCCTATGAACTATTGAACAATATTCGTACAAATCCAGAGAAGTATACGAAAGAACTGAACCTTTTTAATTTGCAGAAGATAAAACGAACTAAGCTCAATTGGAATAAACAGTTGACAGAGGTTGCCGTTTATCGCGCAAAAGATATGGCCAAGCGCTCCTATTTTGACCACGTATCACCGGAGGGCTACGGACCTAATTATTTCATAGAAGAGGCCGGTTATAAACTTAATCCCGAATGGTTGTCAAAACGAAGCGCAAACAATTTTGAATCGATTGCTGCCAATCGAGCGAGCGCTATAGCTGCCGTTAAAGCTTTGATTATAGGGAAAGAATCTCCAGGCTATCACCACCGTACCCATTTATTGGGTATGGATCAGTGGAATGCTTCTTTATATGATATTGGAATTGGTTATGTCGAATGCAAAGGGGCAAAGCCCTATGAAAGTTACTTAGTCGTTATCATTGCTAAACACGATTGGTAAATAAGACGAGCCCTAATTTAAGGAGTATCAGCAATTAATCCCTGTAGGGTATTCAATTTTTACTGAAAAGTCATACCTTTGCATATGATAAAATCCATGACAGGATATGGCACTGCGTCTGCCGATAACGGTAAAGTCAAATATAGTGTCGAAATAAAGTCCTTAAATTCAAAATTTCTTGAATTAAATCTTCGCTTGCCCAAAATCGTTTCGGACAAGGAATTGACCCTGCGTACTGAATGTAGTAAACTTATTGAGCGTGGTAAAGTCAACCTGACTGTGATGGTTGAATACACGGATCAAACCGCTAAAGCTTCTTCCATTAATGCTGATTTACTCAAAAAATACTATAGTCAGTTGCAGCAAATTGCTGTAGAACTCAATGATACGAATGTCAATCTGTTTGAACTTGCATTAAATATGCCGGAGGTAATTACCAACAATGATGATTCGGTCGATGATGAAGAGGCTAAAGTATTGATGGATGCTTTTTATGACGCCGTCAAACGTTTCAATACCTTCCGTGAGGATGAGGGAAATGTACTAGCCGGAGACCTAAAAAAGCGCGCAGAGCTAATCTTAACTTATCTTGAAGAAGTAGAATTGTTGGAAGTTGAGCGTATACCTTTGATCAGACAGCGTATCGAGCAATTTTTGAATGATACCATTGGCAAAGAAAATGTTGATCAAAATAGATTCGAACAGGAACTGGTGTACTACATCGACAAATTGGATGTGACCGAAGAAAAAGTTAGACTGCGTTCCCATTGCAACTACTTTTTAAAAGCGTTTGATTCAGCCGATTCAAACGGAAAAAAATTAGGTTTTATTTCACAAGAAATGGGTCGGGAAATCAATACCCTTGGTTCTAAAGCCAATCATGCCGGCATTCAGCAGATTGTGGTCAGAATGAAAGAAGAATTGGAAAAAATAAAAGAGCAATTGCTCAACGTATTGTAAGAATGAGCGGTAAATTAATTATTTTCTCAGCACCATCGGGGGCTGGAAAAACAACAATAGTAAGAGATCTTTTAAGTAAACATGGTGATAAGATTGAATTTTCCATCTCAGCAAGTACACGTGACCCAAGAGGACAGGAAGTGAATGGAAAAGATTACTATTTTATGTCCAAAGAAGAATTTTTACATAAAGTAGCGAAACAAGAATTCATTGAATTTGAAGAAGTATATTCAGGAACATTTTATGGAACTTTGCGTTCGGAAATAGAACGTATCTGGAAAGAAGGTAAACATGTTATTTTTGATATCGATGTTGTCGGTGGTTTACGTTTAAAATCAAAATTTCCTGAACAGGCGATTTCTATTTTTGTCCAACCGCCGTCACTGGAGGTTCTTAAAGAACGTTTGACAGGACGAGGAACGGATTCTGAGGATAAATTAAAAGAACGCTTTGCTAAGGCCGAATTGGAACTTACCTATGCCAATAAATTTGATGTTATCTTGAAGAATTTTGATTTAGCTACAGCCTGTGCAGAAGCTGAAGATATTGTAATGGAATTTATCAATAAATAAATTCATGCGAAAGATTGGTTTGTTCTTCGGATCTTTTAATCCAGTGCACATAGGGCATTTGATTATAGCCAATTATATGGCCAATTTTACTGGGTTGGATGAAGTTTGGTTTGTGGTCTCTCCACAGAATCCATTTAAAAAGAAATCCACCTTGGCAGATCCCTACGATCGATTAGAAATGTTAAATCTAGCATTGGAAGACTGTGATCATCTGCGGGTCTGTGATGTTGAGTTCCATTTGCCAATACCGTCCTATACAATTGATACATTAACACATCTTAAAGAAAAATATCCAAACAGGGAATTTGTACTGCTCATGGGACAAGATAATTTGGATTCTTTAGCGAAGTGGAAGAATGCAGATATTATCTTGCGTGATTATCAGATTTATGTTTATCCAAGGCCTGGGTACGATACCGAAAAATTTAAAGATCACCCCGCTATCACACTGACGGATACTCCATTAATGGAATTGTCATCTACTTTTTTACGAAGAGCCATTAAAGAAAATAAAAATATTCAATTTTTTACACCCCAAAAGGTGATTGAGTTTATCGATAAAAAAGGTTTATATTCTTGATATATAAACGTATACATAAAATATACTATCCCCGGGTTTCATGAAACCCGGGGCTTTTTTTTATGCAGCATGGGATCATTGTAAATACGGTAGGCGGAACCGGAACCTAGCAGATAATAGCATATAAAAGGAATAGTTTTTGTAGCAATAATTTCTTTATTTTTAAAATACAACAAATTATACGTTATGAAAAGGGGACTTTTATTTTTTATTTCTTTCTTGTGTTGGATGAATGTTTCTGCGCAAACGGCTCAAGAGGATGAAAATGGGCTTTATATGGATCCTGCTGCGATTGAAATGCGTAGTAAAATGACCATACCACCCTATGGTCTGACCAAAGTAAAAGCATTAATTGCCAAGATTATTCCTCAGGAAGATAACGAAACAACCGATGCCAGTATAAATGCCATTCCAGCAACAGATTTCAGCAGGTTATCACTGCGCGAAAAGTTTACCTATACCATGATTCATGCAGAGCTATATGCGCAGAATTGTGCTATACCTGAATATCAGACTCAAGTGGAAAAAAAAATATTTGGAACATTATTGGACGGTTTTAATGAAACTTCCTGGTCACAAAGGCAGACCGATTTTTTAAATGAAAATAGGGATTCCGTAATGAAGCTTATCCAGGAATCTGTGCTCCGGAGCAAACGAATGGGAGTAAATTATAAGCATGCACTAGCGGAGATCAATGCTTGGGAAATGATACCTTTTATTATTGATTATGCCAAGAAAACACCAAAAGATAAAGATGCGTTGACGTTGCTGATGTTACTCATGAAGCGTGGCGAATATCAGGAATTTACAACATCTACTTCTTTTACAAAGCTATATGGTGAAAATAGCAACTATTACGCTTATCTAAACTATAATAAAGAGAATGAGGCTTTGATCTTTAAACGGGCCCTGAATTATTACAAAGATAGAAAAGGTAAATAAGCGATTCGGTTTTAAAAATCGCAGTATGATAAATAAGGTCAAATAAAAGGTATAGTATAGAAGCAGTGAAAGTATGTTATAACAAATGCTAAGGAGTATGAAAAAGCTGTGCTATGTGATCGCTTTGATTTTTTTATATCTCCGTTGTGAAGCGCAAGCTGGAAAATATATCCAAATTCCAGCAGGAAATTATCATTTGGGTGAAGTAAGCAGTGTAGAAAATCCCAAAAGGGTTGTACATATTGATTCCTTTTGGATCTCGGAGTTTGAGCTGACGAATGCTGAATTTGAGAAATTTATTCTAGCTACAGGCTATAAGACCTTAGCGGAACGTTATCACAATGCCATGGTCTTTGAGCCTGGCTTGGCGGAGTTTCGTTGGCTACAGGATAGTACGGCTTATTGGCGCTTTCCTAATGGTATAAGTCGCGGCGGAATCGAAACCAAAATGGATCATCCTGTTACCTGTATCTCCTATAAAGATGTGCTGGCCTATTGTACATGGGCAGATTGCAGATTGCCCTCTTTTGACGAATGGGAGGTGGCGGCTAGGGCAGGAAGCGAAGGCCCCTATTTCGACGGTTTCACTAAGGAGAATATGGCCGATTATGCCAATGTTTGGCATGGAAAAGATCATTTGAAAGCCGATTATTCCGATGGTTATCTTTATACTTCACCTGTTGGAAAATTCAAACCCAATCCATGGGGGCTTTATGATATCTTCGGAAATGTTTTTGAGTTTTGCACCGGAAGGCTTGAAAGAGATGGCGACCGTTCTGTTGCCCACGCCCGTGGAGGCTCTTGGTGGTGTAGTAAAAATAGCTGTGCAGCTTTCAATACCGTTTATATAGGTTCTGTACATCCAAATGCATCGTTTAGCAATCTGGGATTTAGAACCGTAAAAAACTCTCATGAATCCTTTGGATCAAAGACGGGCATGAAAGTTCTTTATAGCCGTTGAAAACAGACACTTTAAGGAAAAAAGCCTTTATCCCGAGAGATAAAGACTTTTAAAACAAACTAATCTACTATTGATTGATCATTTATCTCCCCATCCAACCACCATCTACGGTAAGAATGGTTCCATGGACATAGTCGGAAGCTCTGGAAGCTAGGAATACAGCCGGTCCTTTAAAATCATCCGGTGTTCCCCAGCGGCCTGCAGGGATACGACTCAAAATGGACTTCGAACGTTCGGGATCTTCTCTAAGGGCCTCGGTATTGTCCGTAGCAATATAGCCTGGGGCGAATCCGTTTACATTGACACCTTTGGATGCCCACTCATTAGCAAAAGCCTTGACCATAGATCCTATGGCACCTTTCGAGGCAGCATATCCTGGAACATTGATACCTCCTTGGAACGTTAATAAAGACGCTGTAAATATGATCTTTCCAGTTCCACGTGAAATCATATCCTTCCCAATTTCGCGGGTTAATATAAATTGCGCATTTTGATTGATTTCGATGATTTCATCCCAGTATTCATCCGGATGTTCAGCGGCTGATTTTCGGAGTATATTTCCAGCATTGTTACACAGAATATCGATCGTTGGATGGTCTGATTTTACTTTCTCAATAAAGCTGTAAAGCGCTGTCCGCTTAGAAAAATCGCACTGATAGGCATAGAAATTTTTGCCCAATGCTTTTACGGATTTTTCTACTGCAGAGCCTTCAATTTCTAAGGTCGCTGAGACCCCAATAATATCTGCTCCGGCTTCAGCCAATGCCTCGGCAATTGCCTTGCCAATTCCTCTTTTGCAGCCAGTCACCAAGGCTACTTTTCCGCTCAAATCAAAAGATTGCAGTATGGACATTATTTTGAATATTTTATTGTTAATGGTTGATCTAAATTATTTCTGAATGTTTTGACATAGGACTGCCACTGGTCAAAACTTGTTATTTTACCAGCTTTGTTGAAAGCAGCACCTGCAAAATAAATAAGGGGTTTATTGTTTTTCACCGTTGTTGCTAGTAAAAATTGTTTTGGGCTATCCTTAAATACATACTTTACACCTGGAAGAATAACTGCAGTGCCTGTAATCTTGTCCCCTTCGGCAAGCTCCCAATACGCTAAAATCCCATTTTTTTCATCGTTTAAAACTTGAGGTTTTTCCTCTTTTCTTTTAGCGATTCCCACCACAACTGGAGTGGAACCCGACGTTGTGTTTTTGATCGAATAGCTTATTTTATTTAACTGGCTGCCAGCGTCTAAAGAAATCGTTTTTTCAACTTGTAACTGCTGGCCTTTTACACGCTCAGGCTCATGAATAAGCTTGAATGTAGTGCGTAATGGACCATTATCTAATACCTCGTAATGGCGATAATGTTTATGGTACACGACCTCTTGGCCAAAGAATGGCGTTGCGTCGCCAACCCCTAATGTTTGTCCGACGGAATAATAGTCTAAGCCTTTTCCGTGATCAGCGTGATAATCGCCGGTTTTATACCATTCATCAATAACAAGATCATTGGTCCTTTTTGCCCAAAAATCAAAACCTTGTGCATCTTCGGAACTACCCTCTAGTGCCTTTCCATAGGCTCTGAATGCTGCAATGTCATTTTCCCAAGCAAAATCATCCTTCCGCTCGGGGATATATCTTGCGTAGGTTTTGGCAGCAAATGCTGTGGGCTTAATGCCATTCACACCAAATGTCAAGGAACTTTTGGGTGCGATGGCCACCTGGATCAATACGTTTTGTACAGTGGTCTTTCCTAATTTTTCAAGCTGATAAGCGAATTCTTTTTGATCCTTATCGACAATTGTAAACACAGCACCCTTTAGATCGAAATGTTTTTCGAAGGTTGCATAGGGAATACTGATCAGCTCCGTTCTAGTGCTAGCACTGGGGTTGCTTACGGTAATTGTTTTGTTATTCTGCGATAAGGCAACCGTTGAAAGCCCAAGCGCTAAACTTAATACGAATAATTTTTTCATATCACTTCAATTCGGTAATAGCACATTTGTCCATATCATCATAATCTAGATTTTCGCCGGCCATGCCCCATATGAAGGTGTAATTTGAAGTGCCCGCTCCTGAGTGAATAGACCATGGCGGTGAAATGACAGCTTGATCGTTTTGCATCCAAATATGTCTTGTTTCATCAATAGGCCCCATGAAATGCGATACAGCCTGTCCTTCGGGTAATTCAAAATAGAAATAAACTTCCATACGGCGATCGTGTGTATGCGATGGCATGGTATTCCATACGGACCCAGGCTTCAACTCGGTCATTCCCATCTGTAACTGACAAGTTTGTACCACTTTGTTTAATAACATCTGATTAATTGTGCGGTGGTTGGACGTTTCTAATGATCCCAATTCTATTTTATTTGCATCTTCTTTCGTTACTTTTTTAGTAGGGTAACTGCAATGTGCAGGTGTCGAGTTTAAATAGAACTTTGCGGGCTGCGCCGCATCTTTACTTGAAAAATATACTTCCTGAGCTCCCTGTCCAATATAGAGCGCTTCTTTGGTATTGAGATCGTAGGTAACACCGTCAACTTCGACCTGGCCGTTTCCTCCGACATTGATAATACCCAATTCTCTTCTCGAAAGGAAGTAAGTTTCTTTTAATAATGCCGAGATGGTCTCTAATTTGATTTTTGAACTGACAGGCATTGCCCCTCCAGCCATATAGCGGTCATAGTGGGTATAGACAAAATGAATTTTATCTGCCTCAAAAACTTTTTCAATTAGAAAATTTTCTCTTAATCCTTGTGTGTCTAAAGTTTTGTATTCTTTTGGCCCTATTGCATAGCGGGATTCAAAATTAACGCTCATAACTGAATTATTTTTTTGTTTGAATGCTAAATTTAAGGCTAATATTTATCAATAACGATACAATGTTACGCAAACGATGTCGTAGCACCTTTAGGTTTTATTTTTGCTCAGTATGCTTCTATTTAACGCCGGGATGTTTGTATAACAACTTGCCACCAATTCCTATATTCACAAGGAAATAACAGGGGGTTTGCAGGGGGATATCAGGGGGTTAACAGGGGCTTACCCCTGTTAACCCCTTGCTACTACCCTATAAAGATGATTGAATAGCGGGGTTAATGGTAGATTTGCTATTATTTTGATAGGATGTTGGTAGTATTCGCATAGTTAGAAAGAAGAATTGGTGGTTGTATGAATATTATTTACATCTCGGTTTCAGATTTACTAACTTCGTAAATGGGAATAGAGAAATATCGCAATGAGGTAGATATACACCCTGACCCGATGAATAAAAAATAATTTACATATGAAGCCCAATATTTTAGTTGTTAATGACGATGGTATCACAGCGCCAGGTATCAAGGTGTTGTTGGAGGAAATGCAGAAAATAGGAAATGTTGTCGTCGTTGCTCCAGATTCTGCACAATCTGGTATGGGGCACGCCATCACACTTGGCAGGCCGTTACGTTTAGATAAAATCAATTTATATGAAGGGGTTGAAATGTATCAGTGTTCAGGGACGCCGGTAGATTGTGTTAAGCTTGCTGTCAATAAAGTTTTCAAAGGTCAAAAGCCGGATATCTGTGTATCGGGCATTAATCATGGTCTCAATAATTCCATTAATGTTTTATATTCCGGTACCATGTCTGCTGCGGTAGAAGGAGCGATCGAAGGGATTCCTTCCGTTGGCTTCTCGCTGGATAATTTCTCCCGTGATGCTGATTTTAGCCCTTGTAGGCCTTATGTGATATCTATTACTGAACAGGTATTGGCAAACGGGCTTCCTAAAAATACCCTGTTGAATGTCAATTTTCCACAAACTTCGGGTTTTAAAGGCATTAAAATTTGTAGGCAGGCTGGAGGGCATTGGGTCGAAGAGTTTGATGAACGAATTGATCCACATAATCGCGATTATTACTGGACAACGGGTAAATTTGTGTTGCAGGACAGAGGGGAAGATACCGATTGTTTTGCTTTAGCCAATGGCTATGTATCTGTCGTTCCTACACAGTTTGATATGACGGCGCATCATGCCATTCCTGAACTGAATTCGTGGAGTTTTGACCATCTTGAAGAAAAGAGTAGCAGTCGGAAACGTGAAAAATAATTTCTGGATAGGTTTGGGTATCGGTGCTGCATTTCCAGTATTGGCTCATGTATTGGTACGTTTCACGAATATTGCACTTCACTTTTTACCCGAGAAGCCTATGGCTATCTATACCATAGCCGTACTGATAAATTTAGTGCTATTACGTTTTGCTTATCGGTCGGGAAGCGATCATCTTGGAAAGGGAATTATTGCAAGTACTTTTTTGGCGATGATTATCTATCTGATAACGCATAAAATTACGGTTTGATTAAATTTGTAAAACTCATCGGATTGATGGGAAAAATTTGTACAACATGAAATTAACATTAGGATTTTCTCCATGCCCCAATGATACATTTATTTTTGATGCATTGATTCATCATAAGATAGATACTAAGGGATTGGATTTTGAAGTGGAATATCACGATGTGGAGACCTTAAACTTAAAAGCTTTTCAAGGCGAGCTTGATATTACCAAACTAAGTTATCATGCTTTCGCCTATGCTGTTGAGGACTATGAATTACTTGATGCGGGAAGCGCATTGGGTTTCGGTGTGGGGCCTATGCTGATTACCAAGGATCCCAAATTAGCAAAATTGCTGAAACAAAAATTGGAACGGGCAGAAAGCATGGAAGCATTCGATCAATTGAAAGTTGGCTATCCAGGAAAATATACAACAGCTAATTTTTTATTGAGCTTGGCTTTCCCTGAATTGAAAAATAAAGTTGAACTGGTTTTTTCTGATATCGAAGGCGCCTTATTGGATGGTTCTATTGATTTAGGATTGATTATTCACGAAAATAGATTCACCTATGCGGAAAAAGGATTGCATAAAGTTGTCGATCTCGGGGACTATTGGGAGAAAACGACAAAATTTCCGATTCCTCTTGGCGGAATTGTTGTAAAACGTAGTCTACCGGAAGAAGTGAAAGATACATTGAATGCAATCTTGAAAGATAGTGTGGAGTTTGCATTTGCCAATCCAAAGTCTGGTCTTGAGTTTATTCGCGCACATGCACAGGAAATGAGTGAAGAGGTGATGTACAAGCATATCGAACTTTATGTCAATAAATATTCAGTAGCGTTGGGCATTGAAGGACGTAACGCAATTACCAAGATGTTTGAAAAGGCTCAGGAACTTGGCTTTATACCGCATTCGGAAAAGAAATTATTTTTGTCATAAGTTAGCTGCTACCAGTAGGTCCTTATATTGTGTTCAAAAAAGCCTGTAAAAAGCACTAAACGAACACAAATATATCTTAGCCTCCTGATAGCGTTGGGGAACTGACATATTCAAAAAAATAACGTAAAAAAAATGGGTCTAAGCTGTTAGATATCATATCTAATAACTAAATTTGCCCGATTAGTGTCAAATTGTCTGCAATTTTACTTTGGAGTCATTATTGTACAAAATCTTAAGTTGAGATAGAAAAAAAATTATGTTAAAGTTTTTAAGTAAATTATTTGGAAGTAAATCCGAGAGAGATATCAAGGGAATTCAGCCTGTGGTAGACCAAATCAAAGCTGAATATGAGAAGCTTTCAAATCTAACCAATGACGAGTTACGTGCCAAGACCGTTGATTTCAAAGAAAGAATTAAGAATTACCTAGCAGATATTGATCAAGAAATTGATTCGCTAAAGAAGGAAGCGGAGGAAGATGAGGATGATATGGCAAAGAAAACTTCTATTTACGAGCAAGTGGACAAACTGTCCAAAGACCGTGATAAGAAGTTGGAAGAGGTATTGAAGGATATTTTGCCGGAGGCATTTGCCGTGGTTAAAGAAACTTCCAGACGTTTGACGGAAAACGAAGAATTAGAGGTTACTGCCAACGATTTTGATAGAGAACTGGCTGTTTACAAACCTAATATTGTCATCAATGGAGATAAAGCAATTTGGAAAAACAAATGGATGGCAGCTGGTACTGAAGTCACTTGGAACATGGTTCATTACGATGTCCAATTGATTGGTGGTATTGTCTTACATAGCGGAAAAATCGCTGAGATGGCCACGGGAGAGGGTAAAACCTTGGTAGGAACGTTACCTACTTATTTAAATGCTCTTTCTGGTCAAGGCGTGCACATCGTAACGGTGAACGATTACCTTGCTCGTCGTGACTCGGAGTGGAATGCTCCATTATTTGAGTTCCACGGGCTATCTGTTGACTGTATCGATAAACATCAACCAAATTCTCCGCAACGTCGTAAAGCTTATCAATCGGATATCGTATATGGTACGAATAACGAGTTTGGTTTCGATTATTTACGTGATAATATGGTTCAGACTCCGGACGCATTGGTGCAAGGAAAATTACACTTTGCCATGGTCGATGAGGTTGACTCCGTATTGATTGATGATGCCCGTACGCCTTTGATTATATCTGGTCCAATTCCACGTGGTGATCAACATGAGTTTTACCAATTGAAACCACGTATTGAGCGCTTGGTGCACGTTCAGAAAGCATATATCAATACCGTTTTGAATGATGCTAAAAAAGCATTGGCCTCCGGTGATTCTGATGTTGAAGGCGGTGGTTTAGCATTATTGAGAGCTTATAGAGGTTTACCTAAAAATAAAGCTTTAATCAAATTCTTAAGTGAGGGTGCAAACCGATCTATCTTGCAAAAAGTTGAGAATTACTATATGCAGGAGCAAAATAAAAATATGCCTAAAGTAGATGCAGAGCTTTATTTTGTTATAGACGAAAAGAACAATCAAGTAGAATTGACAGAGAAAGGTATCGAGTTGATTACAGCAACTGGAGAGGATCCTTCCTTCTTTATTTTACCAGATGTTGGTACTGAAATTGCTGAAATTGAAAAGTCTTCGTTGACTTTGGAAGAAAAGGCAGCTCAGAAAGAAGACATGTTGCGTGATTATTCAATCAAAGCAGAGCGTATTCACTCGATCAACCAGCTGTTAAAAGCTTATACCTTGTTTGAAAATGACGTTGAATATATCGTTGATGAAGGTAAAGTAAAAATTGTTGATGAGCAAACAGGTCGTATCATGGACGGCCGTCGTTACTCGGATGGCTTGCACCAGGCGATCGAAGCAAAGGAAAATGTGAAAGTAGAAGATGCTACACAAACTTACGCAACGATTACATTGCAAAACTATTTCCGCATGTACCACAAGCTTTCGGGTATGACTGGTACGGCATCAACCGAGGCTGGTGAGCTTTGGGAAATTTACAAACTTGATGTAGTCGAGATTCCAACCAATCGTGTGGCTCAACGGGATGACCGTCAAGATTTGATTTATCGTACTGCGCGTGAAAAATACAATGCAGTAGCCGAAGAAATTCAACGATTGACAGATGCAGGACGTCCAGTATTGGTCGGAACGACATCTGTAGAGATTTCGGAGTTGTTAAGTCGTATGCTCCAACTGCGTAAGATCAAACATAATGTTTTGAATGCTAAGTTACACCAAAAAGAAGCTGATATCGTTGCTGAAGCTGGACGTCCCGGACAGGTGACTATCGCTACAAATATGGCTGGTCGTGGTACGGATATTAAATTGACCGAGGAAGTGAAAAAAGCTGGAGGTCTTGCCATTATCGGTACCGAAAGACACGAATCTCGTCGTGTTGACCGTCAGTTACGTGGTCGTGCTGGTCGTCAGGGAGATCCAGGTTCATCGCAATTCTTTGTTTCACTTGAAGACAACTTGATGCGTTTATTTGCTTCGGAGCGGATTTCTAACATCATGGTGAAAATGGGAGTCGAAGAGGGCGAAGTGATGCAACATAGTATGTTGACCAAATCCATCGAGCGTGCGCAACGTAAAGTGGAAGAGAATAACTTCGGGATCCGTAAACGCCTATTGGAGTATGACGATGTCATGAATTCACAACGTACCGTCATCTATTCAAAGCGAAAAAACGCCTTGTTTGGAGAACGTTTAGACGTGGATTTGAACAACATGATTTTTGATGTAGCCGAAGAAATTGTCGTTGAAGCAAAAGAACAAGGTAACTACGAAGATTTTCAAATTGAAGTAATCCGTATTTTTGCAATCACACCAGAAATTACCGCAGAAGAATTTGCTCAAGGTAAAATTGAAGCCTTGACCGAACGTCTTTTCGAGCATGCACTCGATGCTTATCATCATAAAATTGAAGCCGTTGGTGCTTTGACGGTACCTGTTCTGAATAATGTATATGCAGAAAGAGGTCAAATTGTCGAAAACGTAGTCATTCCATTTACCGATGGTATCCGTGGCATTCAGGTTTCGGCCAATTTGAAAAAAGCGATTGAAAGCAACGGTAAAGAAGTTTTTAAGTCTTTTGAAAAAGGAATTGTTTTGGCCTTAATCGATGAGGCATGGAAAGAGCACCTGCGTGAAATGGATGATTTGAAACAATCCGTTCAGAATGCTGTTTATGAACAGAAAGATCCGATTATCATTTATAAAATGGAGGCATTTGATTTGTTCAAAGGAATGTTGGCTTCCATGAATAAGGATGTGGTAAGCTTTATTTTCAAAGGGGAGATCCCTGGTCAAGAGCCGACTTCAATGCAAGCAAGACAAGTGCAACAGGCTCCAGTTAAAACTGTTGAAACAAAAGCGGAGTTGACATCACCTACAGGTGTCAGTGAAGAAGATGTGAACGATGGACCAAAAGAACCTGTTCGTAATGAAAATACGTTAGGACGCAATGACGAGTGTCCTTGTGGTTCAGGAAAAAAATATAAAAATTGCCACGGCGCAAATAACTAATCGATAAGAAAGGTTAAACTATGCTGAAGAGAGGATTGATTTTCGTACATGTACTTGTGTTGTTTTCTGTTGTTCAATCGAACGCGCAGGAAAAAGGTGGAGTAATTGTAACCAAAGATACGTTGATTACACAGCTTCAAAATTTCAGGGCAGCTATGGGAATCAATCCTGTCGAAAGCAAAGCGACAGTAGTACCTTCTAAGCCCATTGTCCGATCTGCGGCATCGCGGGTCAAAGTAAGAGGCTTCCGTGTCCAGATATTTGCTGGATCGAGCAGAAATCAAGCGTTTTCGGAACAGACACGTTTCCGAAACATGTATAAAGATATTGATACTTATATCACCTATGATGAACCCAATTATCGCGTCAAGGTAGGAGATTTTAGAAGTCGATCGGAGGCAAATGCCTTCATGCGCGAGTTACGTCAATATTTTAGCAATGTCTTTGTATTTTCGGAGAACGTTTTTGTCTATCAATAAATCAATCAACCTTTTATGGCAAGTACGAAAGAAAAAGTCCTGGCCCTAGCTCATCAATATTTTGAAGATACGGTTTCCAATCGTAGACATCTTCATCAGAATCCTGAACTTTCCTTTGAAGAATACAATACCTCGGCCTTTGTAAAATCGCAGCTGGATCAATTGGGAATTCCCTATGAGACTAAAGCAGATACGGGGATTGTCGCTTTAATCACGGGTAACCTATCTTCCAATGAAGTAATTGCATTGCGTGCAGATATGGATGCTTTACCCATTCAAGAAGTGGAGGGGCGTTCATATGCATCCAAAAACCCAGGAGTAATGCATGCCTGTGGCCATGATGTACATACATCTTCTCTTTTGGGGACAGCTAAAATATTGCATAGCCTAAAAGCTGAATTTGGAGGAACCATCAAATTGATCTTCCAACCTGGCGAGGAGCGCCTACCAGGCGGTGCCTCTTTGATGATAAAAGAAGGGGCATTACAAGATCCTGCTCCATCGGCAATTATAGGACAGCATGTAATGCCTTTTATAGAAGTGGGAAAAGTTGGATTCCGTGAAGGTAAATATATGGCTTCATGCGACGAACTATTTATGACTGTAAAAGGAAGAGGCGGACACGGAGCTCACCCACATCAGAATATCGATCCCATTGTGATCACAGCTCAGATTATTACCGCTTTGCAACAGGTAGCCAGTCGCTTTGCAGACCCGCGTACACCAACGGTATTATCTTTTGGAAAGATAATGGCTAATGGGGCTACAAATATTATCCCCGATCAGGTTTATTTGGAAGGTACATTTCGCACATTTGACGAGAAATGGCGGGCTGAAGCCCACGAAAGAATGGTGAAAATTGCTGTTGGAATCGCCGAAAGCATGGGGGCGACCTGTGAATTTGAAGTTCGTAAAGGATATCCCTTTCTAATCAATGAGCCTGAACTCACTAAAAGTGCGCGTGCTTTTGCAGAGGAATATCTTGGAAAAGAAAACGTTGTTGACTTGGATCTGTGGCCTGCGGCGGAAGATTTTTCGTATTATTCGCAGGAAATCGACGCTTGTTTTTATCGTTTGGGTACAGGTAATGCGGCACGAGGGATATCTTCTGCTGTACATACGCCCACATTTGACGTGGATGAGGCTTCTTTGGAGATTAGCACGGGATTAATGGCTTACATCACCTTGCGTAGGCTCGGATATTAAATTCATCCCATGTCATCGCACCATATTGTCCGAGAAAATCAGGAACCGGCATTGCTGATCGAAGATCTTTTCCTTATTGATGGAGAGGATTTGGGCCAGCTGTTGGAATGGAGCCCAACCATTATAATCGAAGAAGGAACAATGGATTTACTGGATGCAAGAGGGTATAAGTTCGATATTGTTTTTACACAAAATGCCATTAACGCGTCTCAGGAAAATCTGAAGGTGATTTCTTATGATGTTGCTTTTCTAAAAGATGCGATCGAATACCTTATAGCACATCATTATAAAGCGGTAAATATCGTTTCGGATCAGTTGGATTTAGGTTATTATCGGGCCTATCTTGAGCAGATAAATATTGTCCTTTTTTCCAACGGCTTTCGTTATTATTTTGTGAAAACAGGGTTTACCAAATGGAAGGCAGAAGGCGAGCGAATTTTGATAGTTAGCGCTGATAAGGACGAAGATATTAAGTATACGGGATTGACTAAGATAAACGATGAGGAATACGAAATGGAAAATGATGGCTTATTTATTCTTGAATTTTCCCATGTAAAATACATTTTAATAGGAGAGAAGATCACATGATAACAATCGAACTGGCGGAGCAAAGTGATATCAGAAGCATTTCCAATATGGCTTTTATCATTTGGCCGCTTACTTATGGTGAAGTACTTTCGCAAGATCAAATAGACTTTATGCTGGAAAAAAATTATACGGTGGAAGCACTTGCGGAAAGTATGGTCAATGGTCAGTTTTTTTATGTATTGAAGGAAGATGGTATTGGGCAAGGATTTATTGCATTGAGGACTCACGAAGATCGCCTCCGTATCGAAAAACTCTACTTGATGCCTGATGTACAGGGTAAAGGGTTCGGAAAAGCTCTGATAGACTTCGCTTCAGAAAAAACAGTCTTAAAAGGCAGAGGTATTCTTGAACTGAATGTCAACAGGAATAACCCTGCTTATCATTTTTATTTGAAGCAGGGCTTTAAAGTGGTTCAAACTGTCGATATTCCTTATTATGACTATGTACTAAACGACTACGTTATGCAAAAGGAAGTCAAAGCGACGGCTGTTTCTTAATCCTTTAGTTTTTCGACTCGGGAAGGAGTTTGCCTGCCTTCTACAATTCCTGAGGCACCTATCGCGATAGCCTCTATACTGGAAATGATATTTTGAACATTTAGCGTAGATACTTCATCTTTTACGGTGTGATAGTATTCATCCTTGTCCATTTGGGAGGTTGAGAACGAATGCGCCGGGACGCCCTTGGCCGCTAGCACTGCATTGTCACTTCGGTAAAACAGATTCTGTTTAGTATAAGGATCGGGGTAGAATTTAAAGGTCGTATTTTTCAGATTCTCCTGCATCAATTCGCCCAGATTGGACTGATCGTATCCGGTAATGTACACTGTATTAGGGCCGAATTTCGAATCTTTTCCAATCATTTCCATATTGATCATGGCAACTACTTGATCGGCATCAATATGGTTGGAAAAATATTTTGAGCCATACATGCCCAGTTCTTCTGCGGTAAAGGCAACGAAAATAAGAGTTCTTTCATTCTTATTCTGCTTTTTGTAATAATCTGCTAGGGTCAGCATTGCTGTCACGCCGGAGGCATCATCATCTGCTCCATTGGCAATCGAATCTTGACCAACAGCCGGAAGAATACCAATATGGTCGTAATGGCCCGAAAAGATGACGTATTCGTTGGGCTTACTTTTTCCGGGAATAATGCCCGCCACGTTGAACAGTGGAAATTTTTGAAGTGCCCTTTTAATTTGAATTTTATAGGTTGTCGGGATTTCCTTTGTCAGGAGATAGACAATTGAAGGTTTCTGTACAGTAGGATCTTCGAGAAATTTAGGAGTGTTAAGCATTTGACCAAAACGGACAAAATAGTTTTCAAAAGAGGGATCTACCAATACAAGTGTATTTTCTTTGGACAAAGAATGTTCTCTAAATACTTTCGAAAAATCATCACCCGATTTTATTTTCACAATAGTTATAGCGCTTTTATTATCCCATTCCAAATCCATCTGGTGGCCAAGTGAAATAATATGATCTACAGGAATAATCTGGTTATTTACCGTTGCAGATTTGCTCACTGGAGAGATTTTATCTAGTTCAAAAGATTGTCTATAGTTTTGTTCCGCATAGGGTGTGAGACCTATTCTTTTCATCTCGCCGGCAATAAAATCTGCTGCTTTTTCAATGTCTTTGGTGAGCGCAGACCTACCACGCATATCGTCAGCAGCCAAGGTAGTGAGTATACGGCTAACATCTTGGCGTTCCTGGTTGGAAATAACCTGTTGTCCATAGGTAATTGCCGAAATTGCCAGCAAAGATAAGGACAAAATAATTTTAGGTATTGAATTCATATAAAGCTTAGTAATATCTGCATGAAGATAAGGAAAATTCTATAAGTGGACAGAGGGCGGAAAAAATGTAGTATATTTGACTATTAAATTGTTTGAAAATGAAAGAAGTATCTGTAGAAGAATTAAAGAATAAAATCGATAACAACGAGGATTTTCAATTGATTGATGTTCGGGAACCTTTTGAATATGAAGTATCAAATCTCAATGGATTGAATATACCCCTTTCGGGCATATTGATCGAGGCGGATAAGATCGCAAAGGATAAGCCAGTTATCGTACAATGCCGTTCAGGAAAACGTTCTGCGCAGGCAATCATGTTATTGGAACAACAGGGTTTTGACAACCTGGCAAATCTAAAAGGCGGTATACTGGCTTGGAAAGAAGAGATCGATCCCGAGTTAGACGTTTATTAAGATGAAGAATTTAGAGCATCAGACTAAACAAGCTTTCCTGTTTAGTCTTGCTTTTTATATCGTCGCTATGTTGGCGCGAATATTTAACCTTGGTATTTTCCCTATGCTAGGGAGCCTTTCGATCTTATTATCGCTGTTATGGGTAATTTTGGTTCTACGGGAAATCATGCTTTCAAGAACGATCTCCAATACTGAAAGGATGGTTATGGCTTTGACGATTGTTTTATTGAATATTGTTGGTGGGGCATTCTATTTCTTTGGTGGATGGAGAGAACGGGTATTAGGAGTAATAAAAAAATAATATGTTAAAGTATTTTTTTCTAAATATAGTTTTAAGTTTAGCCATTGTATTTTTAATCTACAGTGGTTTTGAAGGGTATAAGGCCGGAAACATGCTGGTAACAGGATTGTCTATCGCCTTTTTGGTCGTATTGATCTATCTGCGTGTGGTTTTGAGCAAAAGAGTTCGGTCGCTTATTCAACAAAAGGAGAGCGGTAAACAACAGCCGGCTACAAAGCAAAAGCAAAAGAAAAAGTAAGAAAAAGAAGCCTGCGTCAAGCAGGCTTCTTTTTCTTACTTCACAAATGGTGGTTTTGTTACTTTTGCTTTGATTTTTTGATTACGGATCAGAATGAAGATTTCACTACCATCTTTTGAAAAAGCTGTATCCACATAACCCAATCCAATTGATTTTTTTAATGTTGGTGATTGCGTTCCCGAAGTCACACGTCCAATTACATTTCCTGTGGCATCGACAATTTCGTAATCATGACGTGGAATACCCCTATCAATCATTTCGAAACCAACAAGCTTTTTCTTCAAACCAGCCTCTTTCTCCGCTTTGAGTGCTTTAGAGTTCACAAAGTCTTTTGTAAACTTCGTTACCCACCCCAAGCCACCTTCTAAGGGCGATGTATTATCATCGATATCATTTCCATATAGACAGAAGCCCATTTCTAAGCGTAGGGTATCGCGGGCACCCAAACCAATTGGTTTGATTCCATAAGGCTTACCCGCCTCAAAAATAGCGTCCCAAACTTTCTGAGCATCTTCATTGGCCACATAGATTTCAAAACCACCAGCGCCAGTATATCCTGTTGCAGAGACCAAAACATTCTCTACACCTGCAAATGTACCTTTTGCAAAAGTGTAATATTCCATGGGAGCTAATTCGATATCCGTAAGCGATTGAAGTGCATCAGCAGCCTTAGGGCCTTGAACAGCAAATAAGGAAGTTTGATCTGAGATATTTTTCATCTCTACACCATCCGTATTATACTTTGATATCCAGTTCCAATCTTTTTCAATATTCGATGCGTTTACAACCAAAAAATACGTTTTATCGTCTATACGGTAAGTTAGGAAGTCATCAACTACACCGCCAGTTTCATTTGGGATATAAGCATATTGAACTTTGCCATCGTATAATTTTGACACATCATTGGAAGAGATTTTTTGAAGTAGGTCCAGGGCTTTTTCACCTTTTAGGATGAATTCACCCATATGGCTTACATCAAAAACTCCTACACCTGTACGAACTGTTTCGTGCTCATCATTAATGCCCGTATATTGTACCGGCATGTTGAAGCCTGCAAAGGGAACCATTTTTGCTCCTAAAGCAATGTGCGTCTCCGAAAGGGCAGTATTTTTTAACATAAAAATTAAGTTTTAGTCAGCTGCAAATTTAATAAAATATACGTGATTCCTCACTGTGAATCTATTTTAGAACAATCGATTTAATTGCTTAGCTGGAGCGAATAGATGGTCATATGATCATCTTCGCTATCGGTATCCTCACACAGCAGGAAAACAAGGCCTTGGGCTGTCTTCTCTTTTAACGTGATTCCTTCAAATTTATGCTTTTCAGGAATTTCGAATGTCTCGGGTTTGCCAGAAAGATCTGAAGGTATTTTTCCAAGAAGGGAACCACCGATTTCTCCATCCAGATAGGTCGATTTTGCGTCTTCGGCGGTAGCGATAAAATAGATTTCATTTCCAACCAGTGTCGCATCTGAGAAACCTGTCGAGATGCCATTGAGCTTGGGTAGTTCAATCGGGATACATCGGGACTGGCCAGGAGAAAGCGGGTGATACTCTAAAATGGCATTTGTGCCTTTAGGACCATTTCCCCGGTTAAAAAATAAGATCTTATCTTTTAAATGAACAACGCCTTCAATATTGAAGTCTTCTTTGGAAATACTGAATTTTTCCATTAAGGAAGAATAGATTTTACTGTAGTCTTCCTGAAGGACTGTTTTGCCGTCCCAAATAAAACGATTGTTTCTGTTTGGGGTAGAACCAGAGCCGTAAAGGTAATAGTGGCTTCCATCGAAAGTGATCGATTCCAAATCCATTTTAGCTGCTTTAGCAATGTTTTCCATCGGATCAGACCGCAGTAGTACGGTTTTAGACAACTTTTGGTCTGCGATATTATAGCTGTAGATGTAATTGCTATTGTCAGAAACGATATGGATCTGCCTATCCTGATAGACAATACCAGAAGCTGCGGTAATACCTGAAATGCTTATGAAAGCTTCTAGAATCAATTTTAACATACTTCATTGAGGTTTAATATTTCCAATACCCTGATGAAATCGGGTTGTAGGGGCGCTTTGATATGAACGTCTTCGCCCGATAAAGGATGTCTAAAGGTCAGCTCCGAGGCATGCAACAGCATGGTATCCATTTGGTACGTATCTTTCCAAAACTTGTTTTGCTTATTGCATCCATGCGGACGATCGCCAATAATAGGATGGAAGATATGCGCAAAATGGCGACGCAACTGATGCATACGTCCCGTAATGGGATTGGCCTCAACGAGACTATATCGCGATGTCGGAAATTTTCCCCAAGGAACGGACAGCTCACTTTGAGCAAGCAAACGAAAAGATGTCTGTGCTTCCTGAGTTGTACCATCGTCTCTTTTCAAGGGATAATCAATCAGACCTTCTGCTGGCGCGAAGCCCCTCAGGACGGCGAGGTATTTTTTGTCTACCTTACGCTCCTGAAAACTTTTTTGTAAATATTGGTCAGTCTCCTTATTGAGGGAAAATAGCAGTATGCCCCCGGTCTTCCTGTCCAAACGATGTGCAGGATAAACTGTTTTCCCTAACTGATCCCGAAGTAGCTGTAGCGCAAATTCTGAGGCATCGCGCGCGATAGAAGACCGGTGTACCAATAGTCCATGCGGTTTATTGATGGCAACGATGGATTCGTCTTCGTAAAGTATTTCTAAAGGCATATTAGATCTTTTTGAGCGCTGCAATAATTTCGTCTGCTTTTTCATCAATTTTTGGACTCAGCCAAATATATTTGAAAGCTCCTCCACCGATGATCTGTTCGGTACCTTGCCATTTGATTTTTGTCAAGGAAAATAAATAGTAGTTGTCTACCACGACTGAGGTTTGAATGAATTTATCGACAATATCATTACCAAAGAGCTGCATCCCCAATCCGAAGAACTGCTGATCTTTTGCGTGAAGCTGGCTTTTCAACAGCTGTTCAGCTTTAGCCCGTACAATCTTTTCGTGTTCTTCTTTGCTTGGGTTAGTCAAAATAGCGGTCAACATGACGGCGATTAGAATCAGTGCAAATATTCTTTTTTTACTCATTTTAAAATCGGGATTAAGTTTTTGACAGCATACGAGATGACTATCGACATCAAAATTATTAAATAGATATTGGATATATGCAATTGTTTCCCCAGAAAGGAATCCGTTTTTGCTGGAATGTGTTAAGAATAGCAGTTTCTAGCCGCCATTAAGAAGTGAGAAAGCCCAAGAAAAAAAGGTCCAAATAAGATATAATGTAACCGAGATGAGGAGCAAAAAAACAATTAGTATACTGATGATGATTCCAATGCCCGATCCGGTATGTTTTCCTTCGTAATAGTGTTGTCTGAGTAATTTGATGTTCTTTTCGTTGGCCTTGCTAAAAAAATCGAGCAAGTTTCCGAGAAGTGGAATGCTACCAAGAATCGCATCCAGCGAGATGTTTAAAAGCATCCGTATAACGAGCTTGGGGCTGGCGCCGTTACGCCACATGGCAAGTACAAGGATTAAAGATGTACCAAAGCCTGCTATCGCACCGCCTAGGGGAATAAGATTTAACAGCGGATCTAGGCCAAACCGAAAACCTCCAATTTTAAACTGATTATCCATTAACCAAGATATTCGGTCTATCCAACCGAAATCTTGGTCAATTTGTTTTAATTTATCTGCTGGAGTTTTCTCTCGGTGCATGATTACAATAATTCGAACGAAGCGCTGATCTCACTTGTTACTTTCATCGGTCTGATATTTAAGTCAAGTCCGCCACTGCCAGCACTATCTGCAGCTTGCTCCATCGCACCTTTATACATCGCATTGCGCATCATTGGCTGAACGCCAAAGATAATCTGCTGCGGTGTTTCAGACAATACAATAGCCTTTCCGATTTTTTGCCCTGCTGCTTCTGCTAAAATCTGTGCATTAACTTTGGCATCCAATACTGCTTTGGTTTTTAAGCTTTTTTCCAGTTCTTTTTTCTTCGAGTAATCGTACTCACTGATATAAGTACTTTGGATACCCGCTTTGTCTACGCCATCGAGTAATTGATCCAAATTATTCAAGTTGGTTACCTTAATACGATACTGTCTAGAAAGCAGAATATCGGTGTCTTTTTTCTTTTTGTCCGGTACATTGTAGCTCCAGATGTTTTGGATGGTAAAATCTTCTTTTTTGACACCAGCTTTTGTTGCCGAATCAAACAGATCTTTTTCTAATTTGTCTATTGCCGCTTTTTTCTTGGTGTTACCGTTTTCATAAAACTCTTTTAGCGTCACATCAATATAGATGATGTCGGGAGTTACTTCCTCTTCTGCACGTCCCACCGTGGATACAAACTCTTTATTAACCATTTGTTGCGCATTTAATTGAGTCATAAAACCTAAAAAGGCCAGTCCTAACACTATTTTTTTCATATTTTTTGTCTTAAAGTTTTTCTAATAATACGATTGCTATTACTGCATTGCTACAAGATTGGAGCCAAAGTTGATGAAAAAGTTTAACGGGTAAAAAAAATAAAAAGGTTAAAATTTTTGATTTTATTTCTATACCTTTAGGGAAATTAATAATATAGTGCCATGCAAGAAGGTAAAGTAAAATTCTTTAATGAAACCAAAGGTTTCGGTTTCATCATCCCTAACTCCGGCGAGAGCGAAATTTTTGTTCACGTTTCGGGATTAGTAGACAAAGTTCGTGAGAATGATAGTGTATCTTACGAAGTTGAACAAGGCCGTAAAGGTCTTAATGCGGTAAATGTAAGAGTTATCTAATTAGATTGAAGATATATTTATTGTGAAAAGGCCTATGCGAACAGCATAGGCTTTTTTATTTTTTAGCAGATATTGTTTAGGGTTTTTGTAGCAAAAAAATGAGACTGAGGCTTTGATAATTGAGTTTGGACTGATAATTGTTTATAAAGCACTTAAATTTTCAATTTAAAAATGAAGCGTACTTTAGCATTAGTTCTTTCTGCGGTCATCATGATTTCGATGTCGGCATGTTATTCAACACACCATAGTCACGGTCATGGACGTGGACCGAAAAAAATGCCTCCTGGGCAAGCAAAAAAATACTATGGAGAACGATCTGCACGGGAATTTGCTCCCGGGCAGCAAAAGAAAAAGCATAGACATTAGCAACACAGCATAAAAAAAGCTTCCACATTCCTGTGAAAGCTTTTTTATAAGGTTTTAGAATCTAAGCGAAGGGATCTTTGTCGGGTGCCGGCGGTGTTGGATTTGAAGGCTGCGAACTTCCAATTTGTGAACTTCCAAATGGATCTTGCGTACGAGCAGAACCAAATGGATCTTGGCTTTGATTAAAAGGATGGTTTGAAGCATTTTCAACAGCCTTAGGATCTGGTCCATATTGATTCGGACCTTTATCACCCTCTAGAATTTCTAAGTAAAGTAAATATAGACTTCCAACAAACGGAATTAAGGAAACCAGGATAAACCAACCCGATTTATTTGTGTCATGAAGTCTTCTTACAGTAACGGCTATCGCAGGAATCAATAACGCTAAATACGCTAGCCCCATGATACCGTAAAACAAACTCGCTAAAGTATCGCTTACAACCGACAAAATACCGCCAACGATACCGAGTGCAAAAAATAAAACAAATACAGCTAGAACGAACATCCAATATTCTTTTCGACGGGCTCTACCCTCAAAATTTGCATAGTTGTCTCGAACAACTTTTAAAAAGGCTTCTTTAAGTTCCATATTATTAATACTTTTTTTGGTGAAAATTATGTTAGTAAACTACATGTTATTTCAGCTTTGTTACAATAAATGTACCAATAATTTATCCAAGAGATCAATTATTGTAGACAAGTCGATAGCTAGCTGGAGTCTATATGCTAAATATTCAGTTAAATCGTACACTCTTATCGAAAAATCTCTTCGAGAATGTAGAGCGATTTTATTTCTTTAAAATTTGTACGGTGCAAGCGATAGAAATCAAGTACTTTCTCCAACAAAAATTGTCTATCTGAGCTGCTCATCTTAATTCGATCGCAATTTGAATATTCGGAATCAATTAAATTTCTAAAAATTGACGTATGTGGTTCTTGTAAAACAAGCGGATGTTCGGGGAGACTATCTGAAAAGGTTGCTTCGTGAAGATTGAAATAGGGGAGTACTTGTTTAGATTTGGCCGGATAGAACCCAAGGAAGCGTGTGAGTTTTATTAAAAAGACGAGATGAAAATTGGCCAGGTTTGAATGACTTTGATCCAGCCAAAGTATGGATTGATGAATAAATTCAAAAAGGTAGCTATCATGTTCTTGTTCCTTCAGTATTTTATAAAGTATTTCATTCAGAAAAAGGGCCAGCGAACTTTTGACGATATCGTAAGGTATTTCTTGCAGTGCAGGTGCTTGACGTGCTTCGGAGATCCGCTGTAGCGAACCATTATCTTTATGTGTGGCGACTATTTCCAATAAATGTAAAGGTTGGAGAATATTGGCCTTGATTTTTGCTTTAGGCTTCCTTGCTCCGGTAATAAGATAAGATTGCATGCCAAAATGTTCGGTATATAGCTGGGTAACGAGGCTACTTTCCGAATAGTTTGTTGTTTTTAAAACTACAGCTCTAGTTTTGTTCAGCATTCCCTTCTTTATCTTTTTTATGTCCTTCCCCGCGCATCTCAATAAGGGCATCTCGGTCTACCTTACGAATCATGCGATAGATTAAAGTCAGGAAGCCGACACTAAATACAATGACTCCAATCAGCATAGCGAGCTTATACCAGTTGGAACGTTGTTCCATGAGATAATATCCCCCTATCACCAGTACGACGCCGATGATTATTTCCCTTATACCCTTGCGAAGATATTTGTTCATAAATGTGAATTGTTGAAAACTATTTTTCTTTACAGAGCAAATATAATACAATAAAATCCTTTATTTTTGTCGATACCCATCCTATGTAGAACTATTTTTAAAAATAATTCCAATCATCTTGTTGCTTATCTAAAAAAAAATATAGATATTTGCAAACTCTTTGCAGAGAGTGCAAAGTATTAACATATTGTAATAAAGACAACAAAAAAATAATATCATGTCAAGAATTTGTGATTTAACAGGCAAAGCGGCGTTAACAGGGAATAACGTTTCTCACTCAAACGTTAAAACTAAACGTAAATTCTATCCAAATTTACAAACTAAACGTTTTTACATTCCAGAAGAAGATCGTTGGATTACGTTGAAAGTATCTACTTCTGCTATCAAGACTATCAACAAGAACGGGATTACAGCAGCGATCAATAAATTTATCGTTAAAGGCTCAATCTAATTGATTGTCGCGCCTGTTACATTAAGATTATTCATGAAATTTCAATCCTAATAGGATTCAAAATAAAGTAAAACAATGGCTAAAAAAGGAAATAGAGTACAAGTTATCTTAGAATGTACTGAACACAAAGAAAGTGGTCTTCCGGGAATGTCTCGTTACATCACTACTAAAAACAAAAAGAACACAACTGAGCGTTTAGAGTTGAAAAAATTCAACCCAGTATTGAGAAAAGTTACTGTTCATAAAGAAATTAAGTAAGTCACATATCTTGGCACTTGAAAGAGATGCTAAGTAAAATATTAATATACCATGGCAAAGAAAGCAGTTGCATCGTTACAAAAAGGTGGCGGTAAAGAATTTACAAAGGTTATTATTACTACTAAATCTGCAAAAACTGGCGCGTATACTTTCAAAGAAGGTATGGTTCACAACGATAAAGTGAAAGACGTAGTTGCAGCAGCTCAAAAATAACGAGTAGTATTTTCCTTTTTTAAAGTTTTTCTTTAAAAAGAATTCGATAAAAATAGCCGTTTTGGTATCCTACCGAAAGGGCTTTTTTTGTTGAGGACATTTGTTTATATTTGGACATCAATTTTCACTACACATTCCATGGGATTATTTGATTTTTTTAAGAAAAAACCACAAACACAAGAAGAAGAACAGGCCTTAGATAAGGGTTTGGAAAAAACAAAAGAAGGCTTTCTATCCAAGATTACAAAAGCTGTAGTTGGTAAGTCAACTGTGGATGACGATGTATTGGATAATCTGGAAGAAGTTTTGGTTACTTCTGATGTGGGGGTTACGACGACTTTAAAAATCATTGATCGCATACAAGCCCGTGTTGCCCGAGATAAGTACGTTTCCACTTCGGAGCTAAATAATCTCTTGAAGGAGGAAATTCAAACGTTACTGGCAGAAAACAATAGCGCTGATTTCGAACATTTCAATTATGGTGAGCATAAGCCCTATGTTATTATGGTTGTGGGTGTTAATGGGGTTGGTAAAACAACAACTATTGGCAAACTGGCTCATCAGCTGAAGCAAGCTGGCAGCAAAGTTGTATTGGGTGCTGCGGATACCTTTCGTGCTGCAGCCGTTGATCAACTTAAATTATGGGGCGAGCGTGTTGGCGTTCGTGTTGTCGCTCAAGCCATGGGTTCAGACCCCGCTTCAGTGGCTTATGATACCGTAAAATCCGCTGTCGCTAATGGTGAAGATGTCTGTATCATAGATACGGCAGGGCGGTTGCACAATAAGGTTGGCTTAATGAATGAGCTGACTAAGATCAAAAATGTTATGCAAAAGGTTGTTCCGGGGGCTCCACATGAAATCTTATTGGTTTTGGATGCGTCGACAGGACAAAATGCCATTGAGCAGTGTACACAATTTACGCAGGCAACAGATGTGAATGCCTTAGCATTAACGAAGCTCGATGGAACAGCTAAGGGTGGTGTAGTTATCGGTATATCCGATCAATTTAAGATCCCCGTGAAATATATTGGTGTAGGAGAGAAAATTGGTGATCTTCAGTTGTTTAACAAAAAGGAATTTGTAGACTCCCTTTTTAAATAGAGTCTGCCTTCTAATCATATGAAGACAAAATACGCGAAACCAGCGCCTTTGATCGATAAACCACGTGTCAACGTGGTGACTTTGGGCTGTTCGAAAAATATTCACGATAGTGAAGTTCTGATGGGCCAGTTGAAAGGCAATCAGATGGAAGTTGTTCATGAAGCATCCAATATACAGGCGAATGATATTGTCGTGATCAATACCTGCGGTTTTATTGATAATGCGAAACAGGAATCAATTGATGCCATCTTGCAATATTCAGATCTAAAAGAACAGGGAAAAATCAATAAAGTGATCGTTACTGGCTGTCTTTCAGAACGGTATAAACCAGAGTTGCAGTCTGAAATCCCCAATGTTGATGCTTTTTTCGGTACGAACGATTTGCCGGATCTATTGACGTCCATTGGTGCCGATTATCGGCACGAATTGCTCGGTGAGCGACTATTGACAACACCTTCTCATTTTTCTTATTTTAAAATTGCCGAGGGGTGTAATCGCCCATGTTCTTTCTGCGCAATTCCTTTAATGCGTGGTAAGCATGTTTCCAAATCCATTGAAGATCTTGTGAAAGAAGCTAAATTCCTTGCTTCGAACGGTACCAAAGAATTGATTTTAATAGCGCAGGATCTAACTTATTATGGCCTCGACATCTATGGAAAGCGTAATCTTTCTGATCTCATGCGTCATTTATCTGATGTCGATGGTATCGAATGGATCCGACTGCAGTATGCCTATCCTTCGGGGTTTCCAATGGATATTTTGGACGCCATGAATGAACGTTCAAATATCTGTAATTACTTAGATATGCCACTGCAACATATATCTGATCCGATGTTGAAGTCTATGCGCAGAGGTACAACAAAACAGAAGCAGATTGATCTTGTCCATGCAATACGTGACAAAGTTCCGGATATCGCCTTGCGTACAACATTAATTTGTGGTTATCCAGGTGAAACTGAACAGGACTTTCAGGAGATGTTAGACTGGGTTGAAGAGACTCGTTTTGACAGGTTAGGTTGTTTTACTTATTCTCACGAAGAAAAAACACACGCACATACTTTGGAGGATAATGTACCTCAGGAAGTAAAAGAGGAGCGTGTCGAAGCGATTATGGAGTTGCAGCAAGGGATTTCGTATGATATCAATCAGTCTAAGGTTGGTCATACCTATAAAGTGCTGGTTGATCGTATAGATGGTGATTACTTTATTGGCCGCACAGAATACGACTCCCCAGAGGTTGACAATGAGGTCTTGATTCCTGCTGCAGATTCTTATGCACGTATTGGTGATTTTGTTCAGGTAAAAATTGACCGTGCCGAAGATTTCGATCTATATGGGCAGATTGTAAGGAAATAGTTTTATTAGCTTATATTTGATATTAAAACAAATGGGTCTCCTTTGAATAAAAGGGAGACCCATTTGTTTTTCACGGCAATTGTCAGTAAAATGATATAATTTAAAAGCAGCACAGGCTTTTTGTGAAAATTCAGTATTTTGTCGGGGCAAACTCGATACATTTGTACGCATACAATCCCGATTTAAAACGCTATATAGCTGTTTAAAATCAGGGTCATGACAGCCTGTTGGCACTATTGGGACGATAAAGAGAACCTGCTATTTCAGGTTACTTTAGGAGATTTTCTTTATCGATTGACAATAACAAAAGATTAACACAATTTGCAGATGAAGGCAACTTATATTGAATATAGTGAAACAAATAGTTTCTCCAAGACTTTATTGGCTTATTTAGCACATGATGAAACATTAAAACCTTTTGTTGGAAATTGGCCTACCTGGGCTGGTTTTGAAAAGCAACTGGACGAAAAGAGGCCATTTGAATACAGGAAGATTCTCGTTGAACGCCTTCAAAAGCAATATGGCGAGCTATTAGAGAATTCTCCTAATGTGGCTGCCAATATAGAACTGTTGCTCGACCAGAATTCCTATACGATCACTACGGGGCATCAGCTCAATATTTTTACTGGACCCTTGTATTTCATTTTTAAAATCATGACAGCGATACGTTTGTCAGAAGATTTGAAGGAGAAACATCCCGATAAAAATTTTATTCCAGTCTATTGGATGGCGACTGAAGATCATGATTTTGAAGAAATCAATCATACCAAAGTCTTTGGGAAGAAAATCAGTTGGGATACCCCGGCTGTTTCTGCTACCGGAAGAATGGATACAACGACGATTGTTGACGCCGTGAAGCAGTATACAAATATTTTAGGGCTTTCAGAAAACTCTACTCGGCTTACACGCATTGTGGAAGAAGCCTACCTAAACCACAATCGTTTAGCAGATGCAACCCGATATATGGTCAATGAGCTGTTTAAGTCATACGGTCTTTTGATTATTGATGCGGATGATCGGGAATTGAAGGAACTGTTTAAGCCGATTATTAAGGAAGATATCTTCTCTGAAAATAGCTTTAAGGCAATAACTTCTCGATCGGAGGAGTTGGAGTCACAAGGTTTTTCTACTCAAGTACATGCACGTGAAATTAATTTCTTTTATTTAACGGATGAATTTAGAGAACGCCTAGTGCTAACTGCTGACGGTCGATACGAAGTATTGCATCAGAATATTTATTTTACAAAGGCGGAGCTGGAGCAGGAAATCGAGCATTATCCCGAGCGTTTCAGTCCCAATGTGGTTATGCGGCCGATGTATCAAGAAATTATACTTCCTAATCTTGCTTACATTGGCGGTGGGGCCGAAATGGTCTATTGGATGCAATTAAAGTCTAACTTTGACCAATATCAGATCGATTTTCCAATTTTGATACCACGCAATTCTGCGATGATAACAGACGATAAAATAGCGGCTAAATTATTTCGCGTTGATCTTACGTTTAAGAGTATCTTTCGTTCAGCAGATGTGCTGAAGAAGGAATATGTACGGCGCCATACCAAAGAACGTCTGAATCTCAATGACGAATGGATGGAGCTGAATGCCATTTTTGGTAAGATAAAGTTGCGAACCCATAAAATTGATCCAAGTTTAGGACCGAGTACAGAGGCGGTAAAAGCACGGTTAAAAAAAGCGATCAATAATTTAGAAAAAAAACTGTTGAAAGCCGAGAAACGAAATCACCAACATGCTTTAACCGACATCGATCATGTTAAGGAAAAACTCTTTCCGGGCGGAGGACTGCAGGAAAGATCTGAGAATTTCGCTTTACTTTACATTAAACATGGTGATAACCTCTTTAAGGATCTTTACAAATATTTTAATCCTTTGGATTTTAAGTTTACGATTTTGTATTAGGAAGTCAGCTTCGGCTGACTTTTTTCTGAAGTGTTTTTATGTTATTGGCGACAAAGAACCTTCCATTTAATTTCTGTTGGTATTTGCGTGATAAGGAAGGTTTTACTGCACGTTCCGATAGCACTTTATTTGTTGGAAAACTGATTGCATTCTAGGTATACATCCTTTAAAATGTTTTGTTTATAATTTCATAATATTTCGTTTAGTTTCTGTTAATAGTTTCAGTTTAGTTTTGCTTTCATTATAAAAATCAACAACTAAATGAAAGAATTTCTACTCACAACTTGTGCTGTTGCGCTTGGGACCGGTCTTTATGCCCAAACGACGCAAGCAGGGTTTTCCGGAAAGATCACAGACGAGCACAACAAAGGGGTTCATGGTGCTTCAATTGAAGTGCGTAATGAATCAACAGGCTTTACAACGAAGACATCCACCAATGCAAATGGCGATTTCAACTTTAAGGAATTACCTTTAGGTGGTCCATATACAATTAAAGTCACTTATATAGGATATGGGGAACAGGTTCGTTCGGGATTTAATTTAAATCAAGGAGATATTGTCCGCCTGATCATTCCTATCCAAAATACGTCAAATGTATTAGAAACGGTTGAATTAACAGGAATAAGTACGCTAAAGAATAAAATCGAGAACCTAGGTGCTGCTACCGCGGTTACAGCAAAAGATATAGCGAAATTGCCTGTCAACGGTCGCAATTTTACTTCGTTGATGGATCTATCTCCTTTAAGCAAGGGAGATAATATAGGAGGCCAGCTGGGGTCATCTACCAATTTTACCATTGATGGTATGAATGCCAAAAATCCGACTTCTGCAGGTTCGACAACCAGCCGTAGTGGCGCTCCTTTCTCCATTTCAATAGAAGCCGTTCGTGAATTTAAAGTGGTTACCAATCAGTATGATGTGACTTATGGAAGAGCTGGAGGGGGAACAGTGAGTGCGGTGACTAAACAGGGGACAAATCAAACGCACGGAAGTGCATGGCTTTATTCGAGGGCGGATTGGTTATCCAGTCCATACGATATTAGAGGGAATAAACGGAGTAATGATTTTTCAACGTATCAATATGGGTTTACATTAGGCGGTCCGATCATTAAAGACAAATTGCATTATTTTGTAGCTTGGGATCATCAGCGCGATGCCCGCCCCTTGATTATTGCCGATATCAATTCTGAAGCCGATGAGAAGAGATTTAATGTGACAAACTCGACCTTGGATGAGTTTGTCTCTATTGGACGTAAAAAATACGGATTGGGGAATGAGCGTCAATACGGCGCATTTGATAAGAAGCGAGGGTCTGATGCGATTTTTGGACGAATTGACTGGCAGATCAATGAAAATAACCTATTGACGGTCCGAAATAACTTCACAAGTGACAACAATAAGTTGGGCTTGCAGGATAATAAACCAATAACCTTGTATGAGTCTTATGGGAATGACAAAAACATTGATAATAGTCTATTGGCAACTTTGCGTACGACCATTTCCCCTAAGGTAACTAATGAATTGAAAGTACAGCATCTCTATACCTATCAGAAAAGTAGTCCGGGAGATCTTTTACCAAGTCAAAATATTCCCCGTGCAATTGTAGAAGATGCAGTCTCAAAAATAGCTGGAGAAGATAAAAAGACCACACTGCAATTGGGTGGACATCGTTTTGCGCAGGAATCATTTAAAAACAATGTATTTCAGCTCGTTGATAATATTTATTATAGTACCGACAATATCAATTATACCTTCGGTGTCGATTTGATGTATACCCATGCAAACTCCATTTATGGAAGTGAGGTTAATGGTCGCTTTCACTTTAGACCGAGTGATGGAAAGACGGCCATGCAAAACTTTGACGACATGAAGCCATATGCTTACTATCGTGAGGTTCCTTTGGTAAGTGACCCAGCTGTGGCCGGTAAGATATTTAATGCCGGTGTATATGGGCAATTACAAACGAAGTTGGCGCAGGGATTGGATCTAGTTGCTGGCCTAAGGTTGGATTACGGACATTATCCGACTTCTCCACTAAACGAAGAATTGCTGAAAGAAGTGGGTATTCGTACAGATCATAAGTTAAAATCCTTTGTGGTACAGCCTCGTTTCCAGATGACTTGGGATGTGAATGAAGAGCGAAAGGACTTTTTCCGGGTAGGAGCAGGTGTCTTCGCGTCTGATATTAACAATTATATGACCATCAACAATTTGACTTTCGATGGGAAGCATTTTGCGACGGTGGATGTTCGTGGAAGTGATGTGCCCGCACCTGATTTTGTGGGGTATAGAAAAGATCCGTCAAAAACACCAACCTTAGCACAATTTCAGGTGCCTACGATCAATACCTATGGACCTGATGCTAAAATTCCAGTAGTATACAAGGCCAATGTATCTTATACACATTTCTTTACTGAAAAGTTGAAAGCGAGTCTTTCAGGGTATATGAATTTAGGGCGTAACAACTACATGTATGTGGATCGTAACATGGTTCAGGATCCGTTTTTCAGATTGACGAATGAAGATAATCGTGGTGTGTTTGTTCCCGCAGCATCGATTGTTGACGGAGCACCGGATTGGAAAAAAGGACGGATTTCCAATAAATTCGGACGTGTACTGGAATTAAACTCTGAAGGAAAAGTGAATCAGTTTGCGGTTGTATTGGATGCAAGTTATCAATATTTCAAAGATGGATCTATATCCGTGAGCTATACCTGGAATGATGCCAAAGACAATACTTCTTTCAACGGAAACGTGGCGAATACAGCGACCTTATCGTTGGCTGTGAAAGACGATCCGCGCGATCTGAGCAAGATGAGTTATTCGAATAATCAGTTCCGCAACAAGATTGTAATCTATGGTACCTTGCCAACATTCTATGGCGTTAGTGTGGGGGTACGTTACTCAGGTATTGGTGGTACACGATATAGTTTATTGGCCGGAGGAAATATCAATGGAGACTTTGTGGCGGGAGACAATGATCTGGCCTTTCTCTTTGATCCCAACAGTCCCAATACGTCAAAACAGTTGATTACAGGGCTGAATAATTTGTTGAATAATCCAGAAGCGAGTCAAAGCCTTAAAGATTATATCAAAAAATATGAAGGAAAAATAGCCGAACGTAATGGTGGCGTAAATGGTTTTTACGGTTTAATTGACCTGAGAATTGCGAAAAAATTCAGTTTATATAAAAACCACGCATTGGAGATATCGGGCGATCTTTTCAACGTTGCCAATTTATTCAAAAAGACTTGGGGCGTCAATGAGTCTTTGGGTAATCAAAATCTATATGCTTTGGGCGGAAAGGACGCCGCCGGAGAGAAATTGATTCCTTTTGACGTTACGAAGCAACAGTTTAATTATAATGTAAACAACTCTGGTATCGTATCACCTTCGGGTAACCCGTATCAATTCCAATTGGGATTAAGGTATTCGTTCTAAAAGAATGAAAAATAGGGAACACTATGTTTTAAAAATAAAACGCACCTAGGGGCCGCTGATTGCTCCTAAGGGGCGTTTTATTTGTTTATTAAATAATCCTGATCAGGCAACAAGGGATTACTTAAAACGATTTGCCTTGGTGCATCATTATGCTCGAGGGCTAGCTCAGGACTTTTTCTTTTGGAAGAAAAACTTCGGCCATCATGTGGCGTACACTTCCGCCACCACATGTTTCGATCACGTGGAGATCCTGGTGAATAATTTTACCATGCTTCTCTAACTGCGCGGTTTGGTACAACGTCAGTGAGGATAATGCCTGATTGCTCAGGACAATAAAGCGATTCCCATATTTATTTCTCACCTGGAGGCAGTTTGCCGCAAAAGATTCAAGCTGGTTTTCATTGATCTCGATAATCTCCTTGCCTGTGTCTTTTAAACTCTTCAAGAGGGTGTTTAGTTCAGACGGATCGTCAATTGCCTGTGGACATAAGATGGCAAAATCTTCACCTACCGCGAGCACTACATTGGTGTGATAGATCGGTCTGCGCTGTCCATTGACCGTTTGAAAAGCATGGAATACAACCGGTGTATAGTTTTCGGTCCGGCAATATTCATCGAGCATATCGCGATCTGCCCTTTCTGACAAAGCGCAGTAGGCTACACGGTTGGCTCGGTCGAGGACAAGTGCGCCGGTACCTTCCAAATATTGTTTATTGTTTTCGGCATCACTCAAATCTTTGGTCAGTTTTACATAATAACCGTTCTGTTTCAATGGACCTTCGAAATCCAATAAATGTTCTTTTCGGCGATTTGGAGCGAACATGGGATAGAAGATTATTTTTCCATCCTGATGAAAGGATACAATATTGTTGGGAAAGATACTGTCGGGACTTTCTGATTTTTCGTCGTCCTGAATGACTGTCACTAATATGCCGTGTGACTTCAACTCATTTACTAGCGCATCAAACTCTCCTTGGGCTTCTTTATTGACCTCTTCGATGCTGAGATTTTCAATATCCCTTTGGAAGAAATTGTTGACTGTAGTCTGTTCATTTTTGCGGAAGACAGAGGGCCTTACCAAAAGGACGCTGTCTGTTACCTGTTTTCTCATGATTTATAATCGTTACTTCGCTGTTTATAATTGTTAAATAGAAATGATATTCATTTTTTTTTGATTATTTATCATTTGTCAAAAGAGGGGCTTCCCTCGCTGGATAATGGTTTCTTTGTTAAGATTTCTTGGCAAAAATTACCTATCGTTATTTCCAAGCCACTTTACAATTGGTACATATACTAATTTATTGAAAATTCATTGGCATTGCAAAAAAGAATAGGAATGTAGAGGAAAAAATTCATGGAGATTGCAGCAGATAATAGCACTTTTTTTAAAATTGTAGCAAGTGATCGGGCGGTTGTTTGTTATATTTATAATGATCAATCTTTATTGTTGTGTTTATTCTAAAAATAACGTATTAAACACAATCGATTGCATTTTAATAGTCGAGTAAAACTGACTTTTTATCCACTTTTTTGCTTCGTTTTCAGTCATTTATTTTGCTATCTTTGCTCATCCAAAAAACGACTGTTTATAAGAGAGTTAATTGCCTAATTATTATGTCGCTAACTATCATCTATAAGCGTTAACTTTTTGCACACATGAGCAATATACACTTCCAAGAAAAATTCGAAAATCGCCACAATGGCCCAAGTCCAGTTGAAGCGAATGAAATGTTGGCCAAATTAGGCGTTTCGTCAATTGACCAACTTATTGACCAAACGGTCCCTTCTCAAATTCGTGCTCCAAAACCTTTAAATCTTCCTAAAGCATTGTCTGAGGTCGCCTATTTAAAGCGTATTGCGGAAATCGCTGAGAAAAATAAAGTTTTTAAATCTTTTATTGGTCAAGGTTATTACGATGTAATCCTTCCGGGCGTAATTCAACGAAATGTATTTGAAAACCCGGGATGGTATACGCAGTATACTCCTTATCAGGCGGAGATTGCACAAGGTAGGTTGCAAGCATTGTTGAATTTCCAGACTGTAATTTGTGATTTCACTGGTTTAGAAATAGCAAACGCATCTTTGTTAGATGAAGCAACAGCTGCAGCTGAAGCTATGTTTATGCTGTATTCAGCCCGGAAAAATAAAGATGCAAATGTATTCTTGGTTTCTGATAATGCCTACACGCAGACGGTCGATGTATTGAAGACCCGTGCGTTGTCTTTTGGTATCGAGCTGAAAATTGCGGCTATTGCTGAATCAGAATTGACAGATGATGTATTTGCCGTATTTGTTCAATATCCTGCAGCTGACGGTTCCATTGTTGATTATAAGTCGTTTACAGCATCAGCTCACAGTAAAGACATTACCGTGTGTGCGGCGGCTGATTTGATGAGTTTAGCCTTATTGACGCCTCCGGGAGAATGGGGAGCAGATGTTGTTGTTGGTAATTCGCAGCGCTTTGGTGTGCCGATGGGATTTGGTGGTCCTCACGCAGCCTATTTTGCAACACGCGACAGCTTTAAACGTAACATCCCTGGTCGTATTATCGGTGTTACTTCCGATTCGAATGGCAAATATGCGTTGCGTATGGCTTTACAGACGCGTGAACAGCACATTCGCCGCGATAAAGCATCGTCAAATATTTGTACTGCACAAGCCCTTTTGGCCATTATGGCTTCTTTTTATGCCGTGTATCATGGACCTCAAGGAATTAAAAATATAGCATCACGCATCAATGCGTTGGCCAATCTGTTGGATCAAGCGTTACAATCATTGGGCTATAGCCAAATGAATACAGCTTATTTTGATACATTACGGGTAGACTTAGGTGCTCATGCAGGTGCACTGAAGTCAGAAGCGTTAAACAATGAATTGAACTTTTATTATAATGGTCCAGAAGTTTCAATTGCTATCGACGAAACAACGACTTATGAAGATATTAAAACGATCGTCAAAGTATTTGCTAAAATTCAAGGTAAAACATTGAATGATGTCGATTTCGATACATTGGAAGAAAACTTAGGTTCTTCAATCCCTGCCGATCTAGTACGTACTTCCGCCTACTTAACCCATCCAAACTTTAATAGCTATCACTCTGAACACGAGATGTTACGGTACATCAAATCGTTGGAAGCAAAAGATTTATCACTTTGTCATTCGATGATTCCTTTGGGTTCATGTACCATGAAATTAAATGCTACAGCGGAAATGGTACCCGTTACTTGGGCTAGATTCGGTGGTTTGCACCCATTTGCTCCAGCAGATCAAACTTCTGGATATATGCAAATGATTGGCGAATTGAATGATTGGTTAGCTGAGATTACAGGTTTTGCGAAGATGAGTTTCCAACCAAACTCAGGAGCGCAAGGGGAGTATGCAGGTTTGATGGTTATTCGCGCTTACCATGAGAGCCGCGGTGATCACGGACGTAATATCTGTTTGATCCCTGCTTCAGCGCACGGAACGAACCCTGCGTCTGCTTCTATGGCAGGCTTGAAAGTGGTTGTCGTAAAATGTGATGAATTTGGAAATATTGATATATCAGATTTAAGAGCGAAAGCAACTGAACACGCTGCAAACTTGAATTCACTGATGGTAACTTACCCATCTACACACGGTGTATTTGAAGAGTCTATTATTGAAGTCTGTGAAATTGTGCATGCCAATGGTGGACAGGTTTATATGGATGGAGCCAACATGAATGCACAGGTTGGATTGACAAGCCCAGGTCATATTGGGGCCGATGTTTGTCACTTAAACCTCCATAAAACATTCTGTATCCCTCACGGAGGTGGCGGCCCAGGTATGGGACCTATTGGTGTTGCAAAACATCTGGTTCCTTTCTTGCCTAACCACGAAGTGGTTTCTACTTCCGGTGAAGAAGGTATCTCTGCTGTTTCGGCAGCCCCATTTGGTTCGGCTTCGATCTTACTTATTTCGCATGCTTACATCTCCATGATGGGGGGCGAAGGTCTCACAAATGCAACTAGAACCGCGATATTAAACGCTAACTATATCAAAGCACGTTTGGAAAACGCCTATCCAGTACTTTATTCGGGTAAAAATGGACGTTGCGCACACGAAATGATCTTAGATTGTCGTGGGTTTAAAAACTTTGGTATTGAGGTTGCAGATATTGCAAAACGTTTGATGGACTATGGTTTCCACGCACCGACCGTTTCTTTCCCTGTTGCGGGAACATTGATGGTTGAACCTACCGAGTCAGAGTCTAAAGCTGAATTGGATCGTTTCTGTGACGCCTTAGTTGCTATTCGTGAAGAGATCGCTGCGGTTGAAACCGGGGCGGTAGACCGAGCGAATAATGTACTGAAACATGCACCACATACCGCTTCGGTTGTAACGGCAGATGAGTGGGATAGACCTTACAGTCGTCAAACAGCTGCATATCCGTTGGAGTATGTAAGAGAACGTAAATTCTGGCCTTCAGTGGGACGTGTAAACGATTCTCAAGGTGACCGTACATTGATCTGTTCGTGTCCCTCCATTGAAGAGTACGCCGAAGCATAATTTCGGATACTATATGAAAAAGGGCAGTCCAAAATTTTGTTGGACTGCCTTTTTTTATGCCATTTGATATGTAAGCTCAAATAACAGCCTTAACTTTTTACAACAAGCAACCATTTTTGTTCCTCAGGAGGAGAAGAAGGAGAAGGAGAAGGAGAATAAAATAAGATGTTGTGCGTCTGCAGCGCAACTGGATAAGGGGAATAAATTTGGTTTTGTTGGCAAATTTGTCTTAGTTTGTGCTGAAACATTTCAATATGAACATACTAAAGTTATCCCTCAATTTTTGTGTCGCGGCAGTATTCTTGACTTCCTGTGCAGGAGGAAAATACGCGAAGACTGAAAAGGTATATAAGAAGCAGGCAAAGGAGTTTTCAAAGCTGTACAAACAATCGCCTGTAACCGGTCAATTGGAGAAGGTGAATGTCAAAGATCAACAATGGATTGCATCGATTAATTTTGGTATCCGTAAACCCAATTTTGTCGTTATTCATCATACAGCTCAGGATTCATTAGGGCAGACCGTCCGCACATTTCATTCCGCGAAAGCAGGCGTAAGTTCCCATTATGTGGTCGGTAGAGATGGAAAAGTAGTGCAGATGGTCAATGATCTCTTTCGTGCGCATCATGCTGGATTAGGAAAATGGGGCAACGATACAGATCTTAATTCTTCTTCTATTGGCATTGAGCTGGACAATAATGGGACCACTGATCCTTGGACTGACGCACAGATAAATGCCTTGACGCAGTTGTTGACTTATTTAAAGACGACCTACAGAATTCCGCAGGCCAATTTCATAGGACATATGGATCTAGCACCAACTCGGAAAAACGATCCATCGCGTTTCCCATGGAAAAAGTTGGCCGATCAAGGCTTCGGTTTTTGGTATGAAGACTATTTAGAGACGCCACCAGCAGACTTTAATCCAAAAATGGCATTACGTATCATCGGATACGATGTGAGCAATGTCGATGCAGCAATTAAAGCATTTAAGATTCACTATGTCCAGCAGGATGTAAATACGGCGTTTTTGGGTGATAATGATCTTAAAATCCTTTATTCCATCTATAAAAAATTCTTATAGTCAGTGCCTAAGCATTTTTCTGACTTTTAGCTCGGAGAGCAGCCATTTGTATAAAATCGGACCGAATGATGTTGCTATTATCCACTTTGTCCGTTGTTGTCCTCCAATGATACATTTATTAGCGTCATGAAGGTTC
This sequence comes from Sphingobacterium sp. 2149, assembly GCF_031455655.1. NCBI lineage: Bacteria > Pseudomonadati > Bacteroidota > Sphingobacteriia > Sphingobacteriales > Sphingobacteriaceae > Sphingobacterium > Sphingobacterium sp. 2149. Next base: position 396,344 of record NZ_JAVDTD010000002.1, on the reverse strand, counting down.
AAAATAAAATAGCCCAATTGAATAAATTGGGCTATTTTATAACTTGTAATTAGTAGAACTCTTATTATACGGTTTTTACAAATTTCTCATCGTAATTTTCAATATCAATGATGTATCCATTTTTAATTAAAAATTCAAAAAGCGGTTTCGCTTCTTCAGAAACTGGCATATTATGCGTGGTAATAATCTTATTTTCTTTTTTAAGGAGGTAAGGATAGGCGTAGAGTTTCACATTTTTATTGAACATTCCCGAAATATAGGAAAGAAGCTCATTGGTGTATAGTTCTTTATTATAATTATCGGAATTGAAAATATTCTTTAAATTGTAAACGTTTGTTGCAATACCGATATTTTTGGGTTTAAAGTTACTTATAAACTCTGCCAAGTGATTGTTTCTTCTAAAGTTGCTGACGATAATATTGTTTCCTGTAGCACATAATTCATCCGCCCTAGAAGCAAATTCTTGCAGATCTTCATCAGTAATTTCATGTGTATCTTCCAAAACATTTCCCATCAGTACCTCAATTAATACAATAGTATCGGTGTCTGTTGCGCCGGTATTTTTTTTGAACTGTTCAACGGCAAGATTGAATAGATCAAAGTTTGGAAGTGATTTTTGACGGTATTTGGTACGGAGTAAAATAATGTTCTTTTTGTACAGGTAATCTTTGATTTGTACTGCTTTGCCATCTGGTTGAAATATTGCAGCTTTGGCAAACCCTTTTGCAATCAGATATAAATTGATGAGACGTTGGTTGACATTTTCAAAGAGTGGGCCGTTGAGTTTAACCAGGTCAATTTCTACAGATCCAACAGAAAGATTGTCAACTAATGATTCAATCATCGTCTGCACATTCTCTGCGTAATAATAAGCAGCAAATAATAGATTGACACCAATAATGCCTAAAACTTTTTGTTGCAATTGGTTGTCGCTGTCTAGCAGTCTGACATGGACAATGATATCATTCGTAGGACCTCCAACTTCATGTTGGAAGCGAAGTCCGATCCAACCGTGAGGTTCATTTGTCTTCGTGAAATTGAGTGTTGTTACGGTATCTGCAAAGGCAAAGAACTTTTTGTTACAGTATTTATCGCCATGAAGCCTTTGTGTAAGAAGATTGAACTCATGGGAGAGCATTTTTTTTACACGCGTTCTGCTGACATATCGGCCATCCGCTTCCTCACCATAAATTGCGTCACTAAATGCCATATCGTAAGCTGACATTGTCTTAGCAATTGTGCCTGAAGCGGCGCCTGCGTTGAAAAAGTTGCGTGCGACTTCCTGTCCAGCACCGATCTCTGCGAAAGTACCATAAATCTCTGGGTTTAGATTTATTTTCAAGGCTTTTCGCTTAGTTTCAAAAATTTCTCTTGCCATGATGCAAAGGTACAAAAATCAAAAGGCTAGTGAAAATTAAAGTATGAACGAAAAAAACAGAATAAAATTAGGCTTGTTTTATAACAAGCCTAATTTATTGAAAGCGTAGAATAAAGCACTAGCGTGTAATGCTTGACTGAATTTATTGTCCAGCAGCATTTCTTTTGCTTCTTCAAGCGGGATAAGGTAAACATCGATTTCTTCGTGTTCATCCAATGCCTGTTCCTGAACTTTTTTACCTCCTGTCATCAGATAGGTATAGGTAATATTGCCACTCGTTGCGGGGTTGGCATAAAGCGTGGCGATCTCTTCAATCTGGTCAAATGCATAGCCTGTTTCTTCAAGCATCTCACGCACAGCTGCATTCCTGGGGTCTTCTTCCGGCTCTGTAGTGCCCGCTGGAATCTCCAACGAAATGATGCCTGCTCCGTGTCGGTACTGTTTAATGACCAAGAGCTCATTCTCCTCAGTAATTCCGACCATGTTTACCCAATCGGGGTATTCCAGTACATAATAATGGTCGTTGATTCTTCCATCAGGGAGCTCACATGCATCTCTTCGCAACGTCGCCCAAGGTTCTTTACAGATATATTCAGAAGATAATAGCTTCCACTTTTCCATTAGTTTACAATATCTTTCATCATACGGTCGACCTTCTCTTCTAAAGCTTTTTGTACATCGGCATAGTCTGCGGTGTCCTTTAAGCTTTCTTTTACAGAACAATAAAATTTGATTTTAGGCTCAGTCCCCGATGGGCGTGCCGAAATGACATCACCCGCGACTGTTATGAACTGCAGCACATCCGATTTAGGCAACGAGATCGCAGTTTTCTCGCCGGTACGCATATCGGTGGTTTGGGACAGTTGATAATCACGGATCTCCTTAACCTGAACACCTCCGAGGCTAGTCGGTAAATTAGCGCGTAATCCCGACATCATCGCCTGAATTTCTTCGGCTCCAGCTTTTCCTTTTTTTGTCAAAGAAATTAGTTTTTCCTGGTAGCAGCCAAATTCCTTATAGATATCCATGAGTACCTCATAGACTGTTTTGCCTTTTGATTTGAAATAGGCGGTCATCTCGGCGAGAAAAGCACAGGCGTTGGGAGCATCCTTGTCGCGTACAAGATCACCGACAAGGTAACCATAGCTTTCTTCCCCGCCCGCCAGATAGTGTGCCGAATCGCCTAATTTGGTCATCAGTTCGCCAATATATTTAAAACCGGTGAGCGTTTCATAGCAGGGCACACCAAAATGTTCTGCAATGTCTGCCTCCAGGTTTGTTGTTACAATCGTTTTAACAATATATGGATTTGATCCCAGCTGCTTAAGATCACTTTTAGCGCTAAGGACGTAGTAGATCAATAAACTACCGATCTGATTACCGTTGAGCAGCTGAAACTGTCCCTGGTTATTTTTTACGGCAATTCCCACACGGTCAGCATCCGGGTCTGTTGCCAATACAAGATCAGCATCAATTTCTTCCCCTTTTTTCTTCGCTAAGGCCATGGCATCTTCCTCTTCGGGATTCGGATAAATTACCGTTGGAAAGTTGCCATCAGGCGTAGCCTGCTCAGAAACAACGGACACATTTTCAAAGCCCCAGGCTGCTAGCATTTTAGGAACAATGGTAATGCCGGTGCCGTGTATTGGAGAGAAAACAATTTTTAAGTCTTTTTGCGCTAATACAGCTTCAGGATGAATGCTTAGTTTTTTATTGGCGTCGATGTAGATCTGGTCGATTTCTTCCCCGACGGGAATGATATTTTGTGTATTTCCGTCAAATTTGATGTCATCGACTGAGCGGATTGCATTTACTTCATCGATTACATTTTTGTCGTGCGGGGCAGTTAGCTGGCAGCCGTCATTCCAGTAGGCCTTATAACCATTGTATTCCTTTGGATTGTGCGAAGCCGTTAGCATCACACCGCTCTGACAGCCAAAATGACGGATGGCAAAGGACAACATGGGAGTTGGTCGTAAAGACGTGAACAGATGCACTTTGATGCCGTTGGCTGCAAACACGTTGGCAACCAGCTGCCCAAAAGCCTGTGAATTATTGCGGCTATCATAAGATACCGCTACCTTGATCTCCTGGTCTGGGAACTGTTTTTTAAGGTAGTTGGACAGGCCCTGCGTTGCTTTACCAATCGTGTACTTATTCATCCGATTGGAGCCTACGCCCATAATGCCCCTCAAGCCTCCGGTTCCAAACTCTAGATCTTTGTAAAAAGAATCGGTAAGTTCTGTCTCCTCATTACTATCGATTAAATCCTGAACTTCCTTTCGAGTTCTTTCATCATAACTGGGGGTTAACCAATCTTCGATTTTCTTTTGTATGTCTTTATCTAAATTTTTCATTATCGTTAAGTTTGGCTAAAATGTACAAAGTATTATGCATCACATCCGGCATAGGCGCGGTCTATCACTGTAATAAACCATTTTTCGCCTTCTTTTGTTACATGAAAAACAAATGGTTCTTCGTGTTCATCAGAGGTCATGATGGCTCTATAACTTCTGGATTCTAAATTTCTTAGGCGCTGCATTTCAGTATTATTTATTTTGGCATCAAGAATTTCATTCATGAATTTTGCCGTTTGCGACAATTCATTCGGTCGAGTTTTTCTATCATAATAGAATCCGAGTTTGTCCCATTTCATCGTACCACAATCAAAAATAGGTAGTTTTCCTGACTTCAATGGTCCCTTGTATATTAACTTTTCATACGCGTGGTATTCCGGTACGGGTTTAGAAAAATTGAAACTGTTTTGATGGACATAAGAGTCTAGTGCGCCTGGGCGATAGATAATGTAAATCCCCAATTTGGGATGTACATACGAATTTATTGTTTTGCTGTCTTGTTCTGAATAAGCCTTTGCAAGTTTTTCGAGCACTTCTTCCAATGTTTCTGAGTTCTGTTTCTTTACTTCTTTTTCAAGAGTATCGCGTTTTTGTATCGTATCCACAGGAACTGAATCCTGAATGATTTTTACAGCTTTATCTTCTTTTTTGTTATTTCTACAGGAGATAGTTGCTGCTGTGAAACAAATAAGAATAAAGAAAAAGACATTTCTCATGATGATTTTGTTTTAAATTACTTCTTTGAAGTCAAGTTTTCGATGATTGACTTTAAAATAGAGCGTGTTGACGGAAGCCACCACTGTTCGAGAATACGCTGGATTGTCTCTTCTCTATTCTCGCGCAATTTAAGGATTATTTCCTTTCGGAAGTTCAGTTTTGATGTCGTCCAGGTTTTTTGGTTGAACTGTGTAATCTGTTTTATTTTTTTTGTTGCTGTATTGAAGAGTATATTTGACGGAACAATATCGTCTACAAGTCCCTGATTTTTGGCTTCTACCGGAGAAAGCAATTTCCCTTCGAGCAAATTCTGATACGCATCCCTTTTTCCGATCCAAAAAGCATATAGCTCAAATATACTTTCGGGGACGATGAGCCCGACAGGAATTTCATTGAGGCCAATTACAAAATTACCTTCGGCCATAATCCGGTAATCGCAGCAAAGGGCGAGTACGCACCCTCCAGCAGGGCTGTGGCCTGATATTGCAGCAACGAGCGGTTTTGGAAAGGCAGCTAAAAGTGATGTCGCTTCTAAAAATAAATTCCAGAACTCCCTAATTTGTTCTTCATCATATTGGAATAAAGTGATTAGATCGAGGCCTGCGCTAAAGAAGTTTTCCTTTCCAATCAATATGGTGCCATAGATAGCTTCATTCTGTTGGGATGCTTCCAATGTATTTATCAGCTCCTTCAGTAGTTGCGTGTCGATGGCGTTAGACTTTCCTCTGTCGAGGAAAATACTTAAAATATGATCGTCTATTGTGGTTTTAATATGTTGCATATTCTTGTTTTAAAGATAACGATTTGTATGCGCTGCTATTGTGGTTTTACCTCTATCAAATATTCGAAGTGCGCAATTTTTCCATCCATGCTTATTCCTTCTACAATTATTTTATAGTTCCCCGGTTCATCCGATGTGAAAAATTCAAACTGTGTTTTTCCGTCTTTGGAAGTAATCAGATTGGGTTCCCAGGCGATTGTCGTTCTTAGATCACGTCGTAGTTCATTTTTGTTTGTCACATCGTATTGAGGTTTGAAAAAAGTTCGGTTTACATGTAATCCCTTGGGTACAATTGTGACGATTCCTGTGGGGGTATAGGATGAAGAAAGCGCATCACCCGATTTGCTTGTTATCACAATCACACCATTTGCGCCATACATGCCATATATGGCCGTATTGCCGATACTACGAAGCACTTCTATACTTGCGATATCTGCCACATTAATCATATTAATTTGATCAGCTTCAATATACATGCCATCAAGGACAATTTGCATAGGGTTACCGCCATTTAATCCCATAGACCTTGTGCTATACGGAACACCATTTCGAAACATAACACCGACTAATCGTCCTGAAAGGCATTGTTCCAGTGTTGTACATGCGGAAAGATCTTCAGCGGATATGACTTGATCGGCGTTTCCCGGACCATTCAGGTTTCTGGAATTCTTGTCAGCTTTAGTTTTTCTTACCCTATTGACCTGAACCTCTTCCAATCGGATACTCTTCTGGATAATGCCTGCTGCTTCTAATTCGCCAAGAAATTGTTGACTATTTTTTAGTTGTGTAAGCAGATTGGTATTGATGTCATTAATCAACAGTGGTTGATCTTTACTTTTATTTATTGAAGGGTTAAGCGGTTCGTCGATGATAATATCCACTCTTTTTTTCTCCTTGGGACCATCGCCTGTTACAATAAACTTGACACTATCAGCAAAGAATAGCTCGTCAAAAGCAAACCGTCCATTTCCATCGGTCAGTGTATCTAAACTTAGCAACATGTTGCTTGTGGGTATAATGGTTACTTTAGCGTTTGGTACAACAGCCTTACGCGCCGTTTTCTTGACGGTTCCCGATACCGTAAGTCCTTTTTCTGGAAGAAACGATGTGGGCGCGGTATTTTCATAGCCTTTCCAATCCAATTTGCGCCAGCCTTGAATCAACATGAGATTGTCCAAATCATTAATTTTGATATTTGTTAAATCCTCGAAATAATAATTAGGGCGTTCGATAAAGCCGCGAAGATCAGCTTTCAGCAAGAGTTCAGAGACAATAGACGAATAATAGCGGTCTGTTGTAGAATCCACCTTATTCAGGTTGACAACCGAAGCCGAGAGTGCGGCAACTTTTGATGTGTCACGATCGTCGTAGTGGACGTTGAGGTTTGCGGTTACCTTATCGCGCGTCGTGAAGCTAGATTTATTGAGAGCTATTGAAACGGGCAGTAAAGTTGATTCGGTATTGTAGTTAAATACAAGCCTTTCTGCAAGGGGCGCCATTTGCGCGCTCAAAATGGTTAGCTGTAATACACCGGACGGAAGGTTTTTCTTCGGAATATTAAATAAGACCTCTGCTGCATTTAATTTTTGTTTGGCAGCATGGAAGACAAGACCATTATATTGCGCGACTAAATAAATTTCTTCGCCATTGACTAAATCATCCGTCGTGGAAAATTGGGCAGCAATCTTATCCTTTAGTGCTGAATTTACCGTTAGCACATACCCCGAGTTTAATACAGCGGGCAAAGAAGTGCTCGTTGAAGATCCGTCTTCAAAAAATGCCGTGGCTATGTATTTTTTTCCTGTCTGCAGCAGTAGGGGGATACTTCCCATTCCCAATGAATTAGTTTCAAATTCGGCAATGGTCGTTTGGTTTTCCTCCTTTACGGTTATTTTTGCCTTTTTTCCTAAGCCTTTAGGTGTGAGAGTTTTGAAGCCTGTTTTGCATAAGATGTTATTGACGAAATCACCACTCTCGGGGAAAATCTGTAGGCTATTTTGGCTGTTTGGGTCAGGGATAATAAAACTTTTTAACACACGTCTTTTGTCTAGAGAAAGGAATTGTAATGATAGCGTTCCCCCCTTAAAGTCATCTTTCAATTCCAGTGATATGGTGCCATTTTCATTTGATTTTAATCGCCCAGATTTTTCTTTGTTATTATTTTGTTGTAGGGTATAACTAATGTTGTTGTTGATTAGGGGCGCTCCTTGGATGGTTTTGAGATTGATCTGGAAGATGTTTTCAGTTCCGTTTTTAATGAGGCTACTTTTCGTCATTACATTATCCGATCGGCCATTTGTGACAGGAATGACACGCTCATAGAAATTAGCTGTCGAGTCATTTTGCATCCATCTGGTGAATGATCGAATTCGATAGGAGCCTTCCTCCAGTGTATCCGGCAAGTTGAGGTCTCCTATGCCAAGGCCGATTGTGACCGGAATTTTGATGCTTTTAATAATTTTATCTGTGGGTGAGATCAATTCTATATTGGCTATTTTACTGATATTGCTCAAATAGTTAAAAGGAGCTGTGGTGCAGTATAATTTGAACCAGATCGTTTCTCCTGCCGAATAGTCATTTTTATCGACATGGAGATAGATTTTTTCCTTCACATGATGTTCGTGGTAGGTTTCTAGCTTTTGTAGCGTTTGGTCGATCTGAGCCGGTGCCAATAAAGCGAATAATAGGAAATTTATTAAAAGCAGTAATTTAGGATACATATGACTAATGTTTTATGAAAATTAGAAAATATTTTTCCTTTAATCAATTTATAAATTAAATATTAGTCTTATTTAAAACCACTGATACCTTAAATTAGCATAAAAAAAATATCTTTGTGTTATGAATATCCTAATAATCGGTTCAGGAGGTCGTGAATCGGCCTTTGCCTATAAATTGTCGAAAAGTCCACGTTTAGATCAATTGTTTATTGCTCCAGGCAATGCAGGAACGGGTGCGTATGGTCAGAATGTAAATATTAAGGTTACTGACTTTGCAGCTCTTGCTACCTTCGTTCTGGAAAATAATGTGCACATGGTGCTGGTAGGTCCGGAAGAGCCTTTGGTCAAAGGTATTCATGATTACTTCTTAAACCGGGAAGATTTAAAGCATATCCCCGTTATAGGGCCACAACAAGAGGGTGCTCAGTTGGAGGGCTCAAAAGATTTTTCAAAGCAGTTTATGGATCGCCATGGTGTACCTACAGCAGCTTCGAGGTCCTTTGATGCGACATCATTGGACGAGGGGCTGGCGTATCTTGAAACGCAAAAATTGCCTATTGTGCTGAAGGCGGATGGTTTGGCTGCTGGTAAAGGGGTACTGATTTGCGAGACCCTCGAGGATGCTAAGGCTGAGTTAAAGGCGATGATTGCAGAGTCTAAATTTGGGGAAGCGAGCCGGGTTGTGGTTGTTGAAGAATTTTTAAAAGGAATTGAATTGTCAGTTTTTGTTTTGACAGATGGCAATTCGTATAAAGTGCTTCCTTCTGCAAAAGATTATAAACGTATTGGGGAAGGCGATACAGGTCTAAACACTGGAGGCATGGGGTCGATATCTCCTGTTCCTTTCGCGGATGAGACTTTTTTGAATAAAGTTGAAGAGCGCATTATCAGACCAACAGTAGAGGGACTTAAAAAGGATGGTATTCCTTATAAAGGGTTTATCTTCATTGGGCTGATGAATGTGGAGGGTGAACCTTATGTGATCGAATATAATGTTCGTATGGGGGATCCGGAAACTGAATCCGTATTGCCACGAATTGAATCGGATCTGTTGGATTTATTGGAAGGTGTTGCTCAAGGCAATTTGGATCAACGCTCTTATACCGTATCGCCTCAAACAGCCGTGACAGTGATGTTGGTTGCCGGTGGTTACCCCGGAGATTATGAATCTGGAAAAGAGATCACCAATATTGAAAATGTCAAAGAATCCATCGTATTTCAAGCAGGTACGAAAGAAGTAGACGGCAAGATCGTTACTGCAGGCGGACGTGTCATTGCCGTGACCACATTGCAAGATACGCTGTTTGAAGCCCTTCAACAGGCTACAGCAGATGCGGGCAGGATCTATTTTGAAGGAAAATACTTCCGAAGAGATATCGGTTTCGACCTTATTTAAAAAATATTTAATTTTTTTTTGGAATACTGATTTTAAGGTCTATATTTGCAACTCCAAAAACAACAATGTGATTGGAGTTGCCTAAAAGGCCCGTTCGTCTAGGGGTTAGGACGCAAGATTTTCATTCTTGAAACAGGGGTTCGATTCCCCTACGGGCTACACATCTAAAAGTCAAAACATACAAAAGCCTGCAAATTAAACATTTGCAGGCTTTTTTGTTTTTCAGTATCTACAAAACTTACACGTATTCCCAAGAAAAAAGTGAGTCATTCAGTGAGTCATTTTCGCTCGTTTGCTTACTCACTGAAATGGCGATAACATTCTAATAATCAGGATGTTTAAAAATCAAACATCTTGATCCGTTTTAGTTGCAAGGCTAATTTTGCATCGAGTTTCATTGTCTTTTTTCAATGGCGATGCAGAGCCTGTCCCGAAAGTCGGGACAGGGTTTGTTTCACTTAAATGATGTTGTCATGAGTACAAATTATTCCTTGCTCTTCTACTTGAAGAAACCAAAAAATCATGTTAGTGGCCCCAAGCCAATTTACATGCGGATTACTGTTGGTGGTATCCCAAAAGAAACTTCCACGGGACGAGAATGCGAGCCATCGAAATGGAATTCTAAAGCCAACCGCGCAAAGGGTACAACAGAAACTGTAAAGACCCTGAACAGTTACCTTGATACACTCGTAACTAAAGTAAGTGCGATCCATACTGCTATGGTGGCGGCAGGAGAAGAAATTACAGCGGAGTCCATTAAGTTGCGGTTTCAGGGAAAGGATATCAAACGCAAAAACTTCTTAGATGTATTCAGGGAGCACAACAACCAGATGGAAGCGCTTTTGGGCAATGGGTTTAAGCCCAATACGCTCAAAGGGTATAAAACCTCCTTTTCCCATGTTGGTGGGTACCTGGAAAAAGAATACAGGTCGCAGGATATCAACACAAGAAGGATTGACCATGCTTTCGTCACAGGATACGAGTTTTTTCTGCGTTCCACAATGGGCTGTTCAGCCGTGTCGGCTGCAAAGTACATGAAACACCTGCGCAAGATCATCAAGATCTGTATTGCACACCGCTGGATCACAGATGATCCATTTGCATTCTACAAGATCAAAGCGAAGGCGAAAGAGAAGGAGTTTCTAACAGATGCTGAACTTCGTAGGATAGAAGAAAAGGAATTCAAAATACCACGTCTTGCGCATGTGCGTGATATTTTTGTCTTCTGTTGTTATACAGGTCTATCTTATGCTGATGTAAAGAAATTAAAATGGATAGATATCGCAGAGGGTGTGGACGGGAAACTCTGGATCTTCACGAGCAGAGAGAAGACTGAAACATCATCAAATATTCCTCTATTGCCAAAGGCACTTGAAATTATTGAAAAATATCGTGATTATCCGCCCTGCGTAGCGAAAGATATGGTATTACCTGTTCTTAGTAATCAGAAAATGAACAGCTATATGAAGGAAATTGCCGATTTATGCGAGATTACCAAAGAGCTAACATTTCACAAATCACGCCATACGTTCGCTACCTCTGTTACACTTGCCAATAGCGTACCTATCGAAACTGTTTCCAAGATGCTCGGGCATACCGACATCAAAACTACGCAGCATTATGCGAAACTCTTGGACAATAGAGTTGCTGTGGATATGGACAGACTGGAAAGAAAGATCGAGAATAAACCGGTACCTGCAAATCAGGCTAAAATGGCTGAGCTATGTACTCCACAGGTTTTTACTTTCATAAAAGCAGGCCATAACGGAAGAAATATTGCTTAATCACAAAGTGAAGCGATACATCAGGTATCGCTTCTATAATAAAATAAAAATATGTTATCCTCCCTTAATAAAGAAACAGCTGTACTTGTTTATTCTTTTGAAAACAGCATTGTCACCTTGGACCGAAAACTATCCTTGTCGCCATAGCTGATTTCCTGCTGTAATTTTAATAAATTTCCATCGAGGAATATGTCCCACCAGTCAATATCTGTCCTGAGCTTTGGGTAATAATCGGCAAGAGAATCAATAATTCCTGTTGCGGAGGTTCCCCATTTCTCTGCCCAAGCGGATGGGTTAAATGTATTAGTTTCCTTTAGCAGAAGTTGGTTTGCTGTGATACGATAATAGTATTTTCGGAAATAGATAGGTTCTCCAATATGGATCCCCCCATCTTTAATACTTACATCTGCACCTGATGGATTCCAATTAGTACCATTCGCGGTAGAGCTGACAAAGTAAGGGGTTGTCAAGCGCAGGGAAGCACTGTCAGGTCCATCAAAACTCAGATATTCGTAAGGAAGATGCTCATTCTGAGCAATACTGTTTTCATTTTTGTCTCCGGTGGACAGGATCGTTTCATAACTGGTTAACTTCCATTTACCTTTAAGGCTGTTGGCCATGTGCTGTCCAGAATTCTCCTTCTTGCAGGAAACAAACAATAGGAGGAAAATGAATAAAATAATCAATCGGTTTCTCTTCATGGCCTGTTATGGTTTGAGTGGCTAAAATAAATAATTTAAATCTAATTTTACAATCTATGAGGGTTTAAGTGTCGGACTGTGATAGCCCGCATATAGAACTTTATCATGAGGCCTTCTTGTCGGTAAAATTTGTGGTGGGTTTGGCCTACAAGTTTAATTAATCGAGCGTATTAAATGCTTGGGCATGGTCAAATGGGAGTTGGTCGAATAATTTTTGAATTATTATCCGAGTTTATCTAATTTGAATATTGTTTTTTTGAACTGGACAACGGTCAGAATAGATAGCCATAATTACAGAACTGGACAGCCCGAATAACCATGAAAGAATTCGAAATTGATATTTATCTAGAAGGAGTGAAAACGAGGATCAATCTTCGCAAGATGGATTATACCTCGCTTCGGAACCTTTCCCTGAAATTGCAGCGGCTATTGGGAGATAACAGGTATATCCATGAGTTGGTCCTTGAAAGCGACCTCTTTTATTTCCGGCAGGAGCTCAGCGGAAAGACCGTCAGTGCCCTTCACAAGAATGGAATAATAACTGTTGCGGACCTGATGGCCTGTTCGTATGGGGATCTGGCTGCTATAGGCGGATTGGGAAACAAATCCCTTTCAGAAATATCCGGCTTTGTTAAGGAACTTGGAAAATGGCCCATCGAATTTTGAAAGATCTTCCGAAAAGTGTAATTTGATATTGTTTTTCAAACAAATCCCATAAACTAATCCTTAAGCGGCTGCCCCGAAAGGGTGGCCGTTTTACTATGGATACCCCTCAGTGGACAGTCCATCGGATATAAGGATCATGGTATGGGGCGACGCTTTTATAGGTCTGGATTTTCTTCCCCTTTATCCCTTCTCCATTTTTTCTCGGTAATGGAGTTAAAATTTGATTTTTTCCATTTGGTCAGGTGGTAGCCCCCGCAATGTGTACAGTAATATGCACGCCGCTGTACAGGCCGTCCCTGCCTGTGCTTGATGCGGCGGCCTGTTTCGTTTCGTCCCTTTTGAAAAAGTAGTTCCACTTAATGTCGAGCATGACGAGCCGGGCCTCTATCGAGGAAGCAAATATCACCTTTCCGGTTTCCCTGCATTTTTTATTGGTCGCCATAGAAATAAGTTTTGTTTTTCAGTATTCCCTTCGGTTATATTTTGGTCCTTTGAGGCAATAGACTACGAAAATATTTCTCTGCCCGTTAGCATGTCCAGATCGCTCCCTATTTTGACCGTAGGTATTGACCGCTTCTTAAAGCTAACCAATTTGCTGCTGAAAACGAGGCAGACAGCTATCTGGTCAGGAGAAAGGCTGTACGAAAAAGTCAGATATCGAGGAAATCGTAGAACTTATAGTGGTCAGACCTCTGTTTGTCGAAAAAATTTGCTAATGTGAAATGTAACACCCTACATTTAATGTATTTCGTACCCCTAAAGTAGTCCAAGTAGAACAGTATACAATTATTTTTTTGCGTTTATGACGGATCATTTTAATATTATTTTTCCCACTGAGCCCCTTTCCGTACTTGATTTAGGTAGCTGTCCTGCTGACTGGACGGAAAATGCTTTGAAGTCAGCAACTTCGTCCTTAAGGTATTTTTTTCCGAAAGCAGAAGTCCTCCGTGAGAAGCTACTCCTAAAAAAATACCATATTGAGCTTTTACAGATCCGTACAGAAGAACCTTTCAGACTTCGATTTCAGTTGGACCGTGACAGGCTGTTCCTTTTATTTACGATGCAGGGAGATCTCAGGTTTTCAACAGAAGATGGTACAGAAGTTACCACGGCAAACGAAAACAGTTTTTATCCCTCACATAGTAGGGCCGGAGTCTACCGAGGAGAAATTGTAGAAGAGTCTGTAGTAAAGGCTCTCATTATTTCATTTGATCCGAAATGGACAGAAAGTATTGTCCGGCCCTATAGGGTCCTATGGGAGGCGTTAAGTGAAATAGCGCTTTCCGATAGACAGTTCAGCATCCTTCCGCGCCTTAGGATTGATCATGTGCTGGGAGAAGAACTTGACGAGATACTGGACTTCAATGATGCCAATATCGGGATCGTCAAGCTCAAAATGCGCAAGAAGATTGCTATGGTCTTGAAGTCTTACCACGAAATGCTGGTCAGCTCGGGACTGGACAGGATCTATCTGGCAGGATTATATATAATGAAAAATTTTACAGATCCAGAAATTGATATCCAGTCGCTGCTACAGGATCTACCGATGAGCGATAAAACTTTTCGCAGAAAGTTCAGGGTCATATTTGGAACTACGCCCTATGACTATTGTGTAAGGCTAAGAATGGAGAGGGCCCGAAAATTCATCGATGAACAGGGACTGACCCAAAAAGAAGTATTTTCCCTGGTTGGCTACACGGATCTTGGTAGCTTTTCACGTATCTATCGTAGCTACTACCGAAATGGAGGAAAGAAATAACCTCATGTAGATCTTTTCTATTGTATCTCTTTTGTTACCCAGAAAGAGAATAAACGGACATTTTTGATCAAAAGTCTCCAAAAATTGTCCGTTTTTTCCTTTTTCAGGCTATACCCAAACCTGAACTTTGTATTAAAGGTTTTGTAACCGGCTATCCCTGAATAGGGAACAGCGATATAAACAATAAGGAAATGAGAACAAAAAAGAAAATAGAGACTATCGCGCAATACGGCTTTTTACTGCTCTGGGGAGTTACAGCTGCTGTCAAGCTCAGTAGCTGGGATACGACCAAAAGTGAAATGGCATTGCAGTCATTTCCCTACTGGATGGAGCAACTGCTTCTTTGGGGACTCCCGGCCTTGTATATAGGCCTGACCTTAATTTTGCTATATAGACCTACAACGAAACTGGGCCTGAGGCTGTCTACGGTCGTGATTGTTATTTTTACTATCTATCTTTTGGTTGGAGTTTCGGGGGTACTCGGTTATACGCCCTGCGCCTGCGCTGGGATATGGCCGACAAACAACCACTGGCTGCATATTGCACTGAACAGCATATTTATTACCATAGGTATCATATATTGGGTGTCGGCCCACAAAAGCCATACGGAAAAAGACGTCGTTTCCGATCTCGGCAGGAAGGAGGATACCATCTTATCATAACTCAGCCGATAAGGCAGGTTGAAGGTCTGCCCTGCCAAGATCAAGGAATATCCCCAGGCCAAGACCTCGGATGGTATATGGGGCAGGCCATGCAATGGGCCTGATGAAATCAGCGCATGCTAACCATTAAATTTTTTGTTATGAAATCATTATTTAAAAATTTGAACTTTGGCGCATTAGTGGTACTTCTATCAGTTGTGGCCCTGACAGTTTCCTGGAAAAACCATGAAAGCAAGCGATTGACTTTCCAATGGTTTGAGGTTTCCGATAATGGATCAGGCAATACCAACAAGGTTATTGACGGTCCTTATCCCGGAGGAACACCCGGAACTGAATGTCAGGAGCCTGAAGGTAACATGTGTGCCGTTCCTATCGACAGACAATCCTATACCGGCCCGATCAATACGTTGGCCCATGCTTACCAGCTACAGACAGAAGGTAAGATCCTTGTAGGTGAACCTGTTTATAGAGAAGAGGAATAAGCAAATTAACATATTTTTTCACAGGGCCCGATCCTTTAGATGGCGGATATAGCTATCCGCCATCTATCATTTCTGATCAATAGTTTTTCTCACTGTCCGGCCATTGCCAAACCCATCGGGCATCATCAGGGAGCAGTGAATACGTTTTTCCGCCTGCCTGACGTGTCAGGGTGATCCCATCGTCACCTGTTAAGTTCTGTTTCCTGATGTCCGACCATCTGGTTCCCCGCATATAAAGTTCTTTTATCCGTTCGTCATCGATGCGCTCCCGAAGGGAATTTTCATCTGAGGCGATTGAGCCAAAATCGCCGTTCCTATACCGATGGGACAGTAGAAACTCCAGGTCATCTTTTGCTTTTTCGGGCAGGCCTTTTTTGAGATAGGCCTCAGCACGGATCAGGACAACTTCATCCAGGGCCAGTCCGTTAAAGAAGATGCTTCCCGCATAGGAACCATAAAACCGTCGCCCATTCTTAAAAAATAGGGCTTTTCTCAGATCATTTTGTTCATAGGACCTCAGGATATCTTCACTGACGATCCCCTTGCTCATAATGGGAGCTCCGAAGGACTGGCAATAGAAAAGGATCTCGCTGTTTTTCATTCCTTTTTTCATGGCGTCAAAAGGATATGAAGGGGATCCGCTGATCTTGTTATAGTCAAGCAGGTCTTTCTTTACCGAAAGGATCTTTTCACTATATTCAAGGGCCTGATCCCAACGGTCCATTTCCCTGAAAATTCTGGCCAGCAGTGCGTACGATGAAAGTCTCGACGGTCTATAATTATTAGCTGCTGTTTCCGGTAGCAGGCTGGCTGCTTCCAGCAGATCCGATATTACTTTATCGTACATATCTTCAAGGTTGCCGTATTGCGGACTGACCGCTACATCATAATCCAGACGTAATGGAATGGCCCTGTCCAGCTTTGCTGTTGCAGGGACATACGGTCTGCAGAATGCCTGCGCCAGTTGATAATAGGCAAAGGCACGATGAAATAGCGCCTGTCCCTGAATATTTTTCCAGCTCTCAAGGTTTTGGGCATCAGGTTTTAGTTTCTTTATGTCCAGTGCGAGATTGGCATACATAATCACCTGATAAGCATTGTTCCAGTCTGCAACCTGTTTTCCTTCATAGACATCATCGGCCCAGATGTATCCGTTTTTATAATAAAAATAGGATATTGGGCTCAGCGTTTCCCATGCGTCGTCGGGATAAATATATTCATCAGACCCGATGGACACCAGACGGAATGCTGCCTGTTTGTTCATCACGGTACTGTTGTCCAATATCGCCTGATAATCGTTTATGTTGCTTGGTATAACCTGATTGGTCTCCCTTTTCTCATTCAGAAAATCCTTTCCACAGCCGGCAAAAAAAAGAAAGCAGCAGGGGAATATAAAAAGTATCTGTTTCATAATGTTTTATTAAAAGTCCAATTGCATTCCCAATGTGATTGTTTTTGGCGCTACATATTCCGCTCCGGAATAATCGGGATCAACACTGCGGTCACCGGACTGCCATAAAACACCGAGGTTACGTGCCATTGCATAGAAGCGCATATTATTGAATTTAAGCTTTTTTGCCACCGAAATCGGCAGGTCATAAAATAACCGGATATCCTGAAGACGGATCTGGTCTCCCCTTTTGATCAATATGGCAGAATTGCTATATATGATATTCGAATAGGGAATGGTTTTGCCGATCTCCTGAGTGGCAGGAACATCGGTACTGTTTTCGTCTCCGGGTTTCTGCCACCGCTTAAAATAATCCATATTATAGTCAAGCGTATACTCGCCCCCGGAATTCATTGAATTTGCACGAAAGGAATGGCCTGTTTTCCAGCTCAATGTAAATTCCAGGCCAACCCCGTTATAGTTAAGGGCATTTCGGAGCGTTCCATAGAATGGGGGCACACTTAGGCCCGCTGCTGTTAGGTCATTAAAAGCCAGCCCCGAATAAAATTTGGTATAGTCCCTGCTTTCCCTGCCATCAACATATACAATGGGCAGACCGTCCGTATTGCCCAGTCCATACCATGGAAGAGTGAACATGGCGTCCCTGCTCATGCCGGCTACGGGAACCTTTCCGTCCAGGTAATCGGAAATCACCACATTATTGTTCTGCGCATATCTGGTGACACGGTTCCTGACAAGATTCAGCAGAAGTGCAGAGGTCCATTTTAGCCTGCCATCCGTATTTATGGAATTTAGCTGCAGTTCATACCCGTTTGTAACCAGATCCGCATAATTTATAAGCCTGGAATTATTGGCGCTCCCACCTTCAATAATACCAGTGTTGGGGGGGAGTATATCTTCGCCGATCAGGTCGGAAGCGTTCTTTCTGAAATATTCGGCAGTACCGGACAGCCTATTTCCAAATGAACGAAAATCAATGCCCATATTGAATGTATTGACTCTTTCCCACCGGAGCGACGGGTTCCCGACAGATAATATCTGAGCATTGTCCACCCCCGTTGTCAGGTCGGCCCCCATGTGCCTGACCGTTGGATATACGCTCACGGATTTATTGACATTTCCGGCACTGCCATAGGTTGCCCGTATCCGGAGATATTCCAGATTTCTTACCGCAAACCAGTTTTCCTGCGAAATGTCCCAGCTCGTACCAAGGGAATACAGCGGTGTTCCTTTCTGATTTGTCTTTACACCAAAAAGATTGGAGCCATCCCATCGCAGCGAGGCTGAAAGGATATACCGTTTTTTAAAGGTATATCCCACATTCCCGAAATAGGAAAGATAACGGTCCACAAAAATTCTGTTTGTATAATCGGGAGACGATATATAGCCGTAGCTGTCAGGACGCAGGTTGTAGCCCTGCGAATAGTCCAGATTTGTCAGGCCCATTGCTATATCGGGATTGTAGCCATAAAGTGTTGAGCCCGGTGTAATGGTCCGCCTGAATTCCCGTATCTCGCCGCCGATCAGCCCGGAGACCTGATGGTCTTTCCCATAACTGCCGTTATAGTTCAGCTGTCCCCTTGCCGAATGGCTCAGAAGCGATTCAGGGGATTCATTTATGAATATCCCACCATAGGGTATGATTTTTTTTCCGTCATCCTGCGTGAAACGATTGACCATATCCCGCACAAAATAACTGTCCCTGTCGTATAACACACTGCGAAAAGAACTTCCTTTTGTGTACTGATAAGTAATGTCCAGATGGAAATCTTGAAGAAAATCATACCGGAGGCCGGCATTTAACCGCAGTTCCTCACTTTTTCTACGTTTATCTATCAGGTCACGCTCCCGTAAAGGATTGTACTCCCAGTCCAGCAGTCCATCAGCTTTGGCCCGATCAATATAGCTCTGGCGATATTCCTTTATCAGGGTCAGGCGATTCCCGTTTTCGTCCATCAATCTTGTATAAGGAGACAGGCCTACGCTTGTTACGTGTCCTTTTAGGTCGTTCAGGGTGATCCCGTTTTCTTTTCCATGCTGCTGACTATACCACACCGAACTCATCACCTCGAGGTTCCTCAATGGCCTGAACGTGTTCTGTGTACTAAAGCTGACACGGTTCCCTGTATTTCCGATTACTTCGCCCCTATTTTTGTCATAGCCTCCCGATAGGAAATAAGTATAATTTTCTCCCCCTCCGCGGGCATTCAGCGCATATTGCTGGACGACTGATGGCTGGTACAAGTACCGCATGGCCTCTTTTCTGACTTCCGTTTTCTTGAGCATATTCTCCTGGCCGAGAAACTCCTCTTCCGTCATGGAACCATTGTCCCGGGCGATCAGCATTTCCACGTACCTGGGGAATGGTACCTGATTATCAGTATCAATATAGAATCCGCCATGAAGGTATTTTTCCTTTTCTATCTGCATTACGGTTTCACTCGGCAGCCGGTTTCGGCTGTACATCAGGTCGGGTTTCCGGCCGATGGACAGATTGCTGTTAACGGAAAGTACTCCCTTCTGATTATACCGCCCTTTTTTTGTTGTAATCACGATCACTCCATTGCCGGCACGTGCTCCCCAGATAGAAGCGGATGCTCCATCTTTTAGAACTGTAATATTATCTATGTCATTCGGATTGATGGATGTGATATCGCCATCGTATGGGAAATTATCCACGATGATCAGTGGACTGGCATCCGATTGGATCGTTGCGAGGCCCCGAACACGGATATCCGAAGGTTTTGTTCCGTTCGGTGTGACAAACTGAACCCCTGAGGCAACACCGTCGAGCCTTTCAAGTATGTTCGCTCCCACAGAGCGGTTTAAAAGCTCATTGTTTATGGTAGTAAATGATCCGGTAGCTCTTTCTTTGGGGATCTGGTAAAACCCTGTGTTTACGACCTGTACTTCACTTATTGCCTGCGTTGCATGGACCAATCGGATTTGCAGATTCCGGCCTGCCGAATTTACCGCGACTTTCTGTTCAATGTATCCAACAAAGCGGACGGATAATGTATCGGGAAAGGATACTTTGCCGAAAGAAAAATGGCCATTTTCATCAGACAGCATCGTTTGCCTAGCCTCTTTGAGGGCCACAGTCGCTCCAGATAGCGGAATATTATTTTCTCCGATGATCTTTCCGGCTATCTGCGCTTTTCCTTCCAGAAAAGAGATTAAAAAAAAGAAGAGTATTATTTTTTTCATAGCTCCTCCTTTCCCTTCTTTAGTTTGCGGTCTCCATTTTCCGAGAATGAGGGTGGTAGACCGAGCAATAGGTTATTGATAATTTTTTCGCTGTCAGCCCTGGCATCAGAAAGGCCAATGAATTTGCCTTTGTTGATCCAAGCTGACGGACCGGTAACTGGCGTTCCGCAGAAATAGTAATTCAGTAAATATACCTCCGGTCCGATCAGCTGCGGCATATTCCAGCCCATTTTATGGATCATCAGTTCGGCTTTGTAATCCCAATCGAGCATCAGCCCGACCACCTGGACCTCCCCTTTATATTTTGGCTGTAGTTCTTTCCACTTATTCATGGATTTCAGGCAGGGAGAACACCATTTCGCCCAGAAATCGAGCACGAGGATCTTATCTGCCGCAAGTTCCCGCAGGGTTATACTATCTCTTCCCCGGATGTCACCAACAATCCTGACCGGCAGATCCCATATTTCGTCGGGGACATTTTTACCGACCTTTAAAGGTCTTATTCTATCTATTTTTGCGCGATACTGAAATACCGGATACTTCTCCAGATCGGCATTTGGATAGTACATTAACTGTTCCCGTGAATTTTCCTTTTTGTCGATTATATCGACGAAAAAAGGAATGTTCTCCCGTGTTATTTTCTTAGCGGATTGCCCGGCATCAGCCCGTGTTTCCACGGACTGTGCGGAACATAAACTAAACATAGAAACGAAAACCGCCGTTAACGTCTTTAACAGGCTGTTTCCCTTATAAAGACCTGTTTTTAGAATATCTTTTATTAGTAATAGTATGATTGTGAACATAATCTGGTCTGTTTATGATCGAAAAATTACCGATACGGAAAGGACGTATTTATCCCATTACGCTATTTTGCGTTTATTTTTCGATAGAAAATGGGTTTGTTTTTGGCTTATAATATAAAAAATAGCCGCTCCCAGCCCTTGGAAAATTTATGACGGATTCGGTCGGGACAAAGAGGGAGCGGTATATGGTTACTATACCTCACTATTCGGGTGGGCACGCTAAATTTTGAAGTAATTGTTTTTTTTGATTCATGGCTCATTAAGTTTTGAGCCGTATCAATACCGATCAAAAAACATTGGGTCGGGGCTTATTGAATTGCCCAAGCTCCCATGTAGGAATGGGGAGTGATCCGAAGATCACCCTAGACGCAACCAATAAGTGCCCCGACCCAATGCAAATGCCTTGGCGTCGGGTGTTCACTTACTCCTCGCGTCCTTGAAATTTCCTACATTGCTTGGACGAGGCTCTTTATTGTGAACACCCTCTAGAGAGTGCAAATATAATATTTCTTTTTTTTTGCTACTTTTTTAATATTTCATTTATTCAATATATTTTTAACAGGAATTTTATCCTTAATAAAGGTAGGAATTTGTATTTCGGAATTAAGCCTACTTTTAGTATCTTTAAGGATACTTTTAGTGTCTATTTGATTAAATATGTAAGAGATGGGAGCTATACAGTCAAAAATTAAGCGGTTCAGAGAAGCTGAGGGTATTACACAGCAAGAGATGGCAGACAAACTGCATATCCATGTGAAAACTTGGCAAAAAATCGAAAATGGAATTACGCGTCTGGATTTGGAAAGATTAAAACAGATTGCTAATGTTTATGATATACCAGTTGAAGATCTAATCAATACTGATGATAGTATTTATATTAGTGAAATAAAAGATAATAAAGTCGGTTTTAATAATTCACATGTAACCATTCAAGATAAATCGGAAAATGAAACCAAATTATACGAAAAATTATTGGAAGAAAAAGATCGCATGATAGATATGCAATCCAAATTTATCGCAGAATTGGAAGAAAAACTAAAAAATAAATAGATTATATTTAATTAAAAGCTGAGAACTTGGTCTCTATCCTCCGGGATGGGGGCCTTTTTATTTTCAGTTTTAAACAAACACTGTAAAAGGTTTAGACTCATCTTGCCAATTTTGAAATTGAGAGTCTTTTTCTATGATATATGCTTCACATTCTGATTACAGATAAACTGATGGACCCAACTTCAAATCTTAATTGTTGATAATATATCTTATTTTTATTAACTTAAGGAATATTTAAATTCTCTATTGATAGGACAGGGGGCATATTTGGAGGATTTAAGTCAAATGGAAGGGTATGACTAAATCGAGCCATCGAAAAATCAGTTACGGCCAGAAGGAACAGGCCCGCCGACAGGTGTTTTACCACAGGTTACGCATTATCTGTGAGAAAATGGTTGGCAAGGGATATTTTGAGCTTCTTCCTGAAAGTAGCCTCCGACTTTTATATCTATATAGATATCCCGATATCAAGGTGATCGTACGTGGTAAACGTGTCATGAATGAAGAGGAACTCAAAGATTATAAGCAGACTTTGGCCGAGCTGCTCAGCGGTCAATATATCGAAACCCTATTGGGAGAAAAGATCTCTTATGCACGCTTTCTGACCGATGCGCTTGTCCTGATCCATTATATACAATATAGGGTGGGTACGAGAATCAAAGGGTTTTCTAAGTTACGGGAGGTGTTCGCACCTTATTTTACCACTACAGAGTGGTTCAATCAGCAGCGCACGAACATTATACAGATCATGAGCATCAACGATCTACAGCTCTATGATTTTTACAGGGGTACAGTACGGTTCAGTTTTGACCGGATGGCGATAGAACAATTCGGTGGGACCAATGAAATCTATATTCACCGTCTGGCCCATAGCACAGCTTTACAGGAAATAGACGGAAAGAAAAGGATAATTGTCCGTATGGGTGTTCCCTCTGCGGCCAAAATAGATGAATTTGACTGGATTTCTATCAGACCGAGCCAGTTGGGACTGACCAATGTTGATGACGATATGCCTCTTCCAATCTATGCCCAGCAGCATGCCCTCGACCGCTTTGAAGAACGCGCCGTGTTTTGGAGAGGATATGTACAGGCCTATATTGGATACATAATACGGGAAGGAAGTGCCCGTACCATTGTAAAAAAGGATTATTTGCTGCTGGAATGTTATCTCGCTACCCACAAGGTGGGTTACTTTGTCATATCGCTCCAACGGGACAAGTGGCTGATCCGGACTTTCCTGTTCCTGACCAACTCAGGAACACCAGAGGGCAATAAACTTGAAGAGATGACCAACCTGAAATTGCTCGACAGGAAGCACCTGATGATAGACTGCATGGACGCTTTTTTGCTTTACGATATTGCAGGAGATAAAGGGCTACGCAAACTCTTTAACAAAGCTGGATGTGGATCCTTGATGAAATATGCTGATCAGATCAATAAACATGGAAAGGAGAGCCTCAAAAGTCCTGATTTTATATACCGTTATATGGCTATGCTGAAATAAAGAAAATACCAGAGTTTTTCTTCTTAACGGTACTTTGATTTGAACATACGATCCTATTGCCAGCGCTTAGGCCACCAAAAGGCAAGATGGTACAATTGGGGCAGGGGCGCTAGCAGGGCCAGTGTGACTGGGCGTTCACTATACCCTAGACCTTTGGACCATCTTGGATAAATTCGCCCAGGCGGTGACAATGGATATCCACATGTACTGTTATCTATATTTGCTGATATATAGAATAAAATTCTTTATTGTTAGCGCATACCGCGACCCCTGTTTTTCTTTTTTCGCTTTCTTTTTCTTTCCTCCTCAGCAGCAACGGTATCATGTCCTCCGAAATCCTGAGCTGGAGCAAGTAAAATATCCAATAGCCCCCAACCGGCTTCTGCAAATGAAGGTACCCGTCCTGTTAACTGCGGAAATTTCTCTAAATCAACCTTTGAAAGAATCGGTTCCTTCTGTTGATTTTCTCCTGTTGTATCTGCTCCGTTCTTCAATTGTCTGTCAAGTGTATGCAGTGCCGCCTGCTGGTCAATATTTCCGTTCTTCATCGTATTTGCGTAGAGCAGTGTATCTTTCAATTTTCGGTCAAAGCCGAACATCCTATCGAAAACTGTTTCACCTGACTGTTTGAAAGCCATCTGGTCAAACTGTCCCATTTTTTTTGAATGTTCCACATTCCTTCCACGTGACCTGTTCTGGGGACTTAACTTGATCCTGTTTGTTAAATCTTTTCTGCTAACGATGACCTGTACATGGAACTGCGGTCCTTCTTTACGATCCCTCACTTTTTTTGTGCCATTTTTTACCTCTCTGTCCTTATGGATGTAATACCGGTAGTTTTCCAGTTTGCCAAACCACAAAAGATCCTTATTGTTTTCTATTCCCGGGCGCCTGAAATTGCGTGCATATTCATCCATGATCCTTACGGCATATTCTTTCAGCTTTTCCCTTGCGCCCTGCTCGCCATAGGTAGCCAGTAGAAAGTCGATCTCTTTCCTGCTGGGGCTGATGTTGATCAGGAAGAATTTACTGTCATCTTTTCCCAGCTTGGCGACATTGCCATCTATACCGATACGGACTTCATGAGGCCTGATGTTATTGCTATCCCCATTGAACCAATGCTGGGGTACTTTGTTTTCGGCAAGGCGGTTTTCCTTTTCAAGATAAGAAACTAAATTCCCGCAGCTTCCTTTGTTGTCTCCCGTCGCTGAGTCTGTGATGTTGATATACATAGCAATGTCTAAAGATTATCCAGTGCTTCCCGGACCTGTTTGGCCAGTTCTTCCTTTCTGGCGGCGGATACTGGCCAGCCAAGCGTTTCCCGCTGACTGATGTAATGTTCAAGGATCTTTCTGAAATTATCTTTTAGCTCCTGCTTTTCTGCGATCCCCAAAAGTAATTTCTTAAGGACTTTATCGAGGCTCCCGAGATACTCCGTATTTGCTTTCAGAAATTTTGACGATTGCTGCTGTTCATCAGAAATGACGTCTATCGTTCCTGATTGCTGTTTGTTTATGGCAATCAGCTCATCCAGCATGGAATAGACAGGTACCAACAGGTCGGTTTCCTGCTTTCGGATAAAGGAAAGTATACGGCTTACTCCACTGGAAAGTTCCTTTTTCAGCACCTCATCGTTCAGATCGGCCGGATCCTTCTTGTTCCTGTAGAAATAATCGACCATCTGTATCACCAGCAGGCGTTTTGTCCGACCGAGTTTAAGGGAAAGATGTTCGAGTTTGCCGTCCACTTCCATGGGGAAGCGGACGGACCTTGTGTTTTCATCGGACCTAGCCATTGCTGTCGGGAATATTGTCCATGATAAACCTGAACCTGCTTGCCCTGGTCGGATGCCATGAGGGGATATACTCAAGATAACCAAACCTGACAAGTTCGGAAAGGCATTTATGATAGGTAGCAATGGAACGTATGCGCGAAAAATGCATCAGTTTCCTGCGGCTAGAATGAAAAAAATCATTGTAATTATCCTGCTGCTGAAAATAGCATAGGGCCATGACAAGCCCGATATGTGAAGGCAGTAGTCTATCATCCTGCGTGATGTATTTAAAATAAGCGCTAAAGTTATGGTCATGCTTATTATTAACCATTGCCGTCACCTCCTTCCATCATCATATCTACATCACTACTGCGATAATACATACTGCCGCCGATCTTTTTGAAGGGCAGTAACCCGGTTATCCGAAGGTTCTGCAATGTTCCGGGGGATATGTTCAGTTTCTTTCTAACCTCCCGGCTACGGAGCCATTCTCTTTCTCCGTTTTCCGCTAAGGTCTTTCCTTTTACGATCTGTCTGATTTCATCGAGCAGCTCTTTTTTAAATACCTGTAAATCTTCTTTTGTCAGAATGTCTAGTAGCATAGTAAACCAATTTTATGAACAATATGGGATCCAGCTATATGCCGGGCCAGTGCTACAAAATTGGGGGCTGGGAGAGGGGTTTGGATGACCATTGGACTGCGCTGGTCATGTTTATTAATCGGACAGGACTGTCATTAACTCTGATTTTTGGGAATAATCTCGAACAGTTTTTTTTCCTCCGGGATCCTGACTCCTTTCATGGAATCTTTCGGGTCTTTCTGTACAAAATAGTTTCGGGCGGTATTGACCGGTATATCTTTGCCATTGTAGACAAAATATTTTGAGACCATTTTATAATATGGGCTTTCGTGGTCACTGACCAGTAGTTTTCTTCCGTTGGGAAGGGACAGGTTTTTCATCTGTTGCAGCAGATCGATAAATGTGGGAAGATGGTCGTCCTGTATCATTGGCTTTACGGAGACTTCATATTTCTCCAGATCGGCAAGTTTGTTCCGTAAGATCTCTTGCTCTGAACGTAGTTTTACGATCTCTTCGTCTTTCTCTTTTAGCAGCATGTCATTGGGCCGGATGTTCCATTTGTCGAGCGGTGCGAGGAAATCCAGGAATTCACCCAGCTTCTTAATATTTGAGATATGGAGCGCGTGCTTTGATGAAAACGGATCCTTTCCCTTAAAATAATCTATCCTATCCGAAACGACATGCCAGGCATGGGAAAAGAACTCCTTTTCTGAGCGGTTGCTACCGGAGAGATAAAATTTCAGATGGTATCGGTAATAGTCACTAAAAGCCCCTTTCTCTAGACCATAGATCTTCAACAGGAAGTGATTGTCTTCATAACCCATTTTGAGTCCCAAAATATTTCCTAAATCAAAAGGGTTCGGATTGAAATCAAACGCTTTTCTTGCTTTAAAGTAAGTTGCTGTCATATAACTAATTTAATAAAATCATCACAATAGATATGAATCAATCCTTTGGATATGGATAATATTATCTGGTGACGCTCTTCTAACGAGAAACAATAAGTAAATTTGGTAAACGACCAATACTATGCATGATTTAGACAGATTAAAAATGTTGATCGGATTGTACCAGAAGGAAGCAAGGGACTTGAAAAAGTTAATTTCTACCAGCATTAAGGAATGGGAGTATATGATGGCAGATTATTATGCACAGAGGTTGCGACAGGTCAATAGGGAGTTACAGATATTGCAGACAATCCTTGACCCCGATTATGGTGAAAAACAGATCCTGATTAGGCAGATTACCCACTATAAAAAGAATCGCTCATTGGCGGGTCAAAAAAAATTAAGGGAACTTTACGAGCAGTGGATAGGAGATGCCGAGAAGAAGTTGGAGGGACTGAATAGTAATGTGAACCCAGACTCGCCCTTTTCCAGGGTTTTGGCTGATCTACTAGAGAAATTGAAACGGAAGGAAGTTCAAAAAGTCGTACTGATGTTCGATAGTGAACAGGATCTTGGTATCATAATTACCAGCGGTAGAAAGTTATACCTACGAATTCCCAAAATAAAAACTCTCAGAAATAGAAACGCTATCGGAAACCATCAGATCAGCCTTCTGCAGCGAATGGGGTTCCAATGGGATGCAAGAGAAACTTTGTTGTATTTGGGATTGGAGCTTAACACCTTAACCAATCAAGTGATGGAATTATTGTCAAAAATTGTGTTCAAAGTTTTCATATTCGAAGAGATGGGGGGTAAAAGCTACATCAGATATAGCTAAATGAATGCTTATTCAGATAACCAGCGATATATTTATCTATATTGATAGCCTAATAGATATATTGTCTATTCTATATACAGCCTATTATTTCCCATGTTGGATTGAATTATAAACTATACTGCGCAGTATACTAAAAAAGGGCTTAATGAAAGTATTAAGCGAAGAGAGTATCCCCGGAGGATACTCTAACCCCCATTTCTAGAGAATGGGGCAAGAAAAGTAGGGCTCTGCCCAACTTCTGCTTGCTCTAATGTCTCGTCCTACTATGGGGTTTACAATTGTTTAATAAGATAATTGAATTCCTTTACAATTTGATTAGCATTCAAATTATATATATTTATCTATTGAAATGTTTCTGCAAAATTAATGGGTGTAAATGCAACTCAACTTCCATTTTTGAAATAAAAATGTATATTTTTAAGCTTCAGAACTTATGGAAAATAAAAAGATCTCAATAAATGACATTGCGAAACACTTAAATATTGCAAAGTCAACCGTGTCATTGATCATTAACGGAAAAGCTGATGAGAGACGCATCAGTAAAGAATTACAGACTAAGGTATTAGATTATGTCAGAGAGGTTCGTTTTTATCCCCATCACTTAGCGCAAAGCCTTGCAACAGGACGGAGCAACAGTATCGGACTTATTGTTGAAGATATTTCTGACTCATTCTTTGGACCAATAGCACTTATGATCGAAAATCTAGCCAAAACGAAAGGTTATAGAATAATGTATAGTAGTACGCTCGGTGACACCAATACAGCCATTGAGATTATCAATTTTTTCAGACGGAGCCAATTAGATGGTTATATTATTGCGCCAACCAAAGGAATAGAAAATATAGTGAAAGAAATGGTCGATGAACATATCCCAATTGTTCTATTTGATCGGGATCCGGTCGAAGGGGTAGATTTCGTCGGAACGAACAACAAGGAAGCAACGATAGAAGCTTGTATGCATCTTTATGATAGGGGTTTTCGTCAGATTGGATTCGTTACACTCGAATCTACACAAAGCCAAATGCATGAGCGATTATCAGGTTATGAACAGGTTATGGTGAAATTAGCTATTGATTCTAAAGTGGCCTTTATACCGTTTGAATCAAAAAAAGCAATCAAACAGCAGCTTATTAAAGATTTTCTTGAGAATAATCCGGAACTGGATGCTATCATCTTTGCAACCAATTATCTTTGTCTAGCAGGATTGGCTGCAATAAATAACCTAACGACTAACACGAAAACGGATTTCGGAATTGTGTCCTTTGACGATCATGAGGCGTTTAACCTGATCTCTCCAACGATCACCGCCGTACGCCAGCCGTTGGAAGAACTAAGTAATAACATCATAAAATTATTGCTAAAGCAAATAGAAAAGCCAACAAGGGATAATGCTAGTCATGTGGTATTGCCCTCAGTGATAAAAACAAGAAAATCATCTGAAAGAAAAAGTTTTACATAGAATCGTATTAAAGGGAAAAAAAGACTCCTCAAATTTAAGATATCATGAGTACTAAAATAATCTTCTTCCGATAGGTAGCAATAACTAATCGAAAGAAGATTATTAAAAAAAAGAGTGTAATCAGTTATTATTGCACTTTCATTGAAGAGGCCTTATCATTGCCCGATGGTGTTAATTGAGAAAACAGTGGTGTATCCGTCGTCAACACCCAGTTGATCCCTAAGAAATTCTGGTGTTCATAGATCGTCAAAGTAAGCCCATTTGGTACTCTAGCCGAAGATGCCCAGTCATTTTCAATGCCTCGGGCATTGAGATCAGCTAAGTTATAAGTCCCTCTCGGTAAGAAAACTCCCTTACCACCATAGTGTGCATCTTTGAAAATACTTACCCCGTCTACTTGTAGTCGCGCAATAACAGGAAAATGATCAGAAGGCAATATTCCTCCGGGATCTTTATGGTACCAATCGACTAACCTGGAGGAAACTGACCATTGACCGGTAACAAAGATATGGTCGATCTGACTATCCCCGCTTGGGCTAATGTTCCATCCATTACCGGTAACACGTAATGCAGGCGACTTAGAACCAGCGATATTCCAGCTTTCTTCTAACCATGACGGACTATTAAGCACACTATATGCGGCAGAATTTTGATTTGCATTTAGGTCGCCCATCAGTACCGCCGGAAGATCGCCGATTTTGTTTTGCATATAGGTTAACAAAAGATTCGCACTATTAACCTTAGCATCAGCACCTTTATGATCAAAATGCGTATTAAATACATAAAAGATCATTGCCGTCTGTTTATCCTGAAGCTTTATCCAGGTACAGATGCGCTTGTATGCAGCATCCCAGGCTGGTCCGGCCGGAGCTGTAGGTGCTCCAGGCGCCAGCCAAAATGTACCGCTTTCCAAAGCATTAAATTTTGTGTTTTTATAAAATATGGCAGAGTGCTCAGAAGAACTATTTCCTTCTCGTCCTGTGCCCACTTTGCTGTAGCCTTGCAGATCTGAGGCCATATTGTCCATCTGATTTCCTAAAGCTTCCTGAACTCCGACTATATCACAGTCATGTTCCAAGATTCTTTCTTTGACCAAAGATCGCCTGACCGTCCATGCACGGTTTCCCGCATCGGGTGCATCCTGCCGGATATTAAAAGTCATCATGACGTACCCCCCGCTTCCGGCTATTGTTGCTGAACTTTGTACTTCGGTTGGTAAGGACAGCGTTTCGTCAGCCGGTGATGACTTTGCTAAATCTTTCGCACAAGCTGCAAAGATGCAGCCGGACAGAAGTGCCAGCTGCAGTCCATAAATTAATTTTCTCACAATTTATATCTTTTGGTTAACATGAAACAATTACGACGATAGCGTTCACTAAGACTATTTCAGATTAAATGTTCCCACAACTGGATAGTGGTCTGACTCTTTGTCCGCCCAAAATTGAACCGCGTAGTCCTTAACTTCAAAAGCCTGGTGAGGTGCATATATTAACCAGTCACAGGTATATGTAGGCTTTGGAGTCGGTACGGTCCATTCACAATTTGAGATTTGACAAGGCAAAGTAAACCATTTCTGCAAAGCCGGCATCGTCTGCGAATTAGGCCGAGAATTCAAGTCAGCCCCTAAAATGATCGGCTGCTTTAAATTTTTAATTTCCTTCAAAATCTCGTTGATCTGTTTTAAACGGGTGGCATCGTCCTTTTTATAGCCCAGGTGAGTCGTGGCGAAATAAAACTGTTTACCATCCTTTTCCAGCAACGCATATCCAAAAGATCGCGTATCATCCCCATCATCAGCAACCCCCAAATGAATGGACTTTGTTTGCAAAAGCGGATATTTTGAAAGGATAACATTTCCATAGTCTCCTTTCTTCAGGGTGAGCGCATGTGCAAAAAAATAATATTTCATTCCCGTCAACGCCGCTATTTCCTTTGGAAAATCCATCGGATTCACATCGGTATTGCGTTCTACTTCTTGTAGAGAGACCACATCGGGGTTGACCTTTCTGATTACCGCTGCAATAGCTTCAATACCCATTTTTCGAGCACTGTAGATGTTGTAGGTCATCGTTTTGATCTCAACTTCACCGCTCAATTTTTGAGCAGAAGTTTCATTCGCGCTTACAGCCACCAGAACAGCAGTGATTAAAGCAAACAGTAGAAGACGCAAGTTTAGATTTCTTGCTTTAGACAAAGCTATCATCATGATCCTATTCTTTAATTTAAGTAAGAATTTGGTAAAACATATTTTAGTTATTCTATAACTATTTTTCGAATAACGTGATTCCAGGTGTCAGCGACGTACAATGCGCCGTCAGGACCAAATTGCAGGCCTTCGGGCTCATAAAATTTTGCTGATAAAGCGTTTCCGTTCTGCAGGCCATTTGTACCCGCAATACCCGCGTAAGTAGTTACCGTACCGGTGGTCGTAATTTTTCGAATGCAATGGTTTTTACGATCGGCAACATATAAGTTTCCTTCGTTATCCAGATCCATCTGTGCAGGAGTGTTAAACCGGGCAGATTCTCCATTTCCCACCGCATTCCCTGTTGTATTGGCATTTGGTCCAGCAAGTACCTGTACTGTTCCAAAACTCTTGGTGCTTATGTCATAAGGAACACGATAAACACTGTGTGCATTGTAAGCGCCAGAAATATACATGGTTTGACCATCCTTAGAGAAAATGATGTCCATGATATTCACGTTTTTTGAATTGACACCAAACAGTCCCTCCAGACTACCATCGGGTTTTAATCGACATATCTTTCCCCCGGAATATACTCCCACGAATACCTCATCTGTCACTGGGTTAGTTGCGACAGTGGTTAATCCCCCTTGCGCTGACAAAGCTGTCAAATTGTTGTACTTACCTGAAGATTTCGTCATTTTGCCCAGGCCCATGGAGCCATTTGCGTTATTGTCATTAGTAAGAAACAATGTACTCTGATCCATTGAAAAGTCAAAAGCCCGGAGGCGTTCAAACAGCGTACTTTCAGAAGCCTTGAGTAAGGTCGTCACATTGTTATTTGATGCTACACGGAGTGCTGCGAAGTTATCTCGGCTGCTTGCCCCCTCTTCGACAAAATAAAGCGCATTATCCTTGCTCCATTTCAAATATCGTGGCCCCGACAATTTGGCTTGGGCATAGTCCCCATCCATATCGTCCTTGGTACTTCCCAAGTACGTATAGACTACAGTCTGGTAGCCATATTCAAAAGCCTGTTTGTAAATATATTCTTTCCCGCCAATGGTCAATTTGACTTTTCCAGAACCGGCATTCTGTGGAATGCGGGCCGTAATGATACGTCCATTCGAACTCAATACCGCCGCTTCCTTATCATTTATGGTCACCTTAATTTTTGTCAGATCTGTTTCAAAGTTGCTTCCGTACAGCGATATCTCAGTTGCGGACCCTCCGGAGATCGGCGTATACTGTGTAATTTGAGCCCCATCAGTTTTATCAGGGTAAGACATGTCACTGCCTTGATCTTTATTACAGCTCACAACGCCCATGCTGAATGCCATCAATGCCGCAAAGCAGAGGTTTCTGGCACCTGACCGTTTAAAAAAACTAATTATTGTCATGGTTTGTTAGGTAAAAATTTTATGGATTTTTGATCAAAAAGTTTGCAACGACCGGAAAATGATCAGATTGCGAATAAGAACTATAATCAACATCATATGTCTCTGTCACTGCTGCATCTGTAGGCGCATACATCAGATAATCTATGGTTCCATCAGGCTTAGGCGTCCCAGCCGTAAAACCGCAATATCCATTGAGGCACCCAGATGTAAACCATTTGGTCAGCACTTTATAGGCTTCTTCCGTAGGTTTGGCATTTAAATCTGCGGACAGAATGACCGGCAATGCAAGATCTTTGGTATATTGGCGGATCAGATCAATTTGATGGAGCCTATTTGCATTATCGGACAAATGGTCCAGATGGGTTACGGCGAAATAAAAGTCCTTATTTTCTTTGCTTACCTTGACAGTTCCGAGCGCCCTAATGTATGCATTGGCTTCCGATGTAAGTACATCCAGCAAATATGTTTTCGTTTCTTTGAGGGGAAATTTAGACAGGATCAAATTTCCATACTCACCTTGTGCCAAGTTACGTGCCTTAACAAAATAATAATAAGGCATTCCCGTGAGTTCCGAAAGTCGTTTACCAGTATCAAAATTCAGATTGGTAGAATTTACCTCTACCTCCTGTAGTCCTACGAGTTCGGGGTCATTTTTCTTGATCACTTCGGCGATGGCCTCAATGCCTCTTTTTTGCGCCGCATAGATGTTGTAAGTCATAGTTTTGACAGAAACACCAGTGACAGGTGGCTCTTCCACCTTGGTATCATTTTTACTGCATGATGCCAATAAAAAACCTAGGATACTTAATGTTATAATTTTTTTCATCAGTGACTTTTTTGTAGGTTTCACTTTGCGTGTTATTTGATCAGTCATTTGCTATCAATTCTATGGTATCACTATAATTCACGACACCGTTTACCGTCGCACTTACCCTGACGTAGATTTTGTTGCCATTTGCCTTGATTTTGTAGAAGTTCTCGACAAATTGTTTGTCATTGGCCAGTTCAAAGACATGTGTACCTTCTTCTATTTTGCCTTTCGCGGTCTTTGTGACATAATTAGCATTATTTTCATCTACTCGCGGTGTATAGTTCCACATGACAGATACATTGGTAAACGTAAAGGATTCATCCGCCTTATTGACTTTAAATGCTATTTCGACCTGATTTCTTGCGGAAATGGTCGCCGACGCTGCAATACGGGAAAAAGGGGTAGCTTTCAAATCGTACTGCGTCTGCCCATTAACCGTGGTATAGCCTTCACAAACCCCTATAAAAGGACCATTTACGAACACCCTATACTTCCCGTTAAACACTTTATTATTGGTATAAGATCCGTCTGCATTCGCTCTGAAATCGACAGAAGCAGTCGCATTTGTCCCTATTTCAAATAAAGAAACCAGTACGCCACCCGATCCCTCCACGGGCAGCGGAATAGGCTTGTTTGTTTCCATATCATAAACGGTTCCGTGCAGTCCGCCATTTGGAGCCTCCAGATTATCGATCTCATTTTCACAACTGTTCATGACAGCAATCAGCATAACACCGAGCATAAAAAAAATATTCTTCATATTTATCATAATTTTATACATCTCAATTAATTACCGTATCCCGGATTCTGAACCAGTTGCGGGTTTGTGCTCAAGTCCGTCGGACTGATGCGGATATAATAGTTTCTTTCCAGAAATAATCTCTTTTGCTTAGGAGGAACTCCGGTTTCGAAAGTAAACTTCTTACTTTTGACATTGAACCAAGGGTATAATGCGGTCCCCCTATAGTTGGTAAGTCCGCCCTGAGATTCATCCAAATGGGCCACCCGCCATCGTTTGAGATCCCAAAAACGCAGCTTTTCAAAAGCGAGCTCTACCTTTCGCTCCTGTCTTACTTTAGCGGTGGATATCGCTTCAAGAGGCTGGATCCCGGCCCGCGAACGAATGGCATTAACCGCCTGGAGAGCCTCTGCGTCTCTTCCGCCGAGCTCTACACAGGCCTCGGCAAGATTGAGGTAAATTTCACCAAGGCGAAATACTACCCAAGGTGTTTCCGAGCGTTTGGCATCAATATTAGTCATATCCGTAAGCGTTTCATCAAAAAACTTTCGCATATAAAACCCCGTTTTTGAAGCATCTCCCACGTCTGCACCACCATCTTTACCTGAAGTATTGTACCTCACGCCATCGATTGTAGCCACATTATCTTTGTCCGGCTGATTCTGTGCCTGATATTTTTGTCCCGAGCCATTTTGTCCATTGATCACCCCCCGTATCCATTCGACCTTGCTGCCCTTTAAAGGAGCTCCGGGTACATAGATGGAAGCAAATAGACGCGGATCCTTGCCAGCGAAAAGATCATAGGGACTATCAAAACTACGTGGTGTCCCATCCGTATTTTTTAAGGCCAATTTACCGGGGCTTCCATCGCTGTATTCAAATGCTTCGACCATTTCAAGCGTAGGAGTTACACCACATCCCCATCCGTCACCACGATAGGAAAAAGGAGCATTCATCTTATCCCACATGTGACCTTTTCCCGCTGAAACATTGAATGTTTTCTGAAAGATATATTCCCCATTATTACCATTAACACTTTTGGAAAACAGTTCATAGAAATTCTCCGCTTTGTCGGCATTTTTATTGTAAAGGCTATAGGTACCTGCGTCCAGCAATGCTTTTGAAGCATTGTATGATTCCGTAAAATACCGCATTGCCTCACTGGATGCTATTCCCACGTATCCACGTGTGACCGCCTCACCGCTTAAATTGGCGTTCGAACCATATTTTGCAATTGAACCAGCATAAAGCGCAGCTCGCGAACATAGAGCAAGCGCGGCACCTTTAGATGCCCTATATTTACTTTCAGCAGTTCTGGATGCGGGAAGGATATCACTGATTGCCTTACACTCAGCGATAATAAAATCATACACTTCTGACTCCTTATTTCTAGGTACCTGCAATCCTTCAAAATCTCCGGGCACATATTCCTGCGGCGCTGTCAGCAGAGGAACTCCTCCATAGCGTTTAACCAGTCCGAAATATTGCATTGCCCTTATCCAGCGTGCTTCAGCGTCGATCACACGTTTTTCTTCCGTACTCAGGACAGCAGTCTCGTTCAGCTTCTTGAGGAAGTCGTTGGTGCGGCGTATCTGTACGTATCTGGTCGCAAACGGATCTTCAAATACATAATCACTATAGGTATATATCGAATTGGCATTACTGAACGCATAATCCTTCTGGTACGCCCCTGTGGCTTCGTCCGACAAGGAAGTCAAGTTGAGCAGATTAGATTTTCCTGTAAACCAGTCGTCAAATTCATCTAATCTTAATCCTTCATCGTACATGGTGACCAGCACGGACTGTATCGCCTGCGGGCTTTCCCAGATCAAATCAGAAGTTATGACACCGCTAGTGAGTTCCCGATCCAGATAATCATTACAGCTATATAAACTCAGTGTAAGTGCACAGCTCACAAAGAGAGGACTGAAATATTTCATTTTCATAGTATAACGGTTTTTATAAAACTAAATTAACACCCAAGTTGAATGTTCTCAATTGCGGATAATAACGTAATCGGCTTTGATTGCTTTCAGGGTCGATATTTTTTAATAATTCATCGCTTCCCGTAAAAGTCAGCAAGTTATTGGCATTGAAATAAATTCTGCACCGGTCAATTTTTAAAGACTGTATCCAGCTTTTTGGGAGCGAGTATCCGACTTCCAAAGTTTTTAAGCGCAGATAATCCGCTTTATGTAAGGACCATGAGTTATCGGATCTGTTGTCTACCTGCCCTGTTACACGAGCAGCCGGCATAGTTCCGGGGATCCACTCACTATTGGGATCCGAAGGATCTGCTCGATGCCATCGGTCGGTCATAAAAGCAAAGCCATTGCCGAGTCCCTGCTGTATAAATGGATCGAGGATATCACCGCTGATGTAGATGTCATGACCTGCGGCCCCCTGAAAGAATAACGTC
Source organism: Sphingobacterium sp. 2149 (assembly GCF_031455655.1). Taxonomy (NCBI): domain Bacteria; kingdom Pseudomonadati; phylum Bacteroidota; class Sphingobacteriia; order Sphingobacteriales; family Sphingobacteriaceae; genus Sphingobacterium; species Sphingobacterium sp. 2149. The sequence continues at coordinate 359,873 of NZ_JAVDTD010000002.1, read as the reverse complement.
ATGTCAAAGCCCTTATAATTAGCTCCTAGATTAAGACCATAATACATTCTTGGCGTTGCACCGTGCCCAATTGGTTCCACATCGTTGCCGTCTATGATCCCATCGCCATTTACATCTTTGAACTTTAAATCACCCGGAAGCAGAGAACGGTTGCCATTATTATCCTGAACGGGAGAGTTTAAGATATCCTCATAAGATGAGAATTGGCCTAAGACCGTCTTTCCCCATCGGATATCTTTATTTCTATCGTTATTATTTTTCTGCCAGTTATCGTAAAGATTGGTTGACGCGGCACGTTCAACATAGCCATATCGAATCCGTGTAACGGAAAAATTAGCCGAAACATTATAGGCAAAATCAGCGATCTTGTTTTTATGGCCGACAGTCCATTCAAATCCAGTATTGATATCAGAATTTAGATTTTCCTGTGGCATAGACTCGCCAAATGTTGTCGGAAAAGTACCTTGTCTTGTCGCCGGTAATCCAGAACGTTCCCTTCTAAACCAGTCGAACTCGGTATTGATCAATCCATTTTTAAAAGAAGCTTCAAACCCTAAATTCATGATATTAGATTCATACCATGTCAACCAAGGATTAGCCATCCCACTGCTTCTCAGCCCCGAAGATAAGCCACCAGTCCCAAGTACATAACTTCCGCCATAAACATATCCATCCAGATATTGGAATGCAGAAAAATCTCCCTCATCGCCGACTTTGGCGTATGAACCCCGGATTTTTACATTGTCAAAGTGGGAGAGGTTTTCCTTGAAGAATTTCTCTTCCGAAATCCGCCAGCCGGCCGATACCCCCGGGAAAAAACCCCATCTCCGGTCGCGTCGAAATTTATAAGACCCATCATAGCGAAAATTCAGTTCAAGCAGATATTTTCGATCATAGGCATAATTAAACCGTCCCACAAGACCAGCGTGAGCCGTTTCCACACTTTTGCCGCTTGTATTCTGGTTCTCGGTGTCCCCCTTACTGATATCGTCAATGATACCGATGGAAGATTCCCTAAATCCTAGAATATCGGTCAAGCGGTCATGATAAGCCTCCCATAACAGTAAACCGCTTACATCATGTTTTTGTCCAAATACACGGTTGTAATTGATCGAATACTGCTGTGTGGGCATATACAGATTTTCCATCTTGGACTCTAGACTGGCCTTTTTTCGCAAAGCGACCTCCGTATACTGTTCATTCGTCTGATTATACTGGTAATCGCTCAGAGCTTTTTGCCAGGTTTTCCATTCGCTATTTTTGTAGTCATAAGCCACCATGGCGCGCAATGAAAGACCGGATACCCAAGGCAGCTTCCAATTGAGGTCCAGCGAGCCATTGAACTCTCTTCTCAGGCGTGACTCATAGCCACTATTATCAATGTAGGAACTATGGATAGGATTGGCCATATTTCCGATTGCCTGCCAGTAATCCGGATTATTGTTGGCATAAATATTATAAATCGGAATAGCCATCTGAGCCTGGGTAAACAGATCATCAGCGCCATATGGTTTCTCACGGTCTTGAAGACGCCCTGTCAATTTAAATCCGACCGTAAAATTTGGCGCGACATTCAGGTCTATATTGGAACGTAAATTATACCTTTTGAAGTTCCAGTCATCTGATCTCAAAATCCCCCCCTGATCTACATATCCGACGGAATTATAATATTTGACCTTATCATTCCCGCCATAGATGCTGACATTGTGCGAACTCTGTGGAGCATTGTTCCGTACCATGGCATCCCACCAGTCGGTACCTTGCGATCCGCTTTTATAACTATCGAGCTGTTCTTGGCTATAGGCAGGCACCCCTGTATACGGATTGGTGTTATAGATCGCTTCATTATACAGTGATGCATATTCGTAAGCGTTCATCATGCGTGGATAGCGGGTTACCTGCTGGATGCCATAATACCCATTGTATTCCACTTTGGTTTTCGCGTTAGTCCCTTTTTTGGTGGTGACCAGTAATACTCCGTTTGAGCCTTTAAACCCGTACACCGCAGCAGCAGCGTCCTTTAATATCGATATAGATTCAATATCATTTGGATCGACCTGCGCGAAATCCCGTTGTACACCGTCGACGATAACAAGCATGCTGCCGTATCCACGGATATCCACCGAGGCACCATCATCGCCCGGAGCACCGCTGCGCTGTACAGCGCGGATCCCCGGCAGTCTGCCTGCCAGCATATTTGTTACATTCGGTGTTTTCACCTTGATCAGTTCATCGGCCTGTATCGAAGCAACAGCGCCTGTTACGGAAGCACGTTTCTGCACACCATATCCCACCACGACCACCTCGTCCATCATCGCTACACTATCCTGCAATATAATGGATAAGTTTGTTCTTCCCCCCAGCATGATTTCCTGACTTTTATAGCCAGTGGCAGATATCAGCAGCGTTTCATCGGGTTCTGCTGCAATGGAAAATTTCCCAGTACCGTCCGTACTGGTTCCGATGGATGGCGTACGCTTTATTTGTACAGTAGCTCCTGCAATCGGATTATTGGCGGCATCCACAACTTGTCCGTTTATCTGGACGGGAGCTTTGGCAATGGACACGTGTATGGGACTATTGTCCCAACGCTCATGTCCGTAAGCCGCGGATGTCATTAGTGCAATCCCTAACAAGCTCGCTTTTAAAGCTTTTTTGTAGGGTACATTCAAATCACGCTGTATCATACTATAAGATTTCTATATGGTTATTATTTTGTAAACGTAGATGTTCTTCAATTTGGCGATATACATCTAAACTTATTTCACTTTAGGCAGCGGATCCAGAGCAGCTGGCTTCTCAGGATCAAAAATGGCCACTCCTACTTTTGAGTCAGCGCAGCCATAGTAGAGAAACCATTTCTGCTGAAAATATACAAGACCTTCAATAAACACTGTACCGTCTACATACTGTCCGCTTTTTTCAAACGCTTCCATGGGCCTTAAAAAAGGCACGTCCATCCTTGCCAATACTTTACCCGGATCTTTGCTGTCGAAAAGAACCTGCCCCGCCGAATAAGTGCCTCTGTTAAACCGCTTATCTCCTTTTTCAGGATGGTTTTTACCGTTGTACAATAGCAGGATTCCTTTATCTGTCAGGATGGCTGGCGGGCCGCATTCGGTTAAAGAACTATCAAAATACCCCTCCCTGGGAGAGATGAATGCTTTCAGTTCACCCCTTTCATCGACAATCGGTTCCCAATCTACCAGATTGTCTGAGGTGGCGCCATATACCCCATGCTCGCCCCAATACATCCAGTACTTCCCGTTTACTTTAGCAATCAGCTGCTTGCCGTGCTCCAGTTTGGTGACGATCGACGCTGATTTATGCGATCTGTTGACCAGGTCAGGCAGTACTTTCGATTTTTTAAAAATAGGGCCATATTTCGTCCAGTTTTTAAGATCCCTTGAGGTGGCCACACCCAAGCGGGGTACTTTTCGGTTCCACTGCGTATAGAACATCACATAGGTGCCATCCGCAGCTTCTGCTATCCGGGGATCCTCAGTTCCGCCTGGCCACTCAAATTCACGCTGACTATCATTTCCGGGATAAAAAACAGGCGTATGCCGGCGATTAAAATGTGTCCCATCCGCACTCGAGGCAAGTCCAAGCCGGGAAGTCCGATGTCCGATTTTTATACCAGTTTTATCTTCGGCCCGATAAAGCACATAAATGCTATCGCCTTTTACAACGGCCGCAGGATTGAAAGTGTCATTATTCTCCCAGTGCACTGCTTTTCCATACATGGGATCCATAAAAGTTGTCGTACTATCCGGCTCAATGACTGGGTTTACTCCTATTGGACGAACAAAACCGCCCATCACCCAGTCTTGGGCAGGATGGGTTTGTTGTTTTTGCGTGCTGCAGCCCCAAAAAGTGAACATAATCGTCATTATGGATAGGGGCTTGTACAGATTTTTAATTTGTTTTATCATATTTCAGCTAATTTAATATAGGGTGTTATTGAAAATATATTTATCGTCATCAAAACAAGTAAACGACTATAGAAAACCGGTTTTGCAAAGCGAAACTAAGAAGTTTATACTACACTATCGCATCATGATGGAGAATTAATAATTATTTAATATGGATAGGGCTCAATTTATTTCCTCAAGTGCTTTACCTTTCGTTTCGGGCATAAACAGGATAAAAACGAACGAAGCAACGACCATCAGTGCATAAAAAAGAAAAACATAATAACCGCCGAGCACGCTCCCTTCTACGATAATGGGAAACACCCAGGATATAATGGCCGCGAACAGCCAATGCGTCGTACTTCCCAGTGAAGAGCCTTGTGCGCGGACCTCATTGGGGAAAATTTCGGCCAGAAACACCCAGATAACAGCCCCCTGTGATAAGGCAAAAGATGCTATAAAGCCCATGATATAAAAAAGTAAAAACTGCGGATTTACTCCTTTTAGGCCAAATGCAGCCAATAGCAGGAATAAGAACATGCCGATTGCGCCCGTCAGCAGCAATTTCTTCCGGCCAAAACGATCGATAATGCTCATGCCGGCCAAGGTGAAGAGCAAATTGGTACCGCCGATAAAAATAGGCTGAAGGTAGGCCAGCTCTGCATTAAAACCAGCCATTTCAAAGATCCGCGGGGCATAATATAAGATCGCATTGATCCCTGTCATTTGATTGAAGAATGCCAGCAGAACAGCAAAAAGTATCGGCCTGGCATATCTTTTTTGAAAAAGGCTGACATTTTTAGCTGGTATTTGGGACTGGTTGCCCAACATCTCAGCCGGCGTTTCTAGCCGCAGATAACTTGCACGCGCTTTATCGGCCTGTCCCCGCTGCAGCAGCCATCTGGGACTTTCGGGAATGAGATTCAATAAGAGCACAAATAATAGGGCAGGAACCGCCATGATACCGAGCATGTATCGCCAGCCGCCAGATTCAACGCTCATAAAGAGAAAATTGGTCAGGTAGGCAGTAAAAATGCCAAGTACGATCATAATCTGAAAGGTTCCTGTAAGTTTGCCCCGGTCTTTTGCTGGTGCTATTTCAGACGTATATACCGGTCCGACCACAGAGCTGATGCCGACAGCAAGTCCGCCCAGCAAACGGAAGAGCAGGAAAAGTTCCCATATGGAAGCTAATGCACAGCCCAATGCCGAGAGCAGATATAAAGAGGCAACAAAATAAAGCACGGGTTTGCGCCCATAACGGTCGGCCATACGTCCGGCGACTATGGCTCCTATAATGGTCCCGATCAGGGAGATCGATACGGTAAGTCCATGACGGACAGCATCCAGATGCCAGAGTTTCTGTATAATCTGTTCTGCACCCGAGATGACGGCTGTTTCAAAACCGAACAAAAAGCCGCCCAAAGAAGCGATTAATGTAAATTTCCAGATGGGTTTCATATACTAAATGTCTTAAGGGTTAATCCAAGAAATAAGTTGCGTTCATCAAATGATGCAATGGACAGATCCACATCAAGGGCAGACCGGAGCTTATCAAAAAAATAGATGTGTGCTTTGGCAATACTGCCTCCAATGATAATTGAGTCAGGGTTTAATGGACAGATATATTCCTTAATGAAAGCAACCAGCTGCTCGCTTAAGAAACCAAAAGCTTCCTTTCTGTACTCATCCAGGCCATCCAGGTGTACCAAGTCTTTTATATTGCTTACCGGCGCGGATCCAAATACTTCTTTTAAATGCGACAGCATCCCGCGGGTTGAGAGCACATCTTCAACGATACCTGTATGAAATATTGCTGATCCTAAATTGAGATCTACGATTGTCCCATTTTCATAAAGCGAAGAGCCCAGTCCTGTTCCTAAGGTCAGGCCTACAACCCGCTTAGTTTCGATTTTTTTATTGACAACTTCACCCAGCAGAAAGGCCGAAGCGTCATTATAAAAGTAGATCGACGCTACATCAACACCAGTGATAGCCGAAAAAAAATTTTTTAGATTAACATGTAGCAGGGCTTGATATTTATTCATGCCGTCCATTAAAGATATGCCATTTTCATAATCGAAAGGACCGGGACAGGATATAAAAATTTTGGATGGACGAACCGTGGCTGCTCTCAGCGTCTTATCAATCGTTTCTTTTATCTCAGACAAGATCTGCCCTCTTTCCGCATGGCTATTTACATTCCCCCGGAAATAGGATCCGTCAATGACATACCCAGATGACACCTGCACAAGACCCGATGAACAATGTGTACCGCCTAAATCAGCACATAAAAATAAATTGTCAGTATGAGGCATTTTGTTTTTAAAATTGGTTATTAGTAAAAGATATAGCAAAACCGGTTTTGCTATATATTGCGAATATAGTATATAAATTTTAAAAACAAATATTTTTTATTTTTTTTAACGATTTTTATAATATTCCTAACTGATTCTTCGTTTAGCAGCATTAATATTTGCCACAATGAGTCTATCAAAAAGTATATCACCAAAATATTTTCTGTTCAGCTTGTAAATAAACTCATCCAAGTGCAGCTGTAGATACTTTTGATTATTTTATGATAGTTTCCTAACAAATTTCCTTTTTGCGTTAACGATCGCTATGCGCACATATTTAAGTGTTTCTTTGATGGTTTTGGCATCCGATTTTTCAGTGATATGTAATTCAACAAAACTAGGGATATCTACATAAGAAGAACTTTTATCCGTAAATACGATACAGGATCATTTATTGATTCTTTGACGACTTCATTGATCTCTTTTCCAAAATGGCTTTCCATCACTTTAGCCTTGAAAAAACGGACGTTTCTCTTTTTTGCCTGTAGAAAGATCTTCTAAAGTTACACTTTCCGCCATGATAGCCACGTTTTGCTTGCCCGCTTACCCTGTCCCTTTTTATTTCCTTGCTCGCAACAGAAAAATATCCTTCGTCAAATTCTATCCTACCTTCTAAGGTATATCTTGAATCTCGGTTACGCATAGTTCTACGTATTTCGTGAACCATGGCCCAGACTGGTTTGTAACGCTTTAGCACCAGTTGCTTCTGAATCTCATTGGTCGAAAACCCCTTCTTGGTACAACTCATCAAAAACATCGTCTTGTACCAAATCAAGAAGAATAACTTCAAACTCTCCATTATCGCACTGCTTCGTAATGAGGTCCTAAAATGGCAATCTTGCACTCATAGCTCCATTTGCCTAAACGCTAATATTGATTTACCTTTAAGATCTAAATTATAGTCTCTTAGTAATAGGCTGCAAAGAAAAATTCATTATAAATAGTTTATTTATTTGAATTTTCTTAATTTTAAAGTTTAAAGCGCTTGCAACTAAAACGTATGTCAAACCAGTGAGTTATTCGAGGAGTTAGATCTTGATAGGTTTGTAAATTATTGATAAATAGATTAATGTAAGTAGGGTTCGATTCCCCTACGGGCTACAGATCTAAAAGTCAACACATACAAAAGCCTGCAAATTAAATATTTGCAGGCTTTTTGGTTTTTCAACTTCTTCTTGCAGAGCATACGGGTAGAAATAGTGGCCCTTCTCTAATCTCTTGAAAAGACCATTATTACTTTGGAACGAAAGCTATCCTTGCCGCTATAGCTGATTTCCTGCTGCAATTTTAATGAATTTTCATCGACGGATATATCCCACCAATCTATATCTTTCCTAAGCTTTGGGTAATAATCTGCGAGGGAATCGACAATTCCTGTCGCAGGGTTTCCCCATTTCTCTACCCATGCGGATGGATTAAATGTCTTGTTTTCCTTAAGCAAGAGATGGTTTCCTGCGACCTGATAATAATATTCGCGGTAATAAATAGGTTCTCTGGTCTGGATGCTACCGTCTTTAATGCTTACATCTGCGCCTGGTAGATCCCATTTTCCGCCATCTTCGGTACTAATTGAACCGATAAAATACGGCTCCATCAACCGTAATGAAGCACTGTCACGACCATCAAAAATCAGATATTGGTAAGGCAGGTTGTCTGTCTGAACATTACTGTTTCCATTTTTATCACCGGTGGAAAGGGTAGTTTCATAACTTTTTAAGTTCCATTTTCCTTTCAGGAGGTTAGTCATATCCTGTCCAGAATTTTCTTTTTTGCAGGAAACAAACAATAGGGCAAAAACGAACACAAGGATCAATCGGTTTCTCTTCATGGCATAATAACGGTTTTTGAATGGCTAAAATAAGAAACTTAAATATGAGTTCAAAATCTATGGAGACTTAGCTTTTGGGCTGCGGTAGTGGGGATAGAAGATTTTTTAATTGGGACGCTTTTGGTAGGTATAATTTTGAAATTTATTATTTAATTTATCGATTAGAAAAGGGAAGCCATGCCATATCTGCGATTAAAACCTACAGTCAACCAATACCCGACCAATTCCTGCTCTTTTCCCAGCATTGCTCGAACTTTCTTCGGGCGGGCTTCGGATCTGCCTCGGGAAAAATTCGAGGAAAAGCCGATTAAAAGCCGAGTCCAATTCGATAAAAGGTAGAAGTTAATAGGGAGTTAGTGATGAAACAGTCCCCTGAATGTGATATCGCTACCCCGTCGGATAGCCGTTGAAACCGCCTCTGGATTTCTTTGAGAAGCGTTCGAGACAAGGTTGGCTCACCTTGTTCTGTAGAGATTCCCGTATATCAATGTTCTGGTTATAGGAGCTGATTTTGTTTGCAAAAAAATGAGCAGAATCAAAATAAGGTAGCTCTAGCCAAACTATTTGGGCCGAAATGCAGTTTTTTACATAACTAAATAGGGGTAGCTTTATGAAATGAGCATAATATAGTGAACATAAACTTGCACAAAACACACAGCCCTATTAAAAGAAAGGTAAAAATCTAAAATATACGTATGAGCACCCCAAAGCCGAGCTACCTGAACTTTGATAAAAAGCACTACCCGTGGAAGCCCGATATTGATTATCGTTTGAAACCAGCCGAATACCGAGTTGGTAAAGGAGAACAGGGAGTGTTGATATGTGAACCGTATAAATCGGAAATTGGTCGTTATTGGCGCTTTAAAACTGAGGCCATTGCCGAGGAAAGCAGTGAGAAGATTTTCAATTTGTTCGAAAATTATCTAAAAGCGGATGACTTTGTTGGAGCAGACATGGCACGCAAGTATCTGCAGATGGGATACACGCGTGCACGTCGCTACGCCAACTATAAAGGAGGGAAAAAGTACGATAAAGAAGATGATTATGCGCTATTGGAACGTGGAACGGGTGATAGGGAGAAGGCTGCAGCGGCAGAAGTGTTCTATAAACGATGGAAGCAGGCAGAAGCCAATGTGCAATACGGTTCGATGAAAAAACGATGGAAAGATGAAAGGGGTTAAAAAGCAAAATCTACCGCAGAAGATTTGCGCGGCCTGTGGCAGGCTATTCACCTGGCGTAAAAAATGGGAGAAAAATTGGGAGGACGTCAAATATTGTTCAGAGCAATGCAAAAAAAAGAAGACATAATAACTTGTCTATTCACTCTACGACATACTTAAAAACGATACCTAAAGTGTTCTATTAAAAACTTCAAGAAGCTTTTGTCTGTTACTACACTATGAAGCAAGAGGCAATAATTGAAAGCATCTTATCAGCTGCCGAAGCCCGTGGTCGCGAAAAGACATTCTGTCCTTCTGAAATTGCCAGGGAACTTTTTCCAAAGGATTGGCGTGCACATATGCAAGAAGTTGTTGATGTAGCAATTTCATTGCAGAAGCAGGGGAAAGTTTTAATCACCCAAAAAGGAAAGACCATTGATATCAATCATATAAAAGGTCCCATTCGTATAAGAAAAACTTAGCGTAATCAAACTCAATCTGCCTCTAGAATGACCCATTGCCCGCAAATGGTTCTTCTCCTTTTTACATGAATTCGCTAAACAAAAATCACTAATACCAAAAATAATATAGAATAATCTTTCATAGCTCTCTTTCTAAGGTATTAATACGGCAGGTTTTTAATATATGGGTTTTTAGGGATCTCGATCAATCTATATCCTTCGTCGATAAGTGATTTCTTCAGGGATTCATTCGGCATATTCTTAAAAACGGCAATGGAAAGTGTCTGACTAGGCATTATACCCCAACGGGAAAAAAAATCACGTATTTTCTTTCGGAAAAGAATACGCCTGAAAGCCTTCTCTTTTCTATCAGCTTTGATATGTTCGCTTCCGGGAAACCAAAAATTTGGATTAAGTTTTTTTATAGCAATCATGGGAAGATTGAGTCCGGCAGCGAATTTTTCAAATTCCCGTTCTGAAACTTTGTAGACAAAGTTTCCCACCCTTTCATAAGAAAACCTATTTTTCCAGATCTTATTGATCTTTTTGTCGTTGATTCTTGCCAGCAGATTGGCTAAATACAATAAGGTTGGCATTTTTGATATCGGGTCCTGCGGTTCTATAATTATGATGGCTTTGCTGGCTACTCGGATCATTTCGTAGAGTGCTGCGTAGGGGCGGGGAAAGTGGTGGTAGCTTTCCTTGCAGAGTATATAATCTACGCTATCGTCTTCCAATGTTAATGATTCAGCGTTTTGGGCTGAGAAATCCTTAATAAATTCTTGTTCATGGGAGATTTTCAGGAAACTGTCATCTAGATCACTGGCGGTGACATGGTGGATATTTTGGTCCAGGAGGTAGCGCGCGTCATGTCCATAAGCATCACCAAGAGTAAGCCATTTCGCATTTTTGTCCTTCGTGAAAGGAGTGAGGCATTTGAAAAAAAGTTCCTGCAGCCAGTGATTTATACTTCCTTTATAGTTATTTAGTGAATTGATTACTTTTACCTTTTGTTCTTTTTCAGGATAGAGGTTGTTGTACCAATTGGCATGAAGGTCATAGCTATGTTCATTGAATAGATCCTGTTTTTGTAAATTATTTTCCATAATAAAGTTTATAGTAGTTACATTATCTGATATTGATCAGACAAATAAATGATCCCCTCTTGGTCTTAACCTTATTTTAGGTTTATTTATTGTAACGGATAATTATTTGAAAATGCTACAGGCGTATTAAAATATTGTAAACAATATAAAATGTAGGAGATATCGTGGGTATATATTCCGTTTATTTAGCTAAAGTGCTATAAATTTGCATAATGAGCGTAATTAGAACATTTAAAGGTCACAAACCATAATTTTTGGAAACGAAAATAACATTGTTTAAAAGAGAATTGTATTTTTCAATGCATTGATTCAATTTTAATATTTACCAAACATGTGTGAAGGAACTTTATAAAGCCAAGGTTTTTTGACCCCGGATTTTAGATTTATAGAGTCCCTTAGTGCAAAATGTGATTCTGTTGTGGTATTCAAATAAATTTCGAGAGCTTCTAAACCCACAGCTTTTCTTCGCTTATTAACTGTTTTGATATCTACAATTGGATATGGAAATGTCCTGTGATATCTGACATCATACCAAATCTGCGTACCATATATTTGCAATTCCCCCTTGTTAAGATTTATTCGGTCCAATAAATATGCGTACTTATCCGGTGAAGCATTTTTTTTCTTTACTTCAGCTTCCATCTTTTTTAGTACCAATTTTTGAAAATCCGGCCATTTATTCAAGTGTTGTACGACCAGCCAAAACTTATCCGATCCGTCTTTCCCGACCCTATTATATCCCGGAAAACCAAACTTTGAAAAAATCACTTTTGCGTCGTCATAGTTTTCTTGATATATCTCTTCCATTCTTTGAAAGAATTGACTGTTATCATGAACATTTTTCGGTGGATTCATCATCCAGTCTTGATCTTTATTGGCCATTTGAATGATTTTGTCTCTTAAAACAGTATCTATTTGACCGTAAGCATTTATGGTCGCAAATATTAATGCAATAAACAAAACAATTAGTTTACCTAAATTTTTCATCGTGATCTTGAGAGGCCGAATTCTTAAAGCTTAAATAATCCAGTTTTTGGCAGATATAACACTGTTGATTTTGAAAGTGCTTAATAAATTATCTCCGAAAGCTTAATATAAAACAAATACAATAATTAATCAAAAAAAACATTTTTTAACTACCCCGCTTAATGTAGTCATGATACAAATCCGCATATTATTGAGATAATTCTATCCTATCAGAATCGTTACAATATCTAAATTTGATTAATCAATTATAGAAAGAAAAAAACCTTAGAGAAGCAGTTAGAAAATCGAGTTATAAATTAATCATCCATCTTCTTTGTGAAGAAGCTAATGCAGACCTTGGGAAAGGTATTGTTGGAGGTCAATATGAATAGCGGGAATCAAATAGAAAATTATTAGAACTATAAATTTAAAAAACCAAAAGACTTTGAAACTATTGTCGTAAAGTCTTTTTTTAGCTTAGGATAGCTAATACCATTTAGCTTTTTAAAAAATAACCAATTATGTATACGTCAAAATTAAGCGTTCGCCCAATGATGGGGCGGGCATCAATCCGTTCGTCCTAAAATTACCCTAGAATAGCTGGTATGTATTGCTAAAAAACGAATGAATATGTGTCAAATCGGTGAGTCTAGGATTCATGGAAGGTGATATACTCATGTTTATAAAAATAAACTCTAATCAATTAACAACCTTATGAGAACTAAACAGATAGCGGCTAATAATGGATTCCTAAATCGGTTGATTTGCGCCATTACAGTGCTTATTTTGGGCTTTGGAAGCTGTAAGAACGATAATGTTGGCAGCATTTCAGAGGGTATGCCCTTTGATCCTTCACAACCTGTTGTTGTCTCGGACTTTGCGCCTAAATCAGGTGGTATGGGGCAACGACTGGTGATTTACGGGAAGAATTTTGGAAACGATCCAAAAAATGTACAGGTATTTATCGGGGGTAAAAAGGCTGTGGTAATCAACACTTTGGGTGAATCCCTTTATTGTCTGGTACCAAAACAGGCGTTTAAAGGGGATATCGAAGTGCGCGTTGGAGCTCAAGAAAAGCCTGTTATCGGTAATGCACAAGAGCCTTTTGACTATCAGCGTAAATTGGTGGTGTCGACCCTGGCAGGTTATCGAAATTCACGTGGCGATGAGCCTTGGAAAGACGGGAAGTTTAAAGATGCTGATCAGACCAAGATGGCAAGTGGTTTTTGGCTTTCTTCTTTTATGAAGTTTGATCCCCTAAACCCCAAGCATCTTTGGATGACCTTCGATAATAATAATGGCCTATACCTGATCAATTTCGAGGATAGCACAATTACTAAAAAACGTTCGGATTTTGATCGCCCCCGTAGTGTCGACTTTTCTGTAGACGGCAACTATATGATTGTTTCGCAGGACCGTGGTGGGGAAAATGATGAATCTACCTTGTTGTTTTCGCGAGCAAGGAATTTCCTCGATAAGGAAGTCCTGACAAGAAGTAAACAATGCAACGGTGCATCCATTCATCCCGTGAATGGTGAAATGTACTTTAATAGCTACGCAAAAGGGGAATTTTACCGCTTTGACCTCAATCAATATTTCACAGATAAGACAACGAAGGCAGAGTTTCTTTATGTTATTCAGGATCCACAATGGGAGTACCGGGCTATTATTCATCCCAGTGGAAACTATGCTTATATCTTGGTGATCAACCAGGGCTATATGATGCGTGCCGATTACAATTGGGAAAAGAAACGTTTTAATCAGCCTTATCTGGTTTGCGGAAAAGTTAGGGAATCGGGGTACAAAGATGGTGTGGGGTCGTCCGCTCGTGTCAATGAACCATACCAAGGTGTATTCGTGAAAAATCAAACCTACGTAGAAGCGGGAAAACCTGATCAGTATGACTTTTATTTTACGGACCAGATGAATCATGCGATTCGTGTGCTTACACCAGAGGGAGCTGTAACCACATTTGCTGGTCGAGGAAGCTCAAGCCTCAATAGCAACCCTTATGGTTATGTCAATGGTGATTTGAGAGAGGAAGCGAGATTTGACCGTCCATCAGGTATCGCTTACAATGAGCAAGAGGGAGCTTTTTATATTGGCGACCGCGAGAATCGACGCATCCGTAAAATCGCGTTAGAGGAGATAGATGAAAATAACCAAGATTAACCTGTGATAAGATGATGAATAAAATAGTATTTACATGTATGTTACTCCTCTGTGCCACTTTCGGTGCGCTGGCACAGGATGTTTTGGAAGTAACGGGTGTCGTTGTCGACGCCCAAAAGGCACCAATTGTTGGTGTTAGCATCTTTGTGAAGGATGCGCCAGGTTTAGGAACAACAACAGATAATAAAGGGAGTTATCGGATAAAAGTAGAGCGATACAAGACGCTGGTCTTTTCATCTGTTGGTTACAAAAAGCAGGAAATACTGGTGAAAGATAATCGCGTTATCGATGTGACACTGAATGAATCGGAGACCAGTGTGCTCGATGAAGTTGTCGTAACCGGTACGGGTACACAAAGAACACTGACATCGACTGCAGCGACCAGTAGTGTTGACGTCAACACGATGAAAGGAAATCCAACATCGAGTATTAGTAACGCTTTAATTGGAAATGCGCCTGGAGTTTTAGGTATGATGCAGTCTGGTCAGCCAGGAAAAAATATTACCGAGTTTTGGATCCGCGGTATTTCGACCTTTGGTGGAGGTGCTTCTGCTCTTGTTTTGGTCGATAATATCGAGCGGAATATCAATGACATTAATATCGAAGATATTGAAACCATTAATATCCTGAAAGATGCCGCTGTGACCGCAATCTACGGTTCCAGAGGGGCAAATGGTGTCATTTTAATTACAACAAAGCGCGGTAAAGATGGTAAGATCAGTATTAATTTTAAAGATGAGAATATCTATAATAGCCGTACCATTACACCTGAATTTGAAGACGGCGTTACCTATGCAAATCTATTGAACGAGGCACGTATTACACGAAATTTTGCCCCGATTTATCAACCTGAAGAATTGGAAATACTACGTTTGGGATTGGATCCGGATCTCTATCCCAATGTAAATTGGAAAGATTTATTGCTCAAAGACGGAGCGATGACTTACCGGGCGAATCTGAATATGACAGGCGGTGGAGCCACAGCGCGTTATTTTCTGTCGGGAAGTTATATCGATGAAGGTGGTATGTATAAGACCGACGAAACGCTACGGAATGATTACAATACCAACGCAAATTACAAAAGGTATAATTATCGGTTGAATACAGATATTAACGTAACTAAAAGTACCGTGTTAAAAATAGGTATTGCAGGCTCCCTCAATAAAAGAAATAGTCCAGGTTTAGGAGACGATGATTTTTGGGGTGTGTTATTCGGATATTCTCCTATTCGCACGCCGGTAATCTATTCAAATGGTTATGTTCCTGCCATTGGAACAGGAAATCAGACCAATCCTTGGGTAGTTGCTACGCAGACAGGATACAATGAAAATTGGCAAAACAATATACAGACCAATATCTCCATTGAACAAAATTTTGACTTTATAACTAGGGGGTTACGTTTTAGGGGAATTATTGGATATGATACCAATAACGATAATACAATATCGCGACGTAAATGGCCTGAACAATGGCGCGCAGAACGCGCCCGTGATGAGAATGGTAATTTGATCTTTACACATATTTCAAATCCGCGAGAGTTATATCAGGCCAGCAGTGCCAGTGGCGAGCGACGCGAATTCTATGATATGATGTTTAACTATGATCGTAGTATCGGGAATCATACTGTTGGTGCCGTGGCCCGTTTTACCCGTGATGCACTTATTCGCACAGTCAATCTTGGCGATGATATCAAAAATGGAATTGCAAGAAGAAATCAGGCCTTAGCTGGCCGGGTAACCTATAATTGGAAGTCACGTTACATCGCTGATTTTAATTTTGGCTATAATGGTTCGGAAAATTTTGCCCCGGGTCGACAATATGGTTTTTTTCCTGCGGTTTCTGCAGCCTGGAATATCGGCGAAGAGCCATTTGTGAAAGATAATATTTCGTGGATGAATATGTTCAAGATCCGGTACTCCTGGGGAAGAGTAGGTAACGATCAGTTATCCGGTGGCGCACGCTTCCCTTATCTATCGACAATTAGTGAAATCGGACGTTTTGAAGACCAGGTATGGATTCCCGAAGGGGGGTATCAGTGGGCAGACTATGGTTTCGACCGATACTATGGCGGAATGAAATATAGTCAGGTATCTTCCTCCAATGTGACCTGGGAGATGGCGACTAAAAAGAACCTGGGATTTGATCTGGCGCTTTTTAAAGATAAGATAGTTGCTAATTTAGATTTCTTCAATGAGGAACGCACGGGCATATATATGGCTCGAAATTATTTGCCTGCACTGGTAGGATTAGAATCTATACCAAGCGCGAATGTGGGAGCGGTAAAATCAAGAGGTTTTGATGGACGCCTACTATATAACCAGAAAGTGGGCGAAGTCAATTTAACTGCCAGAAGTAATATTATCTATAGTAAGAATGAAATCACGGAGATCGATGAGGAATATAACGTGTATGGCTATCAAAACCAAAAAGGGTATCGGGTTGATCAGGCAAAAGGACTCATTGCTTTAGGCCTATTCCAAGATTATGATGACATACGCAATAGTCCTAAGCAAACATTTGGCAACTACCAACCAGGCGATATTAAATATAAGGATGTTAATGGTGATGGCATCATCGACGACGGTGATCGTGTCGCTATCGGAGCAACAAGACGTCCTAACCTAGTTTATGGTGTGGGGGCGTCAGCAAGCTGGAAGAACCTGGATATTAGTGTGCACTTTCAGGGATCTGGTAAATCGACGTTCTTTACCTATGGGAAAACAGTTTATGCGTTTAGTGAAGGTGAATGGGGACAAGTGTTGAAGGGGGTAATGGGCGATAACCGTTGGATTTCGGCTGATATATCCGGTGATCCATCGACAGAAAACCCGAATGCTTCTTATCCGAGGTTGAGTTATGGTCCTAATCCGAATAACTTTAGAGAGTCAACATTTTGGTTGAAGAATGGGCAATACCTTCGTTTGAAAACCTTGGACATCGGGTATACCCTGCCAAAGCAAATGACCAACCGGATAAAAATCAATAGCATCCGTTTGTTTTTAGTTGGTTCAAATTTGCTGACCTGGTCAAAATTCAAACTTTGGGATCCGGAGCTAGCGACGCCGAGGGGTGAAGACTATCCATTACCTAAGTCGTTTACATTTGGTATCAATGTCAACCTATAAAATCAAGAAAGATGCAAAGAAATAAAATATGCATGGCCATGTTGCTTGTGCTAGGAGCAAGTTTTGTCTCATCCTGCAAAAAGGATTATTTGAAATCGGATCAATATTTTAAGGATCGACTTAATATAGAGAAGACCTTTAAAAGTAAGGTATATTCGGAAGAATGGCTAGCGCATGTATTTGAAGAGTTTAAAGGAGAGAATGCTGATGTTGCCAGTAAAGGAATGACGCCGCATTGTTATGCAGACGACATGTATTACGGTGATCGAGATAGAGATTATGATCCCTCAAAAAATGAGCTCTCTTACAATATGTTCAAAATGGGCCAATATACTGAAAGTGATAAACAGGGTACATGGACGCAATCCTACCGGGGCATTCGTAATGCGTCGACCTTCATTCAGAACATATACATGAACAGTGAGATGTCGGCAACTGAAATTTCGGATTATCGTGGGCAAGCACGATTTGCACGGGCATACCTTTATTGGCTGTTGCTCCGTAAATATGGCCCCATTCCGCTGTTGCCGGATGAAGGACTGGATTATACGGATAGCTATGATGATCTGGCGATTCCGCGAAGCACCTATGAGGAGTGTGCAAGCTATATCAGTGATGAATTGCTACAGGCAGCTAAAGAAATGGAGTCTTTAGGGATGAAGCGCGGACAAGACGGCTCTGCTCGGCCAACTGTTGGGGCGGCTTTAGCTGCCCGTGCCAAAGTGTTACTTTATGCCGCTAGTCCATTGGCTAATGGTAATAACTCCGGTTATGCAGCATTATTGGTCGATAAACAGGGCAAACGCTTGCTTTCCGCAGAATTCAAGGAAGAGAAATGGGCGAAAGCTGCAGCTGCCGCACGAGACGTAATCGAGCTCGGCGTGTATAAGCTGTATACAGCACCTTTTCAGGAGACTGGTGACGATGCCACCGTCAAACCTCCCGAAGATCACAATTTTTCAGCTAAAAGCTGGCCCGAAGGGTGGGCAAATATTGACCCCATGAAATCATATGCACAGGTTTTCGACGGTACGTTGTCTGCCTCAGGCAATCCGGAACTGATATTTACCCGTGGTAGTAACCAGCCCAATGAAGGGATTGACCAAATGGTTATTCATCAATTGCCACGCTCGGCGACAGGATGGAATACCCATGGACTGACACAGAAACTCGTTGATGCGTATTATATGAGTGATGGTACAGATGTACCGGGTAAGGATAAGGAAATAGGTCGAGGTAATGGCTCAAACAGAAGTACGGGATATGTTACCCAGGACGATTATAATGCAAAAAAATACCGACCACTGCGCGCAGGAGCTTCTCTGCAATATGCGAATCGTGAACCCAGGTTTTACGCTTCAGTAGCTTACAGCGGAAGTTTTTGGACGCTGCTGAATGAGACAAAAGAGGAAAATCGTAATAAGCAAGTTTTTTATTACAGTGCAGATCCCAAAGGCAATGGCTTTAACTCTGCCAATGGATATTGGTTGCGTACGGGGTTTGGTGTTAAAAAGTTTGTTCACCCGAGTGATACTTACGAAGGTGGTGTAGGATCACGTGTGGTACCCAAGGCAGAGCCTGCAATCCGTTACGCAGACATATTATTGATGTATGCCGAAGCATTAAATGAATTAAGTGGTTCTTTTACAATTCCATCGTGGCGGGGGGGAAGTTACACTTTAAGTCGTGACATCGCTGAAATTAAAAAAGGTATTCAGCCTGTACGGATCCGGGCGGGAGTTCCGGATTATTCGGAAAGTGTATATGGCAGTAAAAACGAATTGCGTCGTACAATTAAGCGTGAACGTTTTATAGAGCTGATGGGCGAGGGACAACGTTATTATGATTTACGTCGCTGGATGGATGCTCCAGTGGAAGAAGCCCTGCCGGTTTATGGCTGTAATGTCTTAATGAATGAAAAAGAACGTGATCTCTTTTACCAACCCGTTGCGATTTGGACACTGAAAACGACCTTCGCAGACAAAATGTGGTTTTGGCCAATCAGTCATACAGAACTTAAACGCAACAAGAATTTAACACAAAATCCTGGTTGGACTTATAATGATTAATCAATTATAAAATTTATGAAAAAGTCATCTATACAGCTTTTTTTCCTGATGGTGTTATTCGTCTGCAACGCCTGCAACGACGAATGGAAAGAGGAGCAATTTGAACATTATGTCTCATTTAAGGCCCCTCTGGAAAGTGAGGGAGTCGCCAATATTTATGTCCGTTATAAAGACGGACAAAAAACTACATTTTTACAGCCGCTGGAAGTGAGTGGATCGACAACAAATGATATGGATCTTTCCGTACGCGTTGGGGTAGATGCTGATACATTGGGCATATTGAATTATGAACGTTTTCAGAACAGGCAAGATTTTTATTACAAGCAGCTGGATAATAGCTATTTTTCTATTCCCGAAACGGTGAATATAAAAACAGGAGAGAATACAGCATTGATGGCTATTGATTTTTCGTTGAAAGGAATTGATATGGCCGAAAAATGGGTGCTTCCGCTGACGATTTTGGAGGATCCTGCTGCGCAATACAAAATCAATCCCAGAAAACATTACAAAAAAGCATTACTACGTGTCAATCCATTTAATAATTATTCAGGAACGTATAGCGGGACAGCCTTAAAAGTTGTGATGGATGGGCATGAAAGTGAAACACCGATTGTGAAAAGTCAAATAAGAAGTTACGTGGTTGATGAAAATACGATTTTCTTTTATGCGGGAAATATCGATGAAGATCGTAAAGACAGGAAGAATTATAAAATCTTTGCAACCTTTAGTGAAACTGGAGGGGTTACTTTTCGAGCCGAAAATCCAAATATGAAGTTTGCTGTTAAAAAAGATGCAAGTTATACGATTTCGGAACAAATGGATGCTGTCCGTCCTTATTTATTACATCGTTATATTACTTTAAATAATGTCGATTATGAATTTACCGATTATACCTTAGTTTCTACCACAGCAATTAAATTTAAAGTTTCAGGATCATTAATCTTAGAGCGGCAGTTAAATACACAAATTCCTGATGAAGATCAATCGATAGAATGGTAATTTCTCCAAACCATTTTTGATGCTATTGGTTATATCATCGATATAATAATAGCATTATGATTGGTATAGTCGGTGGACTTGGCCCTTATAGCGGCCTAGATATTACAAAGAAAATTATTGATGAAACAGCGGCAAGATCCGATCAGGAACACTTGCCGCTATTATTGTTCTCATGTCCTCATTTAATCCCGGATCGGAAAGCCTATTTATTGGATACATCCAATGAAAATCCTGGAAAGGCCATCGCTTCGGTGCTACAAAAATTGGAAATGGCGGGCGCGACCATCGCAGCAATTCCATCAAATATCGTACATGCAGAGCCTATTTTTTCTGTCGTTAAAGAGGAAATTGCACGCACCGGGAGCACGTTACAACTATTGCATATTGTTCATGAGACTGTGCGATTTGTGGACGAGAACTACCCTGATAACATGGTGGGTGTTATTTCTACTGCAGGCGAGCAGCTATATAGTTTATATCGGCAGGCTTTTATTGAAAAGGGCTTTGATGTCGTCACACCAGAAGGAACGGAACAGGAAAAGGTAAATAATGCAATCTATGATGCTGAATATGGAATAAAAGCGCAGCCTGTACCGATTGCGAATAAGGCGAGGGAGGATTTATTATCGGCCATGGATGACTTGAAGAAAAAGGGCGCACAAGTCATTATCTTGGGATGTGCGGAGTTACCTTTGGCTATTCCGGAACGAGATTACAATGGTATGATCATCATAGACCCGAATAGAATTTTAGCGCGTGCACTCATTCATGCGGTTGCTCCCGATAAATTAAAGCCCTTGTAGTCTATTCTTTGGTTCGCAGAAAAGTGTACATCAAATGGTTGAAGGTCTTCTATAATCTTATATAATTTTGATGAAATTTCTTCTTTAATAGAGAGGTCATTTGATAGATCTCTCTATTTTTCTTCAATTGGATGAAGAAGAAATGAACGTATGGATAGCCTATTTCAACTGCTTGAAACCCGCGATGTCATACTTATTATGGTATTATCAGTATTAATAGGTCTGCTGGTTGGCTATTCCTCTTCATTGGTCTCTTCTGCTGGTGATATTTTCTGTAATAAACTATTCACCTCTTCCTCTGTCGCCGTTAATTTGGCTTTACAGACCTGAATAAGGTCTGATGCTCTTTTAATCTTTTCGGCGAGTTCATCAATGTTTGTTGAACCATTCTCAATCTCCCTTACAATAGTTTGTAACTCGTTAAAGGCATCTGTATAGGTATAATTCTGTTCCATTATGATATGCTTTCTTTAATTTTTTTTGCCAATCGCTAAATTATGCATCGTCTTCGTCCAATTCCGGTTTTGGAAATTTATCCGTCACTGTGCTTAGCAATTCTCCATCTTCGAGTATGGTTTGTATGACATCGCCGGGTGATACTTGTGTAATCGACTGCAACAGTTTTCCATTAACTTTTGTAATTGAAAATCCCTGTTTTAATAATCGAATTGGATCAGCCAGCTGAATAATTCGCTCGGTATGCGCCAGCGCTGTCTTATGCTCGTAAAAGCGCAATTTTATCAAGGAGCTAAGTTCATGCTGAAATTGCTGAATGGCTGTTCTAGCGCTTTGTATTTCTCTTTTTCCGATCCATTGAATGTGCGTTGCGGTTTGAGATAGCATGTTGCGCTCTTCTTTAAACCGAGTAGCAATAAGTTGCTGTATTCGCTCCGCTGCCTTATCGACCGGAATAGCGAAATTGTGAAACTTTTGGATCAAAAAGTCGGCGAGCTCACTGGGGGTGATCGCATTCTTATAAGCGACCATTTCGCTGACCGTATAATTTGTCGAATGTCCAATACCGGTTAATACTGGAATGGGAAACATCGCGATAGCCCGCGCCAGTAAATAATTGTTATAACTAGAAAGACCGACTTCACCACCCCCGCCCCGGATAATGGCAACGACATCGTACAAGCTGATTTTTTCGGCAATAACGGCGAGTTGGTTGATAATGGAAGGCACTGACTTGTCACCCTGTAATAATGCGGGGAAGAGTGTGCATTCGATGCGGTAACCCCAAAGGTTTTGATTAATAATCTTGTAAAAATCAGAAAGCCCCTTACTTGTTTCTACCGAAATGATCGCTAGTCGTTTGGGAACGGCTGGAAAGGCCAGCAACTTATTAGACTCATAAATGCCTTCTGCCTTCAGCTTTCGAATACTGTCCAACTTCTCCTTTTCAAGTTCGCCTAAGGTAAATGTCGGATCGATGTCAACAATGCGCAGGCTCAATCCGTACATCGGATCATAGGAGATACTTGCCTGAAATAACATCGTAATTCCTTCTCGTAACGGTTCTTGAGCAATCTTAAGAAAACTGTTGTTGATACGGTTGTAATCGGTTTTCCATAAGATAGACCGCATTTCAGCGACAATTTTACCGTCCTGTTTTTCTACTAGCTCGGGATAACAATGGCCAGAATGGGTATAATGATTGAGCTTGTTCATTTCCGCTTTAATCCAGTACAAACTCTTGTACCGCTCTGCAAGTGTCTTTTGGATACTGCGGCTAACTTCCAGTAAGGAAAATATGGTTTTATCTTGAATCAATTCTGGCATTAGTCAAACTTACAGAAAAAACCTTCAGGATGCAATCGGGCCCTGGCTAATCAAAGGCTATTTGAAATTCGCTTAAAGATTACTTGTACCTCTAAAGTTAAAGGAAAAAGACATTTTAATTCGAAGACAGTTTAACGTAACAAAATTGATTTTTTTTAACCGTCCTGTATTCCTTGTGTATTTAATTCGTATTTTTATTTGATAGAACCTAAAAAACGATAAAAGCAGAATGAAAAAAGGACTTTTTAGGGTGTTATTTGCAGGTTTGTTCTGTATTAGCCCCCTGTTTGCTCAATATAAATCCACCGTTAAAAATGAAACGATACTGTTTAATAACCGCGATCAGTTGCTGCCTTTGAAAAATCTAGATCGGCTTCGCATCGCTGTTGTTGTTCCCAATGCAGTAAAATATAATGTGTTTACAGAGCAGTTGGCCCGTTATGCAGACACTAAAGTTTTTGATTTTAGTAAATTCGATGAAGATATAAAATACTATAATACAATTATTGTCGCTGGAAAGGAAGATGACTTGGATGCAGATTGTCTCGCCCAGTTGAAACAGGCGGTATTAAACAATAAAAAAGTCATCCTTTGTCATTTTTTCGAAAATGAAAAAAGCAAAAAGGCACTAACTGAACACATATCGTCTGACTTGATCGAATTATTAGCCCCTTTTTCAGAAACTGGACAACGTCACGTCGCAATGTCAGTTTTTGGTGGAGTTCCCATCACTGCTGGTGATGTCAAAACTACACAAACAAGACTGCAGTACGGCTCTGCGTCAAGCGCTCATCTGAATCTGGCGAAATTGACCAAGAAAATTGATGCTATTGCCCAAGAAGCCATTGATAAGCAAGCAACGCCTGGAGCTGTTGTCATGATCGTAAAAGATGGACAGGTTCTGCTGGAGAAATCTTATGGATTCCACAGCTATTCGAAAGCTATTCCTACAAAAACAAATGATATTTTCGATCTGGCATCTGTCAGTAAGATAGCAGGCACAACACCTGTAATTATGCGCCTTACAGAGCGGAATGTGATCAATTTGGATAGTACCATGGGCCATTACTTATGGCAGGCCAAGTATACCAATAAAAAGGACATTAAACTGCGTTCCGTCATGTTGCACGAGGCCGGTTTTACACCCTTTATTCCCTTTTATAAATATCTGAAAGCTGGAGACGTCGTTTCAGTTCCGGATGCTAACCATCAAGTAAAAATGGCGGATAATAGCTATATCCTCAACGATTATTACCGTGATTTTATGTGGCCAGAGATGTTAAAATCTCCCGTAAAGCCCACAGGAAACTATGTATATAGCGATATCAGCATGTATGTGATGAAGGAAGTTGCAGAACATCAGACGGCTGAGCCGATGCAAGATTACGTGCAGGAGAACTTCTATAGACCATTGGGCATGACGCGTGCTGGTTATCTTCCCAGAATACGTTTTGCAAAAGAAGAAATTGTTCCTACCGAACAAGATACCTCTTTTCGAAAAACATTGTTAGAAGGCTATGTACACGATCAAGGTGCGGCAATGGCTGGAGGTATTGCCGGGCATGCCGGACTATTTGCTACCGCAAACGATTTGGCGATCTATGGTCAGCTCTTACTCAATAGAGGAGAATACGGTGGAGAGCGCTACTTTAAAACGGAAACAATAGACTTATTTACATCCAGGCAATCGACAAGCAGTCGCCGGGGGTTGGGTTTTGACCGTTGGGATCCCAATCCTAAAAATGAATATCCATCGAAGTTAGCAAATAGTTCCGTCTTTGGTCACACAGGCTATACTGGAACATGTATCTGGATTGATCCACAAAATCAATTGATCTATATCTTTTTGTCCAATCGGGTACACCCTCAAGTGACGACCAAGCTTTTGGATCTGAATATCAGAAGCAGAATTCAGGATGCTATTTATGAATCGATCAATGAAAGTCAACGATGATTAAGAGCCTCATATTACTAGGGCTAGCAATGACAGCAGGTACCTCTATTGGATATAGCCAAAACTATAAAAAAATCCACCAGAATATGGTCGTCGTCGATGGACACAATGATGTGATTTATGCATCCATTTTTCAGGGGAAAGATATTGGCCAACGGTTAAAAACAGGTGCTACTGATTTGCCGCGGCTGCGGGAAGGGGGTGTCGATGTGCAGGTATTTGCGGTATGGTCCGATGATGCTAAATGGAAGACCGGTGCATTCAAGCACGCAAATGACCAGATAGATGCCTTGGAAAAAATGATTGCGGCAAATACCGATAAAATAAGTCTGGCAAAGTCTTCACAAGCTATCGATTCGATAGTAAAAACAGGGAAAATAGCCGCTTTGATCGGTGTGGAAGGTGGAAATATGATTGAAGAAAGTTTGGATAATCTTGAGCGACTTTATGCCCGTGGTGCCAAATATTTAACCTTGACCTGGAATTATAATTTGTCTTGGGCAAGTTGTGCCGCGATGGAATCGGACAAGATGGATTCCAAGGATAAAGGGTTGACGGAGAAAGGTCGAACAATTATCCGGAAGATGAACGAACTGGGCATGATGGTTGATTTGTCCCATGGTGGCGAACAGACCTTTTATGACGTATTGGCGGTATCGACAAAACCGATCTTGGTTTCCCATAGTAATGCCTTTGAATTATGTCCACATTTCCGAAACCTGAAAGACGCACAGTTGGAGGCGCTGAAAAGCAATGGGGGTGTGGTTGGTGTAAATTTTTATTCGGGTTTTTTGGATCCTGCCTATGAAGCTAGGCTTAAGAGTTTGTATCTAAGCAAATTTGGTGATGATGGGACATCAAAACTGAGTACTTGGTCTATGTATGAGAAGTTGCCAAAGAAACTTCAGCGACAGGCGGATGCTCCATTGTCGAAATTATTGGATCATATCGATTATCTGGTCAAAAAAGTTGGTATTGATCACGTTGCGGTAGGCTCAGACTTCGATGGCATAGAATCCTCACCGCAAGGTCTGGAAGATGTTTCTAAATTTCCGCTATTGACTAAAGCACTGCTGGAGCGAGGGTATTCACATGTGGATATAGCGAAAATTATGGGACAAAATTTCTTGCGGATTTTGAAAG
The DNA here is from genome assembly GCF_031455655.1 of Sphingobacterium sp. 2149. NCBI lineage: Bacteria > Pseudomonadati > Bacteroidota > Sphingobacteriia > Sphingobacteriales > Sphingobacteriaceae > Sphingobacterium > Sphingobacterium sp. 2149. The sequence continues at coordinate 334,034 of NZ_JAVDTD010000002.1, read as the reverse complement.
AAAATGAAGAATAAACACTTCTTTTTTTTAAGGCTTTTCAGTACGTTCCGGTATACATGCCGCATTATTGAGGGATGTGTAATGGCTTGGGTAAGATGTAATGCGTGCGGCCATGTGATTACGCTTTTAACAGCTATAAATTTGTAAATTCGTAGCATGGCAAAATCAAAATCAGCATACTTCTGTCAAAATTGTGGCTATGAATCTCCCAAATGGATGGGACAATGTCCTTCCTGTAAGCAATGGAATAGCTTTGTTGAAGAAGTGGTCGAAAAAGGGAGTTCAAAAGTCCCCGAATGGCGTAGTTCTACAACTGGAGGCAATACGAAAAGGGCGAATAAAGCGGCTATTATTCACGAAATTGTTTACCAAGATGAGTCTCGTATATCCACGCCTGATCAGGAGTTTAATCGGGTTCTTGGTGGCGGGATTGTTCCGGGGTCACTGGTGCTTATCGGTGGAGAACCTGGGATTGGAAAGTCAACGTTAATGTTACAGTTAGCTTTATCCATTCCACAAGTCAAGACACTTTATATTTCCGGGGAGGAAAGTGAGCAGCAGATCAAGATGCGGGCCGAACGACTGTCACAGTCATCCAAAGCTAATTGCTATATCCTGACGGAAACATCCACGCAAAATATTTTCAAGCAGATCGAGACGGTACAGCCCAATGTCATTGTTATTGACTCGATACAGACTTTACATTCCGCACAGATTGAATCCGCTCCGGGTTCGGTTTCTCAGGTTCGCGAATGTACCGCTGAATTGTTGCGGTTTGCCAAGGAGACAAGTACTCCCGTCTTTATTGTGGGGCATATCACCAAGGATGGATCGATTGCTGGTCCCAAGGTATTGGAGCATATGGTGGATACCGTACTTCAATTTGAAGGCGATCGTCACCATGTCTACCGCATTTTGCGAGCCGTAAAAAATCGCTTTGGATCGGCTTCAGAACTGGGCATTTACGAAATGCAGGGGTCAGGACTGCGGGAAGTGTCCAATCCTTCTGAGATTATGATTTCGCAACGCGACGAGCCAGTCAGTGGAGTTTCCATTGCGGCAATGCTGGAAGGGATGCGGCCGATGATGATTGAGGTGCAGGCGCTGGTGAGCAACTCAGCATTTGGTACAGCACAGCGTTCTTCTACGGGGTACGATACGAAACGGTTAAATATGCTTTTGGCCGTTTTGGAGAAACGCTTTGGCTTTAGGCTGAGCGCACAAGATGTATTCCTGAATATCGCCGGTGGACTGCGCGTAGAAGATCCTGCAATCGATCTGGCCGTAGTGGTAGCGATTATTTCTTCACAACAAGATATACCGATTCGCTCTAATCTGACTTTCGCAGGTGAAGTTGGATTATCGGGCGAGATAAGAGCTGTAAATCGGATTGAACAAAGAATACAAGAGGCTGAAAAGTTGGGTTTTGATGGTATATTTATTTCTAAATTCAATACCAAAGGCCTGGATGCGAAAAAATATACTATTGCAATTCGGCCTGTCGCCAAGTTAGAGGATATATTCAGTGCCTTATTTGGTTAGTAGAAGCGCCTTGTTTGGCTGGTAAATAAGCGTCTAGTAAGGATTACGGGATGTGTTTTACGCATCAGTTTGTGCAGAAAACCTTTTGCTGTAGTTTGCGTTGAGAAACACCGTCGTCATTAAACCTAAAAAGACCATGCGCTTTTAAAGGCATGGTCTTTTTATTGGAATTGATCATCTATAGGTTACTTTTTCAATACTTCTTTCAATTTTGCACGTAAAGCATCACCGTGTAAATTTTTCGCCACAATTTTTCCATTGGGATCAATCAAGACGTTCTGGGGAATAGATTTTACACCATATAGCGTTCCGACATCATTCTGCCAACGTTTTAGATCCGAAACATGTCTCCAGTGTAGTTTATCGGCATGAATGGCTTTAATCCAGGAGTTGCGGTCCTTATCAAAGGATATTCCCAATATTTCAAAGTTTTCACCTTTGAATTGTTGGTATGTATTTACAAGATCTGGACTTTCTACGCGACAGTCCGGACACCAGGAGGCCCAAAAATCAAGAAGCACATATCTCCCTTTAAAATCCGAAAGTTTGACGGGGTTTCCGCTGGTGTCATTTTGGGTAAATGCTGGTGCTATTTTTCCAATTTGAACGGTTTCTAACGTATTTAAATAATCTTGAAACTCTTTCCCTTCACTTGAGTTTTTTACAGTATTACTCAAGGAATTATAAAGTGCCTGAAGCTCTGTGTAAACAGGATCATAACCTCCGACTCTACGCAAGTCAACCAACGTAGAAATAGAATCGGGAGCAGCCTTAACACGAGCAATATACTCTCCTTTGGTAAGTTCCTTTTTTTGCGCTGATCCGAAGAATGGCAGAATCAAAAAAAGTAGTGTGATGTATTTTATCATATTACTATTCTTATATATATTTACAAATATAAGAAAATCCACTAATTTAGTAGATTAATAAAATGTCAAAAAATGAACTTCAACCTAACCTCTAAACTTCCGCATGTTGGTACGACGATTTTTACTAAGATGACCATGTTGGCCAATGCGCATCAGGCCTTAAATCTTTCCCAGGGTTTTCCCGATTTTGAAGCCGATCCGAGGTTGGTAAAATTGGTTACTGAGGCGATGCAAAAGGGATACAACCAATATGCACCAATGATCGGAGCACAGTCTCTACGGGATGCAATCGTCAAAAAATATAATCAGATTTATAACGTTGAGGTCGATGCAACGGAAGAATTAACCATTACCTCAGGGGGGACGCAAGCCATTTTTACAGCTATTGCTACCGTAGTTAGACCGCAGGATGAGGTTATTATATTTGAACCTGCATACGATTGTTATGCACCAACCATCGAACTGTTTGGCGGTAAGGTTGTGCCCGTCCGATTATTGGCGCCCGATTTTCAGATTGACTGGGATTACGTAGCAACATTAATGAACAGTAAAACGCGACTGATTATTATCAACAATCCGAATAATCCAACGGGGAAAGTATTGGGTAAGGAAGAACTGATTAAGTTGGGAGCGCTATTGGAGGGGACTAGCATCCTGTTGCTGAGCGATGAGGTATACGAGCATATTGTGTTTGACGGGGCATCGCCGCAGTCGGTACTGGAAATACCTACTCTGCGCGAACGAAGTTTTGTTGTCGCCTCCTTCGGTAAGTTGTTGCATACTACAGGCTGGAAAATTGGTTACTGTATTGCCCCGCCGAAATTAACCCACGAATTCAGAAAAGTACATCAGTTCAACGTATTTAGTGTCAATACCCCTATGCAATATGCTATAGCAGAGTATCTAGCCGATATAAGTTATGTAAAAAGTCTATCGGGCTTTTTTGAGCGTAAAAGAAATCTACTGAAAGAAGGATTAAAAGATTCACGTTTTACGATTCTCCCTTGTGAAGGGACTTATTTCTTGAATATAAATTATAGCGGCATTAGCAATGAAAAGGAATTTGAATTTGCCTGCTCCTTAACAACACAACATAAGATAGCAACAATTCCACTGTCCGCATTCTATAAGGAGGTTACAAATCAGCAGGTTTTACGCGTTTGCTTTGCGAAGAGGGAGGAAATATTATCAAAAGCGATAGCGATTTTGAATCAAATTTAAAGGTATTTGAGTCGCTAAAAATGTAGCTAAAAGGTTTTATTTAAAATATTGCTAAGAAAGAAGTACTTTATTAAAATTTTACTTCAACTTGAGTCACTAATTTTATAAATTTGTAATTCACGTTTATCAATATACCCATAAAAAAATGGCTAGATTAAATTTATTGGAAGAGACACGCTTCGAAAGAGTCCCTGTGAGCGTCTATCCAGATCAAAATTCAGCTTCGAAAAACGTTGCAAATCGTATAGCTGAAATTATTCGTGCAAAGCAAGAGAAAGGTGAGAAGGCTGTTCTAGGCCTTGCTACTGGCGCCACACCGGTAAAGGTCTATCAAGAGCTGATTCGCTTGCATAAAGAAGAAGGTTTAAGCTTTAAGAACGTGATTACCTTCAATCTTGACGAATACTATCCTATGCAACCTGATGCCGATCAGAGCTATGTTACATTTATGAACAAAAACTTGTTCGACCACGTAGATATCGATCCGGCAAATGTAAATATTCCAGATGGTACCTTAGCTCCTGACCAAGTAAATGCATTCTGTGCGGCTTACGAGCAGAAGATTACAGCGGCAGGAGGTTTAGATATTCAATTACTAGGTATCGGCCGTACAGGCCACATTGGGTTCAATGAACCAGGCTCTGCGCCTAATTCAGGCACACGTGTGGTCACCTTAGATGATTTGACTCGTCGTGATGCTTCCCGTGCTTTTGGTGGAAAGGAAAATGTACCAACAAAAGCAATTACCATGGGAGTGGGAACAATCTTCAAGGCAAGAGAAATCATTTTAATGGCATGGACTGAAACAAAAGCTGAGATTATTAAAAAAGCCGTTGAAGGCGAAATCTCCGCAGAGATTCCTGCAACTTATCTTCAATTGTCTGACCATGTTGAATTTGTATTGGATGAAGCCGCTGCTTCGTTGCTGACACGTTTTGATCTTCCTTGGTTGGCAGAAGACGTTACTTGGACACCTTCGCTCATAAAAAAAGCCGTTGTTTGGTTAGCGTTAGAAATCAAAAAACCAATCTTGAAACTTACCGATGAGGATTATAATGCACATGGTATGGCGAAGTTGGTTACAGAGACTGGCCCTGCATATAATATTAATATCCGTATTTTTAATGAACTTCAGCATACGATCACTGGATGGCCCGGGGGCAAACCCAATGTCGACGACTCACAACGTCCTGAGCGTGCCAATCCAGCGAAGAAAAATGTGATTGTATTTTCTCCACACCCTGATGATGATGTGATCTCTATGGGGGGGACATTTATTCGTCTGGCAGATCAAGGACACAATGTCCATGTTGCCTATCAGACGTGTGGTAACACGGCGGTTTGGGACGATGATGTGATACGTTATCTGGAGTTTGCCGAAGATCTCGCTAAACAGATCGGAGCGGACTCAGAGGCGGCCCAGATTGGTCGGATTTATGATGAGGAGCGAGCAATTTTTGCAACAAAAAAACCGAATCAGATTGACACCGAATTGGTCCGTAAAATCAAAGCATTGATTCGTAAAGGAGAGGCTATCGCGGGAGCTCGTTTGGTAGGTTTGCCGGATGAAAATATCCACTTCCAGGATCTGCCTTTCTATGATAGACAGAAGTTTTCGAAAAATGTATCTTTCGAAGACGATATTCAGCAAACAATGGAGTTATTGCGTCATGTAAAACCACATCAGGTATTCGCTGCAGGTGATTTTGCTGATCCACATGGTACACATAAAGTATGTTTTGACATTTTGTTTGAAGCATTAAATAGGTTGAGCAAAACAGATGAGTGGACCAAAGATTGTTGGTTATGGTTATACCGAGGAGCATGGCATGAATATCCTATTCATGAAATCCAAATGGCTGTTCCTTTATCTCCACAAGAAGTTTATCGTAAGCGTTTGGCTATCTTTAAGCACCAGTCTCAAAAAGACTTACCTGTATTCCCTGGTGATGATCCACGTGAATTCTGGGTACGTGCAGAAGATCGCACGAGCGAAACAGCAGCTTTATATGATCAATTAGGTCTAGCAAATTACGAAGCCATTGAAGCATTTGTAAGATGGAAATTTGATTAGATTAACACGTTAGTTTATACGCAAGACTATCTATAAACAAAATCCCTGTTTCAAGATCGAAGCAGGGATTTTTGTTTATGTGACCATTAGTATTGGTTCAAAAGTACGCTACAAGTGGAATAGGGCACATTGTAAACTAGTAGCTGATTACATCGCCGGATCGTCCTTTGGCGTCATATACTTTAAATACGTATTTCTTACCAGTCTGGAATGGTATCGGGCCATTCACTGTTTTGGATTTTTGTGTTGGTGTACTGCCGTTGTCGCTATAATAGACTTTAAAACCAGGATAATCGGTATTGATAAGGAGTTGGTTGCCCTCTTTCTTAATTCCAATTTTGGGAAGTCGATAAGTATAGCCTCCATTTATCCTATCCAGTTTTCTCAATTCATCCTCGCCCAGCTTTTTGATAAAGGCAGTATACGATTTGCGATACGTAGCTTCGTCAAAAGAATTCCCTTTTTCCCAAGCTTGTTCTGGGGCCCAGGCGCGATCGGCGATGGCTATTAAACGTGGAAATATCATTTCTTCGAGACGTTGGTCAGTAGAGATCTTTTCTGACCATAAAGCACCTTTGATCCCGAGGAGATTTTTCTTCCCTTCCGCTGTAAGCTGTTCTTTATTGGTGTATGCCTCTGGTTTAAAGTCTTTTCCCGTATCATCCTTTCTTAAGTTGATGAAGAAATTTTCAGGGGAGAAGGAATAAGTTCTATTCAGATTGACAGTGCCCACCCAACTATGTCCGGGATCTGCAAAGTCACGATCCCATGACATATCCAGGTAGTTATTTGCTGCACTCGTATAAACAACTTTATAGCCAGCATTGGCCAATCGATAGGCGAGGTCTTCCTGTCCTTGTCCGGGTAGATTGTTCCATACATTTAAATGGATGCCTGATTTTCCCAGATCCGCATTTACAACCATGCCATTACCTTTGTTGCGCATGCCCATCTCTTCCCATCCCGACATCGTCAGTCCTTTTTCTTGAACCAGGGCATTAATCTTGGAAATATACAGTGGCCATACGTCGAGTACATTTGCGATATTATTTTCCTTCATAAAGGCCAATATTTTCGGCGATTTCTCCCAAACACCACTTGGAGTCTCGTCACCTCCCAAATCGATAATTTTCAGTGGAACCCCTGCTTGATCGTGTATCGCTTTAATTTCATCGATCACCTTGCTTAGGAAGCGGTATGTTGAAGGTAGCGCTGGGTTCATAACGTTATCATTCCAGTTTTGTGCAGAATTGTAAACGGATTTGTCTTCTGCATCATCCAGTAAATATTCTTCTGCCTTTTGCTGATCGCCAAGTTTTGAATAATGGGCAAAACGTGCACGCATGGCTTTGATCGCTGCGCGAGCATGGCCGGGGGTTTCCACCTCTGGAATCACATCTATGTGTCTTTCCTGAGCATATTTTAAAATTTCGATGTAGTCGTTCACACTATAGAATTGATGCGGCTTGGCTGTTGCTCCAGATCCATAAGCAGGTTGTATTGCTTTACCATCTTCAAAATTAGCCGAACGGTTGGCTCCGACAGCTGTGAGTTCAGGTAGGGATGGAATTTCCAGTCGCCACCCTTCGTCGTCAATGAAGTGAAAATGGAACTTATTCAACTTATAAGCAGCCATAAGATCCAATATTCTTAAAACCTCGGCCTTACTATGAAAATTACGGGCAGCGTCCAGCATAAATCCACGGTACCCATAACGTGGGCTATCTTCGATATTGCTGTGCGGTAAAGCAATGGATTTTGTAGCTTTATTCCACTGATCATGATTGATAAATGATTTTAAAGATTGAATGGCATAGAAAGCACCAGCTTTATCTGAAGCTTCTATTTTTACACCATCAGCAGTAATCGATAATCGATAGGATTCGGGCTTTAAGGTGTTAACTTTTACGATTTCAATACCGCGCTGCGGGCTAGTTGAAGCCGTTAGCTTAATACTTGAATATGTTGAAAAGAAATCTGTCAGGAATCTCGCTTCGCTAGCAAATTCATTATCTACAAAAAGTTTTGCACCTGTTGATAAATTAAACTTTTCGTTGATGTTGACATTAATGTGGCTTGGTAAGGGGATGATACTTTGTGCGGTGACACCTTCTACGAGCTTGTTTTGGTCGTATTTATATGCGAAGTAGTCTGTTTTTTCAGCTTCTGATTGAGGAGCAGTTTTAACAGCAGAATAATCTGAAATAGTGGTGGCAAGCCCAGTCTGGTTATTTTTTAGATATAGACCAATGGGTCCATCTGTGTAATTGACTAGCCCCGTCGTTATAAAATCGATGTGGACACTATCCTGAGCTTGCAGTACAAAGTTGTTTTTCTTAAAGCTTACCTGAAAAAGATCGCCGTTTCGGTGGTCTATTGCGAAACGTTTGTCGACCTTGCCGGGATCAATTGATCGGATAAAATTAAACCAAAGGCTCCAGTCGTTGAGTTGAACAGCACTTGTTCCTTTGTTTTTTAAGATAATGGTGGATACCGGATTTTTACGGATATGGTGTCCTTCCTGAACCCTCCAGGTGAGTTGCAGCTGATCTGCGATTGCTCCCGTTTTTTGGGCATAGGCTTCCTGACTTAATAGAGCCAAGCCCAGTCCAGCATAGAGTAGCGGTTTTTTAATTTTTTTAAAATTAGTCATGTTGGTTACTTTTTCAATGACTTTAAATATAGCTATTCTAGGGAGTTTAATCATCTATTTCAAAAAAATGAATAAAAAAAACAGAATAATTTTGGCAGATTTATAAATATTTCTATATTTGCACACCGAAACAAAAATCGGCCCGTTCGTCTAGGGGTTAGGACGCAAGATTTTCATTCTTGAAACAGGGGTTCGATTCCCCTACGGGCTACGAGTCGAAAGATTAAAAATTAAAAAAGCTTGCAAATTATATTGCAAGCTTTTTTGTTTATAGCACTTTTATTAAATCCTTTACTTTATTTTCGCACTATAGTGCGGTGGAAAGAACCGTAAAAATTACACGTATTTAGCCCTGTTGGTAATTAAAATGTAACATATTAATTTTACTTTTAATATTCCAAATAATAAAATCTTATGAAGGCACATACGTACGAAACACAATCGACGATTACACCGGAAAAGGCATTGGATTTCTTGAAGGAGGGAAATCAACGCTTTGTTAATAACCTAAAAGCAAACCGCGATCTTCTGGAACAGGTGAACGCTACTCGCGAAGGGCAGTGGCCATTTGCTGTCGTGCTGAGCTGCATCGATAGCCGCACATCAGCAGAACTTATATTTGATCAGGGATTGGGCGATATCTTCAGTATTCGTATTGCAGGAAATTTTGTCAATCAGGATATTTTAGGTTCGATGGAATTTGGTTGCAATGTAGCGGGCTCAAAACTTGTTGTTGTGCTTGGTCATACCAAATGCGGGGCATTAAAAGGAGGATTAGATGCTGCGAAAATCGAAGGAATGGGGATGGATAATCTAAACCACCTAATTAATCATTTTGATCCAATCATCAATGAAGTGATAGACGAGGGTGAAGAGCGTTCGTCAAAGAATAGTGAGCTGCTTGAAAAGCTCAATCAACAAAACATTAAACATGCGATTAGAGACATCCGTAGACAAAGTTCGACACTCCGTAAATTAGAAGAAGAGGGTAAAATTAAAATTGTGGGAGCAAATTATGATGTTGAAACCGGTAGCGTAAGCTGGTTATACTAGCTGGCCGCCGGTTTTTTATGATACTGAGTAGAGTAGCGCCTTATCTAACTAATGGAAGGTTAGATAAGGCCTACTTGAATTGAAGTTGAACTATTCAACGATCTTCTGCAAAAATTTCTTACAATCGTGCATCTACCAATTTTCGATCAAGTATTCCCTTGATATCAAATACAACAGAATTCTCTTTTTTCAGGTTGCTGAGGTCTAAATGTAAGAATTCTCTATGGCCTACGGCGAGTATAACAGAATCATAGTCACCAATTTCTGGAAGAGTTGATAATAATTCAATATTGAAATGTGATTTTACTTCCTCTACATTCACCCACGGATCGTAGGCGTCTACCTTTAAACCGAACTCTTGAAGGTCGTGGATCATGTCAATAACCTTACTATTTCTTATATCAGGACAATTTTCTTTGAATGTAACACCTAATACCAAAGCTTTGGCTCCATCAAATTTGATGTTTTTCTGAATCATCAGCTTCACAACTTTTGAAGCAATGAAAGAAGCGATCTGATCGTTCACCTCCCTTCCAGATAATATAACGTGTGGATGATAACCCAGTTGTGTAGCTTTTTGAGCAAGATAATAGGGGTCTACCGATATACAGTGCCCACCGACTAATCCTGGCTTGAAGCGGAGGAAATTATATTTTGTGCCCGCTGCATCCAATACATCCTGCGTATCTATACCTACACGATCAAAAATCAGAGCAAGCTCATTCATAAATGAAATATTTACATCGCGCTGTGCATTTTCGATCACCTTGGCAGCTTCTGCTACTTTAATTGAGGGCGCTAAGTGGGTTCCGGCCTCAATAATTTTTTTATATAGTCCATCCACTGCTAACCCCGCTTCCGGAGTGCTTCCTGAGGTTACTTTGACCACTTTCTGAAGCGAGTTAACCTTATCGCCCGGATTAATCCTTTCAGGAGAATAACCAACATAAAAGTCTTGATTGAACGTTAATCCCGAATATTTCTCCAAAACCGGTATGCATTCCTCTTCCGTACAACCAGGGTAGACTGTGGATTCATAAATAACTAGATCGCCAGCAGTTAATAATTCGCCTATCATTTTTGATGCTCCGATCACTGGCGATAGATCGGGTGAATTATAGCGGTCTATGGGAGTTGGTACAGTAACGATATAGACATTTGCATCTGCAATGTCTGCAGTTGAGCTACTTGCATCATAGCCCTTACTTTGATTTGATGTAGCATATAAATCTCTAACGCGAGCCAATTCTTTTTTATCGGTCTCTAGTGTACGGTCAACCCCCTGCTTAAGTTCCTCAATACGTGTTTTATTGATATCAAATCCAATCACCGGGAAAAAATCTGAAAATGCTATTGCCAATGGCAACCCAACATACCCCTGGCCGATGACGGCAATCTTTTTTACCTGAAAATCTCTCATATATAGCTATAAATATACGTTCTTTGCATTAATTTTATCCCCTTGTCAACCAACCTCTACGTCCTGCTGTTGCTATCGCATATGGTGTAATCCAAAATAAACTGAAAGCATAGAATATACTGTAGCTATAGGCCCAGAAAGCTTCTTTGGCGTTTGCATTTTTAGAGGCAAAGAAATATGCCTGGATACTGGAGAATATCAAGATACCAACCAATGTTGAACTTAAGAACATCAGTGGATAATGAAATACAGTCCACAGCATAAGTAACAGCATTGGATAAGATAACAATACTTTTTTCCATTGCATAAGCAATAAGATACGCGCCCCCCATTTAGGACCTTGACGAAAATTCTTAAATGCGAATTTACTCATGGCGATGTTCTCGCGAACGTTGCTTCTTTCCCAACGGATAAACATCTTGTATAGATTTTTATAACGTACAGGTGTGTCTGTGTAAACATATGCATTTGATTGAAATAAGACATGATATCCTTGTTTCAAAATCATATTGGTCATCGCACGATCTTCACCGATATCAGAAGGCTGCCCCATAAATGTTTGGTTGATCCAATCTTCTAAACAGTTCATAACAGCTTCTTTGCGGTATCCCGAAAGGGCTCCTGGTGTACACATGACAGTACCAAGCATACTTTGTGCAGAACGTACAAATTCAAAGCTAAATACGAAGCTAACATTTAGCATACGTGGAATGATCGCTTTTTTGGTATTTAGTACACGCACATTTCCAGCTACTGCCCCACATTCCTTGTTTGTTACAAACGGGCTTGCCATATTACGTATGGTGTCTTTTTTTACAATAGAGTCACTGTCCACTGTAATAAAGATTTCTCCTGTTCCTAACTTAAAACCACGGTATAAGGCATGTCTCTTACCCATATTTTTAGGCTGTTTGTAAATCTCAACACGCTCGCCCAGTTCCAATTTGGCACGTTGTATCCATTCAAAAGTATTATCCTTACTACCGTCGTCAATCGCAATAATTTGCAGCTTTTTTTCTGGATAATCGCTGCTTGCTAAACTATGTAATGTATCATAAACCAGTTGTCCCTCATTATACGCCGGCACAATAATAGTACACGTTGGCAATTCTTCATCCGACACCGATGCTATGGGCTTGTATTTACGGTGAAGTACAATCAGAAAAATCAAAAAGCTGATTGCAATAACGGCAAGAAGTATACCGAAACCGATCAAAAATGTTCCTCCAATACTATCTAAACGTTGGAAACGTAACGCATCAAAGTCGGGCTGAAGCATATATACGCCAAAGACCGACGCAAATAAAATGAAAAATGTTGCTCCAACAATACCATACTCTTTAGGACCAAAGTTACTTTCTTCCTCTTTGCGAACTTTATTTTCAGATCGCTTTTCTGCTGCATTTACATCGTATACAGCAGGCTGCCATTGCTTGGTCATCTGCTTGGATACGATCGAGTTTTCTTTCATGTAATTCATAACCGTTCTATTTTAGATACACATTCGTTTTTTCAATCTTTAATTTAATATCGCTTTCGATATCTTTTGTAATGAAAATATTACGATTCCATAAACGCAAAACACATGCCTTTATTTCATGCCAAAAACATTATGCAATCCATAATTGTAACGTTATTGATACAAAAAGATTATATGTAAGATATTGGTTATTAGTTGTTTGATTTTGAATTGTAAAGGAAATTACTTAAAATGTGACTTCATTCTAATGGATGGATTTTTAAGATTTTTTAACATTTGCTACCTTTTTGTTAAACGAAATTGACAGTTTTTGTCACTAACTGTGTAGGAAAACGGCCACCATTATAATGGAAAGAAGAAGGAAAAAAAAAAGACGCTCGCTAATGCGGGCGTCTTTCGGATCATCAATTTTTAATTTTTTTATCCGCCAAATTCCATCAGGTAATTTTTCAGAAAATCATTGAGATCACCGTCTAACACAGCTTGTGTATTGGATGTTTCGTAATTTGTCCGTAAATCTTTAATTAACTTATACGGATGTAGGACATAGTTTCGAATTTGGGAACCCCATTCGATTTTCTTTTTGTTTCCTTCAATAGCAGCTGTAGCTTCCTGACGTTTACGCATTTCAATCTCATATAACTGTGATTTCAATAAACGCATCGCATTTTCCTTATTTTGTAATTGCGATCTGGATTCCTGATTCTTAATAATAATGCCCGTGGGTTTGTGGTGTAATCGAACTGCGGTTTCTACTTTATTTACGTTCTGCCCACCTGCACCACCAGAGCGGAAAGTATCCCATTCAATTTCAGAATCCTTCACATCGATCTCAATATTATCATCGATCAATGGATAAACGTAGACTGACGCAAAAGAGGTATGGCGTTTTGCGTTAGAATCAAATGGGGATATCCGAACGAGCCTATGTACACCATTTTCTCCCTTGAGGTAGCCGTAAGCAAAATCACCCGATATCTGCAGGGTAACACTCTTGATGCCGGCTACATCACCTTCCTGAGAATCTTGCTCGGTTACTTTATAACCATTTTTCTCGCCCCACATAATATACATCCGCATCAGCATGGCAGCCCAGTCGCAGCTTTCAGTACCGCCTGCACCGGCAGTAATCTGTAAGATTGCATCCAGCTGATCCTCTTCAGCACTAAGCATATTTTTAAATTCGAGCTCCTCGACTTTTTCTAAGGCGAGTTGATATTGGTCGTCCACTTCCTTTTCGCTGGCGTCGCCCGATTGATAGAATTCATACATGACATAGGCGTCTTCAACCGCCGCTGCAACTTCGTCGAAGTGGTCTGTCCATACCTTTTGGGTTTTTATGGCCAGAAGTATTTTCTCTGCCGCTTTGGAATCGTCCCAAAAGCTTGCTTCAAGCGTAATCGCTTGATCTCTCTCTATTTCTTCTTTGCGTGCATCGATGTCAAAGATGCCTCCTCAGGGAAGTCACACGATCCCTCAAGTCTTGAATTTGTTCTTTTGTCATATCCGCTAAAGTATAAATTTTAATTAATAAATTCATGCCTCTACCGAAGAACTTAACGTTGAATATCCGTTGGTAAATAGGGATATGTGACCTTTTTTTTTTAGTTTTGGTATTGTCAGCAGAATAAACCTTCATGTGAGGATCTACACTCGGTGCAATATTGCGATCTAGAAGACTTTTGTTGACGTTTAAAACAAATATTTTAGTAAAAACAGATGTTTCCAAAAATTAACTTTACACAGACGCAAGCCTATAAGGATCTCACCCAGCATTTTGGATCTTTATTTGGGCCATATAGTAATGAATTCAAAGATTTACGCCAACTTTTTGCAGAAGATCCTGCACGCTTCGATAAATTTTCAATAGCATTTGAAGACATTCTTTTAGATTATTCCAAGAATAGCATAACGGAAGAGACGAGAGCACTCTTGGTGCAGCTGGCTAAAGAATGCGGTCTTGCTGAGGCAATAGAGGCGATGTTTTCGGGCGAGCGTATTAATGTCACCGAGAATAGGCCCGTGTTACACACGGCCTTGCGGAATCAATCTGATCAACCCGTTTACGTGGATGGTCAAGATGTGATGCCTGATGTTAAACGTGTATTGGCGCAGATGAAAGCTTTCACAGAAAACATCCTATCTGGTCAGTGGAAAGGATATACGGGCAAAGAGATTACCGATGTGGTCAATATCGGGATTGGCGGTTCAGATCTTGGTCCCGTGATGGTAACAGAGGCCCTTAAGGCTTATAAAACACGTTTAAATGTACATTTTATTTCTAATGTGGACGGGACACATATTGCTGAAACTTTGAAAGCTGTAGATCCTGAAACCACGTTATTTTTGATTGCTTCAAAGACGTTCACCACACAGGAAACGATGGCCAATGCCCATACAGCCAAAGACTGGTTTTTGGCAAGTGGCGCTCTTGAGGAAGACGTCGCTAAGCATTTTGCGGCATTGAGCACCAACACACAAGCAGTACAAACCTTTGGAATTGATACTCAAAATATGTTTGAATTTTGGGACTGGGTTGGCGGACGTTATTCGCTTTGGTCTGCAATAGGTCTTTCTATCAGTCTGGCAATAGGTTTTGACCGTTTCGAGGAGCTGCTAAAAGGTGCCTACGATGCCGATGTTCATTTCAAAGAAACTGCTTTTGAATCCAATATTCCGGTCATATTGGCTTTGCTTGGCGTATGGTACAATAATTTTTTCAAATCCGAAAGCCATGCAATTCTTCCCTATGATCAATATCTACACCGTTTTGCTGCCTATTTCCAACAAGGGGATATGGAAAGTAATGGAAAATATGTAGATAGGAATGGCGAACAAGTGCAATATCAGACCGGCCCAATTATCTGGGGTGAGCCCGGTACAAACGGACAACATGCATTCTATCAATTAATCCATCAGGGAACCAAGTTGATTCCATGCGATTTTATTGCGCCTGCAAATAGCCTTAATCCAATTGGAAATCATCATCAATTGTTATTGTCCAATTTTTTTGCGCAGACCGAGGCGCTAATGAATGGTAAAACAGCTGAAGAAGTGGTTGACGAATTAAAGAAAGCTGGGAAATCAGATCAAGATATAGAAGCGCTTAAAGCTTATAAAGTTTTTTCGGGTAATCGCCCGACGAATTCCATCTTATTGAAAAAAATGACTCCACGCACATTGGGAAGACTTATTGCATTTTATGAACATAAAATCTTTGTCCAAGGTGTGATCTGGAACATCTATAGTTTCGATCAATGGGGCGTTGAACTAGGTAAACAGTTGGCCAACCAAATCCTTCCGGAATTAAATGATGACAACACGGTGTCAAGCCATGATTCTTCTACTAATGGATTGATCAATGCGTACAAGGCTTGGCGGAATTAAAATTTCTTACTCGATCTGAAGTAGATCATGGATGAAACATAGGAAGCGGGGCTGTTCAATTTTGGACAGCCCCGCTTTTTTTTCAATTATGGATGTATTACACTACAGTATTTTTCAGTGCTCTAATTTCTACAAGTGTTACGATCTGATTTTTTGGATAACGTCATTTTCATACTTTTTTATGCTGTATTCGGATAGCATTTAAAATCGCCAAAAGGGCGACTCCCACATCCGCTATGACCGCTTCCCAAAGTGTTGCAACACCACCGGCCCCAAGGATCAAAACAATGACCTTTACTCCCATTGCCAAGATTACATTCTGCCAGACAATATTTCGGGTTATTTTTCCGATTTTGATGGCCGATAAGATTTTCTTGGGCTCATCGTTTTGGATTACGATATCAGCTGTCTCTATCGTCGCATCAGCGCCGAGTCCGCCCATTGCGATGCCTACCTGTGCTAATGCAACTACTGGAGCATCATTTACACCATCACCGGCAAAGGCAACATGGCGTCCTTGATCGAGCAGTTGCTGTACATGGCTAACCTTATCCTCGGGGAGGAGGTCGCCATATGCCTCGTTTATCCCCAGCTCTTTGGCTACCTTGCTTACTACCGCTGTTTTATCGCCAGATAACATGACCGTATAAAGACCTTGCGCACGCATTGCCTGAATAACGGCCTTCGATCCTGCTTTGATCCGGTCTGCAACGGTTATATAACCGGCATACTTGCCATCGATGGCAAGCATCACAATGGAATATACCATTTTCCTCAAATCATCCGGGTAGCTAATGTTGTATTTGTCCAATAGCTTGCTGTTGCCTGCTAGTGTTTGCTTTCCATTCACCGTGGCACAAAGTCCATGGCCTGCAATTTCCTGAATATTTTCCGTTTTTAGGGCTGTGCTGCCTGGATTATAATTGGCTATCGCCTTCGCAATGGGATGTGTGGAATGTACCTCTATCGCTTTCGCATAATCCAATAATTCTTGTGGCTCTCCATTGACTGCAACAACCTCCGTTACTTCAAATACACCCGCTGTGAGTGTACCTGTTTTATCCATTACTACAGTATCAACAGCGGTAATGGCATCGAGGAAGTTGCCTCCCTTAAATAATATTCCGTTTCGCGAGGCTAAACCTATTCCGCCAAAATAACCCAAGGGGATAGAAACAACTAGGGCGCAGGGGCAACTAATCACCAAGAAAACCAAACTCCGGTAGAACCAGTCTTTAAAACTATAGTCTTGCACAAAGCATAGGGGCACAATAAGCACCAATAGTGCAAGACCAAAGATTATGGGGACATATACTTTAGCAAATTTGGCAATAAACAACTGCGTTTTGGATTTACGCGCTGTAGCATCTTGTACCATTTCGAGGATTTTGCTCAACTTGCTATCCTCAAATTTGTTGGAGACCTCGATTTCTACAACCGTTTCCAAATTAATCATCCCCGCAAAAACCGTTTCACCCCTATATTTTGTATCAGGTTTACTCTCTCCCGTCAAAGCGGCGGTATTAAATGCGGCTTTTTCTGTATTCAACTTACCATCAAGAGCCACTTTTTCACCCACTTTTACAAGGATTATTTCGCCAGTTGTGACAGTCTTTGGGTTTACCTGTCGCTGTTGGCCATTTCGTAATACAGTAACGGTATCGGGACGGATATCCAAGAGTGATTTGATCGATTTCTTGGCATTGTCTACGGCGGTGTCCTGAAACCATTCTCCGATTTGGTAGAATACCATTACCGCAACACCCTCTTCAAATTCTCCAATAGCGAATGCACCTAAGGTTGCCACAGTCATCAAAAAGAATTCATTAAAAATATCAGCCCTTTTTGCCTTACGGAAAGCCATCAGGATAACAGGTATTCCCGCAAGCAGGTAAGCGATGCTATTTAGGGCTAAACTGATGCCAAACGGAAGAGTGATCTTGAAAGCATATTTCAATAAAAGTAAAGTAAGCAGGATGACAAGAGCGATGAGCAACTTGCTCTGGGCAATCCACCAAGGCTGCTCCTTTGTGGTAAGGGAGTGCTCTTGTGTGGCATTGCTATGCTCATGGTTGTGTTCACACATATATCAGCGTTTCTTTTTAAAAAATTAAATTTAACGATTTCTGCCGTAAATAGCGAGAGGAATGCGGATGGGTGTGTAATGTCAGTATGCTGAGGTAAGGAATAAGAAATAAAAAAGGCGTTCGTATCAATTGATTTGAACACCTTTAACTACGTAATATAATGTATCTTTAATCTTTTGACATACTGCCAACGATCATCTCTAATACGGCAACGACAATGGCAAACAGCGCGGCAGTCCAAAAACCATCTACATCAAATTTTGAACCAAGTAGCCAATCGGACAGCAGAACCATTAATACTGTAATAATAAAGGATACCAAACCCAGTGTTAGCCAATTTAAGGGGAACGTAAATAACCGTAAAATCGATCCTACAGTTGCATTGACAACTCCAATCACGAGTCCGGTAACAATGGCCCAGCCAAATCCAGCAACATGGGCTCCAGGTACAAGCCAGCAGGCAACCGCCACGACCAACCCGGTAAGTAAAAGACTAATAATAAATTTCATAATATGTGCTAATTTTTGTAAATAGTTAAAAAAGAAATAATATGATTATAATGTTGCAAACCCAATGCCAAACTTTATTGACGTATGAATTCTAGGTATTACGAAAAAAAGGCTTTTTGCAGGTTAATGGCCAGATACATTAAGGATATTTTGTTGTTAAATAAATGCAGTTTTGATATTAAATATATGCGAGCATAGTAAATATTTCTTATCTTTATTTATAACGAGCTTCACATGCTCATAAAACTAATAAACCCATGAAGAAAATTATGATGTCATTCTTAATGTTGCTGACTACAGTAACATTATTTGCGCAAACAGATCCCATCATCGGAAAATGGGAAAATCCAAGTGGCGAAGGTCGTGTTGAAATTTACAAAAAAGGCGATAAGTTTTTTGGTAAGCTCTATTGGCTGAAATTTCCTAACAACGAAGCAGGTCAGCCAAAGAAAGATATAAAAAATCCAGATAAAGCCCTGCAGGGCAGGAATGTGCAAGGACTGGAGATCTTGACCAATTTTGAAAAAGATGGCAGTACTTATGTCGATGGAAAGATTTATGATCCAAAGTCAGGCAAAACATATAGCTGTAAGATGACGCTAAAAGGAGATAAGCTTGATATCAGGGGCTATATGGGCGTGAGCCTGCTCGGACGTACAGAGACATGGAAAAGAATTCATTAAGAACTATAGCAGCTGCTAAAATGGTGTAATCCGCTAGCATGCACAGCTGAGGTCACACCCAAAAAGGCAATTTATTCCATAGCAGTAAATTGCCTTTTTGGTTTTGTGCGGGAATTACAGTATTTTCATCCCTACAAATCATACATATTAGCTTTATGGCCGTAAAAATGTCTTATGTTGAGAATGTCAAGCTTGCACTACAGTCTATTGTAGGGAATAAGCTGCGTACATTTCTAACAGCACTGATTATTGCCATAGGAATGATGGCTCTTATAGGGGTGTTGACCTCGATAGATGCCATGAAGAACTCCCTGACAGACTCCTTTTCATCGATGGGGTCAAACTCTTTCAACATCCGCAACCGCGGGCTCAATGTTCGCATCGGGAATGAGGGGACGCGATCCAAAGTCTTCGCTAATATAACGTATGCACAGTCCGTTCGATTTAAACAAGATTTTCACTTTAATGCATTGACATCAGTCAGTGCCAATGTGAGCTGGAATACGACTGCAAAATTTCAATCCAAAAAGACAAACCCCAATATTGGCCTGATAGGCACCGACGAAAATTATCTGCAGACATCGGGGTATGTTGTCAACGAAGGCCGTAATTTTTCCACTAGAGAGGTAGAAACAGGTAGTGGTGTTATTATCATTGGCAGTGAAGTCAGTAAAATGCTTTTCAATGAAATCATTGATCCGATAGGGCAGTTTATTACCGTTAACAATATCCGTTATTTGGTTATCGGCGTATTAAAAAGTAAAGGTTCTTCTGCGGGGATGGGTGGCGATAGGGCATGTTTTATTCCGCTGATCAAGGCAAGGGCAGTGATGCAGGGTGCTGAACCCTCCTATGTGATAACAGTTTCATCCAACGATCCTATGCGATTGGAAGCGGCGATTGGTGAAGCTACTATCGTATTTAGAAATATCCGCGGATTGGCCTCAAGGCAAACCAATGATTTTGAAATTACCAAGTCCGATGCGGTAGCCCAGATGCTGATGCAAAATATGGCAATGGTGACTTTAGGGGCTGTAGTGATTGCTTTTATCACCCTGGTGGGCGCTTCAATTGGATTGATGAATATTATGCTTGTTTCGGTCACGGAGCGGACACGCGAGATTGGTATACGTAAGGCGATCGGAGCAACACCGAGTGTTATCCGTAAACAGTTTTTGATGGAAGCGATTGTGATTTGCATGATCGGTGGTGTTGCCGGGATCTTTATAGGTATTCTGATCGGTAATATCCTGGCCCTGCAGCTCGGTACATCTTTTATTATACCGTGGGGAGCAATTATTATGGGCTTTGCAGTATGCGGACTCGTCGGTATGCTGTCGGGTTATTACCCAGCTTCAAAAGCATCTAAACTGGATCCGGTCGATGCGCTCCGATACGAATAACCTTTGCCTCTGCTTTCAGTACTTTAATTACTTTTAAGAAAGATAAGACCTGTTGTTACACGATGGCTTGTATGCGTATTCGTGCTTTTTTTAATTGGAGATGCAGAGATGGGACAAACGCGTATTTTGTGCAATCGGTTTAATGTTACCAAATCATTGATTTGGGATAAATTCTCCGTGAATAACGTCCATCAGGGAAGGTAACACAAGTTATTCCAATGAAAAAACTGTAATATTGTATAAAAATTAAAATCGAATTATGTACACAACATTACAACCAGTTTTAGCAAAGGAATTGGAAGCAATCAAAGAAGCGGGATTGTATAAACAAGAGCGAGTGATCGTTACTCCGCAGGGAGCAGATATCAAAGTAAGTACAGGGCAAGAAGTTGTCAATTTTTGTGCTAACAATTATTTGGGTCTGTCTTCGCACCCAAAAGTAATCGAGGCTGCTAAGAAAGCGATTGATACGCACGGTTATGGAATGTCCTCAGTACGTTTCATCTGTGGTACCCAAGATGTGCATAAAGAATTAGAGGCAAAAATTTCTAAATTTCTCGGAACAGAAGATACTATTTTATACGCGGCTGCATTTGACGCTAATGGTGGAGTGTTTGAACCCTTATTTGGTGCTGAAGATGCCATCATTTCAGATGAATTAAATCATGCCTCCATTATTGACGGTGTCCGTTTGTGCAAAGCTCAGCGTTTCCGCTATAAAAATGCAGATATGGCAGATTTGGAAGCTCAGTTGCAGGCAGCATCTGGTGCGCGGCATAAGATCATTGTTACAGATGGTGCATTTTCAATGGATGGGTCAGTAGCTCCATTGGATCAGATCTGTGATCTTGCAGACAAATATCAAGCATTAGTGATGATTGATGAGTCGCACTGTACTGGATTTATCGGAGCGACGGGACGTGGTACACATGAGCTTTTCAATGTGATTGATCGTGTAGATATCATTACGGGTACGTTGGGTAAGGCATTAGGAGGAGCATCAGGTGGTTTTACATCCGGTAAAAAAGAAATTATCGATTTGTTACGTCAGCGTTCACGTCCTTACCTATTTTCAAACACACTAGCACCGGCTATTGCTGGAGCTTCCGTTGCGGTATTGGACATGCTGAGTGAGACTACTGCATTGCGCGACAAGCTGGAATCAAATACCATCTACTTTCGTGAAAAAATGACGGCTGCGGGTTTCGATATCAAGCCAGGTTTCCACCCGATCGTGCCTGTTATGCTCTATGATGCGAAATTAGCGCAGGAGTTTGCATCAAAAATGTTGGAGGAAGGAATTTACGTGATTGGCTTCTACTATCCCGTTGTACCTCAAGGAAAAGCTCGTATTCGGGTGCAGATTTCAGCTGGACATGAGCTTGCACACCTAGATAAAGCAATTGCCGCCTTTACTAAAGTAGGTAGAGAATTAGGTGTAATTAAATAAAATACACATAGTTATAAAATTTATGGTGCAAAATGTTTATCTTTGCACCCTGAATTTAAAAACAAATTTACTTGCTAGATGCAAAATATTAGAAACATAGCGATTATCGCTCACGTCGATCACGGTAAAACTACGTTGGTAGACAAAATCTTACACTTCACAAATCTTTTTAGAGATAATGACGGTACAGGTGATTTAATTCTGGATAATAATGATTTAGAACGTGAACGCGGTATTACTATCGTCGCTAAAAACGTTTCTGTAGAATATAAAGGTGTAAAAATTAACGTTATTGATACACCTGGTCACGCCGATTTCGGTGGTGAGGTTGAGCGTGTATTGAAAATGGCTGATGGTGTTGTTTTGCTAGTGGATGCTTTCGAAGGTCCAATGCCACAAACACGTTTCGTTACTCAAAAGGCATTATCATTAGGTTTGAAACCTTTGGTAGTTGTGAATAAAGTTGATAAAGAAAACTGTCGCCCTGAAGAGGTGTACGAAAACGTATTTGATTTATTCTATAGTCTGGATGCAACAGAAGAACAATTGGCATTCCCAGTATTATACGGTTCATCCAAACATGGTTGGATGTCAACAGATTGGAAAGAAAAGAAAGAAGATGTATCTGAATTATTAGATGCTATCATCAGTCATTTCCCACCTTCCCCATTTGTTGAGGGTACATTGCAAATGCAGATCACATCGTTGGATTACTCTACGTTCGTTGGACGTATCGCTATCGGTCGTGTAGCACGTGGTACAATCAAAGAAGGTCAACCTATTTCGTTGGTAAAACGTGATGGCAAAATCGTTAAATCACGGGTAAAAGAACTGCATACATTCGAAGGCTTAGGTCGTCGTCGTGTGGAAGAAGTTAAATGTGGAGATATCTGTGCAGTAGTTGGTATTGAAGGTTTTGATATCGGTGACACCATTGCAGATTTCGAAAACCCAGAGCAATTGGAGGTTATCAGCATTGATGAACCGACAATGAACATGTTGTTTACGATCAACAATTCTCCATTCTTTGGTAAGGAAGGTAAATTGGTTACTTCAAGACACATTCACGATCGTTTACAAAAGGAATTAGAAAAGAACTTGGCTTTACGCGTTGTTCCTACGGAATCTCCAGATGCTTGGTTGGTATACGGACGTGGTATTCTTCACTTATCTGTATTGATCGAAACAATGCGTCGTGAAGGTTACGAATTGCAAGTAGGTCAGCCGCAAGTAATCTTGAAAGAAATTGATGGCAAAAAATGTGAACCTATCGAGGTATTGGTAGTTGATGTGCCTGCAGAGGTTTCTGGTAAAGTTATTGAATTAGTCACGCAACGTAAAGGTGAACTTCTAGTGATGGAGACGAAAGGCGAAATGCAACATCTTGAGTTTGAAATCCCTTCTCGTGGTATCATTGGTCTACGTAACAACGTATTGACTGCTACTGCTGGTGAAGCTGTAATGGCTCACCGTCTGAAAGGATACGAGCCTTGGAGAGGAACAATTCCTGGACGTCTGCACGGTGTATTGATCTCCTTAGATAAAGGTACAACTACAGCATACTCTATCGATAAATTGCAAGATAGAGGTAAGTTCTTTGTTGATCCAGGTGTCGATATTTATGAAGGCCAGATCTTAGGCGAGCATATTCGTGACAATGACTTAACGATCAACATCGTTAAAGGTAAACAGTTGACAAATATGCGTGCATCGGGTACAGATGATAACACACGTATCGCACCAGCGATTAAATTCTCTTTAGAGGAGTCTATGGAGTATATCCAAGCGGACGAATATATTGAGGTTACACCACAATCTATCCGCTTACGTAAAATCTATTTGACTGAAAATGAGCGTAAAGTAAACGCGAAGAAATTCCAATAGTCAATCGTAGAACAGGATACATAAAAAAGCCATCGAATATTTAGTTCGATGGCTTTTTTATGTACTAAAGAAAACCGAACTGCTTTTTAATTCGCAGGAATATAATCAGCCAATAATACGTAACTTTGTGTGAGATAAGGATAATTATGAGTAAAAAGGTGGAGCATACTCCAAAAGAATATATTCAGATAAAGGGAGCAAGAGTTAACAATTTAAAGAATATTGACGTTGATATCCCTAAAAATAAATTAGTTGTTATCACTGGAATGTCGGGCTCAGGAAAATCCTCCTTAGCTTTTGATACACTATATGCAGAAGGACAGCGGCGCTATGTCGAAAGTCTTTCTTCGTACGCCAGGCAGTTTATGGGGCGTATGAACAAACCTGAGGTGGATTACATCAAAGGCATTGCTCCAGCAATTGCCATCGAGCAACGTGTCATTACCTCCAACCCGCGCTCGACGGTAGGCACATCGACGGAGATATATGACTATCTTAAATTGTTATATGCCCGTATTGGAAAGACAATTTCTCCTATATCTGGTCGTGAGGTGACTAAAGACAGTGTGAGCTCAGTGGTGGATTTTGCGCTGAATTTAGGTGATGATACCACCGTGACGCTTCTTGCACCGCTTATTCCCTCTCACGGGCGTAAATTAAAGGAAGAACTTTCTTTACTCTTGCAGAAAGGTTTTGTGCGTATTTTCTACGAAGACCGTATGCAGAAAATTGAAGCTGTGATAGAGGATAAGGCCATCGCCAATAAAGACCTCCAAGATGGAGAAGTCCTTATTGTTGTCGACCGCGTGCGTATTGAACAGGATGATGATACGGTAAATCGGCTTTCTGATTCTATCCAAACTGGTTTTTTCGAAGGTAAGGGTGAACTCTATATGGAAGAAAATGGTCAGCGACATCATTTCTCCCATAAATTTGAACTTGACGGAATAACATTTGAGGAGCCTACTCCAAATTTCTTCAGTTTTAACAACCCTTATGGTGCCTGTCGCCGATGTGAAGGTTATGGGAAAATCATTGGTATTGATCCGGACCTTGTTATTCCCGACAAAAGTCGGTCGGTATACGATGGCGCAATAGCACCTTGGCGAGGAGAAAAAATGGGCGAATGGCTACAAAAGCTTGTTAAAAGTTCATTGAAGTTCGATTTTCCGATACATCGTGCCTACATGGATCTGACCAGGGCTCAAAAGGAGCTCTTGTGGACAGGAAATAAATATTTTGCTGGTCTTACACAGTTCTTTGAAGAGCTCGAATCCCAGACCTATAAAATTCAATACCGTGTAATGCTTTCCCGCTATCGCGGGAAAACAGATTGCCCAGACTGCCGTGGCACCCGATTACGGAAAGATGCTACTTACGTCAAGGTAGGCGGAAAATCCATCACAGATGTTGTATTGATGCCTTTGGAAGAGGCGCTGGAATTCTTTAAAAATTTGCCACTGGTCGGTAATGAGCTGGTCATTGCAAAAAGACTTCTTGCCGAAATTAATAATCGACTGCAATTTCTTTGCGATGTTGGTTTAAGCTATCTGACTTTGAATCGGCTGTCAAATACGCTTTCAGGCGGAGAGTCACAGCGAATCAATCTGGCGACTTCCTTGGGAAGTTCGCTCGTAGGTTCTATTTATGTGTTGGACGAACCGAGTATTGGTCTCCATCCGCGTGATACACAGCGCCTGATTTCGGTGCTGAAATCATTACGCGATGTCGGTAATACAGTGGTTGTAGTCGAACATGAGCAAGAGATGATGGAGTCTGCGGATTATCTGATTGATATCGGCCCTGAAGCAGGTATCAACGGCGGGGAGATGGTCTTTGCGGGTACATATCAGCAGATTCTACAAGATGCTAAAAGCTTGACAGGTCAATACCTGAGTGGAAAAAGCCGGATTGAAGTACCTAAAAAACGCCGTTCGTGGTCGAGTAGCGTTACCATTAAGGGAGCCCATGAAAATAACCTAGAAGGAATTGATGTACAATTTCCATTAAATACGTTCGCTGTCGTAACCGGTGTTTCGGGATCCGGTAAGACCTCATTGGTTAAGCGTATCCTTTATCCTGCATTGCAGAAGTCTATCGGTAATTACTCCGGTGAACAAACGGGGATCTATGATGCGATTGAGGGAGACATTGCCCGAGTTGAACAAGTTGAAATGGTCGATCAAAATCCGATTGGCCGTTCGTCGAGATCCAATCCGGTCACCTATGTCAAAGCCTGGGATGAAATCAGAGCTTTATATGCCAGCCAAGCACCAGCTAAAGCTGCTGGATTGAAACCTGCCGCATTTTCATTTAACGTTGAAGGCGGACGATGTGATGTCTGTCAGGGTGAAGGTGAAGTTAAAATTGAAATGCAATTTATGGCTGATATTGTTTTACCCTGCGAGGCCTGTGGTGGAAAACGATTTAAGCAGTTTGTACTTGATGTACAGTACAAAAATAAGTCAGTAGCGGATGTTCTTGAGTTGAGCGTGGATGAAGCCATCACATTCTTTGCAGACCAGCCTAAAATATTGGCCAAACTGCAGCCTCTACAGGATGTTGGACTGGGCTACGTTAAACTCGGTCAATCGTCGAGTACGCTATCGGGAGGTGAAGCCCAGCGGATTAAATTGGCTTCTTTCTTAATTAAGGGAAATAATAGCAAGAAAACACTTTTTATCTTTGATGAGCCAACGACAGGCTTGCATTTTCAGGATATCAAAAAGCTCTTGAAATCATTTGATGCACTGATTGCCTTAGGGAATAGTATCTTGGTGATTGAACACAATATGGATATGATTAAATCGGCAGACTGGGTCATTGATATTGGTCCCGAAGGCGGAAATAAAGGCGGTAAACTTGTTTTTGCGGGGCTTCCTGAAGAACTTATTCATTGTAAAGATTCTTATACAGGGCAATTTTTAAAAGCACATTTAAAAGATTAAACCCTACTTTAGCCTGTGAAATTGATAAAACAAATATTTTAATACTTAATACGATTATGATTAAAAGATTTTTTTTAAGCGTCGTCCTTGGAATAGCAGCGCTTTCGTCCATGGCGCAACAGCCAGAAAAACCAAAATTGGTTGTCGGCCTGATGGTGGACCAAATGCGGTGGGATTATTTGTATCGTTTTGCAGATCGATATGGCAATGATGGTTTCAAACGACTTTTGAAAGAAGGATTCTCCTGCGAAAATACATTGATTAATTATATCCCGACCTATACGGCTATTGGGCACAGTTCGGTCTATACAGGTTCTGTTCCCTCCATCCATGGGATTGCGGGTAACGACTGGATTGAAGAGCAGACCGGAAAGAATATGTATTGTACGCAGGACGACAATGTTGTCGGTGTAGGTACTACCGCAAAGGAGGGGCAACAGTCTCCACGCAATTTGCTTGCATCTACTGTAACCGACCAATTGAAATTAGCCTCTAACTTTAAGTCCAAAGTGATCGGTATCGCGATTAAAGACCGCGGTGGGATCTTACCGGCAGGGCATTTTGCGGATGCGGCCTATTGGTTTGAAGCAAAATCCGGTGATTGGGTTACTTCCAATTTCTATATGGACAAACTTCCAAAATGGGTGGTGGACTTCAATAAGAAAAAGTTAGCCGAGAAATATCTGAAAGGCGACTGGAAGCCGATGTACGACATCAGTACATACGCTGCCAACAGTATTGCAGATGACAATATCTATGAAGGCAAATACCCGGGTGAAGAGAAACCGACACTGCCTCGCGCCACTTCCAAGTTGATGAAAGACGAGGGCTATGAGCTGATCAAAACCACGCCAATGGGCAATCAGTTTACATTGGATATGGCCATGGAGGCAATCAAAAATGAACAGATGGGTAATAACCCAACTAACAATACCGATTTTCTTTGTGTGAGTCTCTCTGCGACAGATTATGTGGGACACCGCTATTCATTGACAGCCGTGGAGATTGAAGATATGTATCTGCAACTTGATAAACAACTTGCTGAATTCTTCAAATACCTCGATAACACCGTGGGCAAGGGTAATTATACGTTCTTTATGACGGCAGACCACGGCGCTTCTTATAACTCTCGGTTCTTTATGGATATGAAAGGAAACGGTGGTTATTTCTATTCCCGTCAGATTATCACCGGACTTAACAAAACCCTTAAAGAGAAATTTGGACAAGAGAAGCTTGTAAAAAGCATGATGAACTATCAGGTTCATTTAAATAATCAGTTGATCGATTCTTTGCAGCTGGATCGTGATAAAATAAAAGAGACCATCATTCGTGAACTTCGTCATACCGAAGGTGTGGCCTATGTTGCTGATATGGAGAAGGGGGAAAGCCTAATGATTCCAGCGCCTATTCGCGAAAAAATGATCAATGGTTATAACTTTAAGCGTAGTGGTGCTATCCAGATTGTTTGCGAACCACAATGGTACGATGGTACGCCTCGCTCGACCGGTACTACCCATGGAACATGGTCTGCCTACGATTCCCATATTCCTTTGGTATTTATGGGCTGGGGTATCAAGCCAGGAGTATCCAATACAGAGGTACATATTGTGGATATTGCACCCACAATTGCAGCACTTTTGCACATTACCGAACCAAATGGTAGTATTGGAAAACCCATCACGGCGGTATTGGGGCAATAAGGAAATGCAGTAGATACGTTTCCAGTATAGGGAGGTGAAGCTTCCGTTTGGGGTGTTTACAGCTGGTATAGGCATGAAATGGTGCGGGTTTTATTCTATTGAATAAAAAACGTAAATTTGCGATTCAACAGGGGGTTAATAAGTATGCTTTCCAAAAAGACAAAATATGCAATAAAGGCACTAATGGTGCTTGGTCGTAACTACGGTAATGAGCCTATGCAAATCGTAAAGATTGCACAGGAAGAGAATATTCCCAAGAAATTTTTGGAACAGATTCTGCTCGAAATGCGAAATGCCGGAATTCTCTATAGCAAGAAAGGTGCTGGGGGCGGGTATAGCCTCAATAAGGCACCAGAAGACGTTTTCTTATCGCAGGTTATGCGCTTGATCGATGGGCCTATCGCGTTGCTACCCTGTGTAAGTTTAAATTTCTACCGCTCGTGCGAAGAGTGTACCCAAGAGCATGCCTGTGGCATACGCGATACGTTCGTTGAGGTAAGAAATGCCATGTTGCAGATATTGAATGATACGAGTATTGCCCATTTAATCAATAAGGAAAAAGAATTGAATTTAAATGTAGAATAAAGAAAATAAAAATTTTTTTTCATTTTCAATGGAGGCCTGACAAATAAGTCAGGCCTCTTTTTTTTGTCATGATATTTTGGTATCCAGTGTCTTAGCTTGATCTTTTTTTTAATGTTAACGTGTTTTTTAATTATATAATTATTTAACATTATTTTACGAATTTTCCGTAGCATTAGCGTTATATTTACCCGACAATATATAAACGTTAATTTATGAAACTAACCTATTCCCTAGTTTTGTTTCTTTTGCTAGCTACCCTAAGTTCAAAGTCCTATGCACAACATAAGCTTTCGGGGTCGGTTGTGGATGGCAAGGATCTTGCAAAACTACATCAGGCTTCAGTCGCACTGCTCAACCCGAAAGATTCGGTCTTGATTACCTTCGGTCGGACAAAAGAAAATGGAACGTTCCAAGTAGCAAATCTGGATACAGGAACTTATAAAATGGTCGTTTCCTATCCCCAGTATGCAGACTTGGTAAAGGATATCAGAGTGAGTGCTGGAGATTTAGACATTGGATTGGTCAAACTATCCAAAGCAGCCCTACTATTGGAGGAGGTGCAGGTGAATGGCAAAATTCCGGTGGTTATTAAAGGGGACACGATTGAATACGATGCCGGTAGTTTCAAAGTTGATAAAGATGCCAAAGTGGAGGACCTGTTAAAAGTATTGCCCGGCATTACGATGGATGGATCTGGCAAGATTACCGCTCAGGGCAAAGAGGTGAAAAAAGTACTGCTCGATGGGGAGGAGTTCTTCGGTGATGATCCAACGTTAATTACTAAGAATATTCGGTCCGATATGGTCAGTAAAGTGCAGGTTTATGAAAAGAAATCAGACCTAGCCGTTCGAACGGGGGTGGATGATGGAGAGCGTACGCAGACCATTGATATCAAACTCAAAGAAGATAAGAAGAAGGGACTATTTGGGCAAGCTGTTGCCGGAGCGGGTACGGATCACTATTACGGCGGTAAAGTGATGTTCAATAAGTTTAAAGGTTCGCAAAAAATTGCCGCGTATGGCATTCTTGCCAATGACGGTATGGTCGGACTGGGCTTTGAAGATAGCCAGAAATATGGCGTTGGCGGAAGCAGCAATGTGCAGATGATAGAAGGTGGAGGTATTATGATTACCTCGGGTGGCGACGGTTCTGATGGCGACTGGGACGGTACGTATTCCGGTGGAGGAGTACCTAGAGCGATCAATATGGGAGCTAGCTATTCCGATAAAACTAAAGATGATAAGCACAAAATCAATGTCAACTTTAAGCGTAATCAGATCCGTGTAGGCAACACCAGTACCTACAATGCACAAAATAATCTACCTGAGCGGGCGCAGGTAGACAATAACGTGACGCGGTCGGAGAACGAAAGTAAATCCAATACTGCTAATTTGAGGTATGATTTGAAGTTGGATTCGATGTCCGATTTGACCGTTAATATGGGATTTATGAAGTCTAGCCGTGATAATTTCTCTGGTTCTGAAGCTGATCAACGTACACTGGATGGAGTCTTGATCACAAAGACGACATCAAAAAATGATTTGAATGCTGATCAGGATCGCTTTAATGTCAATGCGATGTTAACACGCCGCTTCAGAAAAGAGCGCCGTTCTGTCACCTTTAATATGAATGCAAATACGGATCAGAATCGTTCCAAAATCCAATATTTTTCTGAAAATATTTTTCAAAATTCAGGTGATACCACCCTGATTGATCAATTTAAAAATGATAAGCTGGCCAACAATACCTACGGCGCCTCTGTAACTTATTCGGAGCCCTTGTCAAAACGGCTGACTGCCGCCGTTGGATATGCATTCAACAGCAGTAAATCGGAAACGCTGAATCAGTCTTTTGATAAAGATCCCGTTACAGGTGAATATACTGTGCTAGATCAGAATCTATTAAATGATTTCGATTACACCAGCTTGAAAAGTGCAGTGAATACTTCGCTGAATTACAAATCTAGTACGTTGACTGTCAATGTAAGCAATAGGGTGGATTTTGAGGATGTGAAGAGGACGTATAATAATCTGAATACAACATTACAGCGCAATCAAACGTCAGTTAATCCAGTTTTCTCGGTGAATTATAAAATCTCTAAAAGTAAAAATATCAATTTCCGTTACAGTGGACATACCAGTCAACCTTCTTTGACACAGATAGAACCCCTAAAGCAAAATGCACAGCCGCTTATTGAATATCTGGATAATCCAAACCTAAAAGCCGGTTTTAACAATTCGTATTCAATTGATTACAATAACTATAAGCAGTTGAAAGATCAGAGCATCTATTTTTATGTAAATGCAGATCAAGGTAAAAATAGCATCAACAATAGTGTGCGGTACGATTTGGATAGAGGTACACAGCAGATTTCCTATGTCAATATTGACAAGGACAATTGGCGGATGTATGGCGGTAGTGGATACAGTTTTGTATTACAAAAAAAATGGGGGTTGAAAATGAATCTAGGGATGCAGGTGCAGTACAATAGCCAATTTAGTTACCTATCATCGTATACCGAAGAGCCAAAGCTCAATAGAAATCAAACGTGGAGTGTTTCACCGAATATCGGTTTTAGTCGCTATAAGGCGAATAAGATGGATTTCTATATTTCCATCAGGCCAGGTGTTCAGCAAATGAATTCCTATTTGCAGCCCGAGTTAAATCGTTCCACTTTTACGTTGAGGACCTACTCCGAGCTCACGTATTACTTCCCAAAAGATTTCAAAATCTCTTTAACGACCAATCAAAATTATCAGGCTGCTACGAAAACATTACAGTCGATTAACATTGTCAATATGAATGGTTATGTTTCCAAAAAGCTATTGAAAGATAAATCGTTGGAAGTGCAGGTGTTCGTCAATGATATTTTAAATAAAAATAATGGCGTGTACCGATATCAAAATGGAACGTCATTTATTCAGACGAGCAACGACGTATTGCGCCGTTATGGCATGCTAAAAGTAATCTATAATTTTACATCAATGAACCGCCCATGATAGCAATATCCAATTTTTTGTCCAAAGTTAAGGTGAATATTAATTCTGATAAGCTCCATCTGACCAATGGAAAAAATATTTTGTTTACAGATGAAAGGAGATACCAAATGAGTAAATATACGAAGTTGATGATTTGGGTTTTGTTGCTGTGCATGAGCACAGCCCAGGCGCAGCATGCCTATTTTCCGAGCAGCGGAATAGTGACCTATGAACGGAAGTTTCATGTGCAGAACTTCTTGAAGCGTAATTACCTCAACAAACCAGATTTAGATACCTGGGACAAGTTAACGGTCGACAATGCCGTCAAAAATGGTCCTACAGAGGTGGTGACACATCATATGTTGAAATTTTACGATCATGAAACCCTCTTTGAGACTATTCAGGAAGACTATCCTCCGAGTTACCGCAATGTCACACGATACCAGTCCATCCTTGCAGATTCAAAAACTTATATCAATTTTCAACAGCAGGAGTTTCTCAAATTGCTTCCATTTGGTGATGATCAACTTTTACTTAAAGATTCATTGCCTGCTGTAAAATGGAAGTATACCGATGAATATCGAAATATTGCCGGATACGACTGCCGAAGAGTCAATGGAATTGTGCAAGATTCAGTGTATGTCGTTGCTTTTTTTGCAGGACAAATTCCTATTTCCGGAGGTCCGGAACTTATTCATGGGTTACCAGGGCTAATCATGGGGGTGTCCATTCCAAGTATGAATGTCAATATGTTTGCAACCAAGGTGGAGATCACGAATGCTCCGGTCTCAAATGTGCTCACCAAAAAGAAAAAAGTGGTGGCCGAATCTCGAGCAGAGATCCTAAAAAAGCTAAAAGATACCGTTTATGATTATTTGGATGAAAAGGATTTTAAGAAACGTATGCAGAGCATATTCTTTTAATCAGCCAACTATGCTAAAGGAAAAAAGATAGGCTACTACCAGAAAAGCGGTGGCCTCGAAGTACCTATCAAAAATAGCCTATAAAAAAGCCTGTCCAGACGAACAGGCTTTTATTATCATGGTATGACGTTTGGTATTAACGCACCGTACTCCCTACTTTAATTGTTGTATCTGGTTTTACGAAATCCAGTCTTCCATCGGCATCTTCTGCCATAAGGATCATTCCCTGCGACATAATCCCTTTTATTTCCCGGGGTTCAAGGTTGACCAATATGGACACCTGACGCCCTACAATTTCTTCAGGGCTAAAGAATTCTGCAATACCCGAAACTACCGTCCGTGTATCAATACCCGTATCGATGGTCAATTTCAATAATTTCTTTGTTTTGGCAACTTTTTCAGCTGCTGTAATGGTTCCGACACGGATATCCATTTTAACAAAATCGTCGAAGCTGATATTTTCTTTTGCAGGAGCAACCTTGGCATTGTCGGCTATGTTTTTGGCTTTTGCTGCTGTAAGTTTATCGAGCTGAAAGTCGACCTGTTCATCTGTTACCTTTTCAAATAACAATTGTACTTCACCCAATTGATGGCCCACTTCAATCAACGCATCTGAACCCGCGTCATTCCAGTTTCCTTGAGGAAAATTGAGCATTTCAAATAATTTGGTTGCTGTTTTAGGCAAAAACGGCTGCGCAAGGACAGCGAGGTTTGCAACGATCTGTGCCGCGACGTTTAATATTGTTTTAACCCGTTCTTCATCCGTTTTGATGATTTTCCATGGTTCCTCATCCGCAAGATATTTATTGCCAAGGCGGGCAACATTCATAAATGCTACCAAAGCTTCGCGGAAACGGAATTGTTCCAAAGAAGATGTAATGGCAACCGGAAATGATTTTAATTCATCCAATACCGCTTGGTCTACCGTAGACAAAGCAGCTCCCTTCAATACCTGACCATCGAAATATTTGTGAGAGAGTACCATTACCCTGTTTACAAAGTTGCCCAAAATAGCTACCAGCTCATTGTTTATGCGTGCCTGGAAATCCTTCCAGGTAAACTCAGCATCGGAGGTTTCCGGTAATATCGACGTTAATACATAACGCAATTCATCCTGTTTGTCAGGGAATTCCTGTAGATATTCATGTAGCCAAACCGCATGGTTCCTAGACGTAGACAACTTATCGCCCTCCAGGTTAAGGAATTCGTTGGCTGGAATATTTTCAGGCAAAATGTAATCGCCGTGAGCATGAAGAATAGCGGGGAAAATAATACAGTGGAAGACAATATTATCTTTTCCGATAAAATGAATCAACGTAGAATCATCGGCAGGGTTATCATGCGTTTTCCAATAGTCCTCCCAGTTTTTGCCATGGTCTAATGCCCACTGTTTGGTTGCTGAGATGTAACCGATAGGCGCATCCAACCAGACATAAAGTTTTTTACCCTGTGCTTCTTCCAGCGGTACATCCACACCCCAGTCAAGATCACGGGTCATTGAACGCGGTTGTAAACCCGATTTAAGCCAAGACTGGCATTGCCCAAACACGTTGGATTTAAGGATATTTTTCTTTCCTTCGATCAGCCATTTTTCAAGCCATGGCTGGTATTTATCCAAAGGGAGGTACCAGTGCTTTGTTTCTTTCAATACCGGTGTCTTTCCGCTCAATGTCGAAATCGGATTGATCAGATCTGTCGGGCTCAGGGATGTTCCACATTTTTCGCATTGGTCACCATAGGCACCTTCGGACTTACAATTTGGGCAAGTACCTGTAATATAGCGGTCGGCCAAAAACTGGTGGTACTCCTCATCGTAATACTGTTCGGAAAATTTCTCGACAAATTCACCTTTGTTGTAAAGGTTCAAGAAGAAATCCTGCGATAACTGGTGATGTATGGGCTCCGATGTGCGGTGGTATATATCGAAGGAAATGCCAAACTCTTCAAAGCTCTCTTTAATTTGTTGATTGTATTTATCAATGATTTGTTGTGGGGTAATGCCCTCTTTTTTTGCACGGATGGTAATCGCCGCACCATGCTCATCTGAACCACATACATAAACGACATCTTTTTGATTCAGACGCAAATAGCGGACAAAGATATCCCCAGGGATGTATGCTCCAGCAAGGTGTCCAATATGTAAAGGACCATTGGCATACGGTAATGCCGATGTGATGGTATAACGTTTTTTATCTAGAATACTCAATGCTTGAAAGATATTAAAGTGTGTACTTGTTTTCTTTGGCAAACTTAGATAAATTGCTGTTTATATGCAATATAAATGCGTATCATATCAAACAATCGCAAAAATATTATTCCAAATAGCGGTAGAAAACTCAGATAAATTTACGTTTATTTGTAGGGATAAGCACATCGTTTTCCCATAATTTTTTTATTGGAGACTAGCCTTTGTGCTTCCGGTTGTTTGATCATTAGCGATAAAAAGATGTCCAAAATACCTGATTTTCTGAAAGTAGGCGATAAAGTTGCGATCGTCTGTCCTGCGAGTTTTATCCGTGGATCTATTGATGTAGGCCTAAAAACATTGGAGGGCTGGGGATTGGAGGTTGTGGTCGGAGAGACTGTCAGCACATCGTACCACCAGTTTGCCGGACAAGACAGTTTACGAGCAGCTGATCTGCAGTGGGCACTGGACGATCCATCGATTAAGGCGGTATTCGCCGCACGTGGCGGCTATGGTTGTGTTCGAATTGTCGATGAAATCGATTTTTCGAACTTCGAAAAACACCCCAAATGGCTGGTGGGTTTTAGCGATATTACCGTATTGCACAGTCATATTCAACGGAATTTTAAAGTAGCCACAATACATGGACAGATGCCCAAGTCTTTTGAGACGGGCACAGAGGCCTCTTTGGAGACCTTGAAAAATGCATTGTTTGGTCATAATATGGACTTTGCCTACGAGCAAACCTTATTTCCCAACCGTGCAGGCAAGGGGGAGGGAAAACTGGTGGGTGGAAATCTGGCTATCTTACTTTCTGTACTGGCGTCCGATTCGGATGTCAATTACAAGAATAAAATTTTATTTATAGAGGATGTAGGGGAAGCCTATTACTCCATAGACAGAATGCTATGGGCATTGAAGCGTGCGGGAAAATTAAAAAAATTGAGCGGTCTTATTGTCGGCGGTTTCTCTGCCATGAAGGACAACGACCCCGCTTTTGGCCAAAGTGTGGAAGAAATTGTGTGGGATAAAGTTAAAGAATATGATTTTCCGGTAGCGTTTGCCTATCCGGCAGGTCATATTGATGACAATCATGCCCTCGTACTAGGCCGAAAAGTGGAATTGAAAACCACGGCTAATGCTGTTCAGCTAACTTACTTGTAGGTATAGCTGAACAGCATTTAGCTGCAACGCCTATTCTGATTAGCCGGAATGTACCGGAATGACCATCATTGCCGCCTGACTCTTCCAAGCCATCTTCTGGGCTAAACTGGTGTTGAAAATTCGGCTTAACAAGCCCTTGTCGCGGTGGAAAGTAACCATCATATCGATATTATTTTCGTTAATGTATTGGTTAATCCCAAGGGCGATGTCTGTATGAAGGATATAACTATACAGGGGATTGTAGGGCGCCAGCAGATCTTTCATGATCGTTATTTCAGCATTTACAGCTTTATTTGCAGGATCTTCTTTGGTGACATGTACCACATATACCTCACTTTTGCGCAATACTTCAGATGCATTGACCAACAGGCGGTTCAATTTTAGTTTTACTTCCTTAAGATTTGAGGCTATCAGCATCTTTTTCGGTACCCTAAGTTCAGCCCGTGCCGGGACCACCAATAAGGGCGTGTGACAATTTTCGATCAGCTTGAGCGTATTGCTTCCGAGTAGTAGTTTCTTTAGGCCACTTTTGCCCGCGGTGCCGACGATGACGAGGTCAATATCCTCCTCTGCACAAGTACGGTTTACGCCGTAGCTTAGTTCATATTCTTCAAGCACAGATTTCCAGGCTATCCCTTCCGGGAAAAGCAGCATGAGCTCCTGTTGCCAGGTATTGAGGTCTTTTTGTTTCTCTTCTAGAATTTCTGAATTGCTGATGACAACAGGCTCGGTACCTACGGTAGGGATTACTTCGTACGTATGGTACAAGACAACCTTTTCAATACCCCATAGCGGAGCTAATTGCGCGGCGTATCGAGCAGCGGCGTAGGCATTGTCCGAAAAGTCTGTTAACAAGAGTAGGTTTTTCATCCTTATTAGTTATTTGTTTATGCTATAATCCGTCGCTAAGCTATACCGGACTTTTCTGTTGCAGCTCACAGAATTATCATCGGTTCTATAGCTTTTAAATTACGCATAAAGTATTAAAAATGCAATAAATTTATTCCTAGAATAGAAGCTACAGGACTTTCAATTTAAATAATTTCATTAATTTAGGCCGAGTGGTAATTCATTTATTAATAATTTAACCGTTTTATATGGCAATTTGGAATTCATTGGGTAAGTATAGAGATACAGGACTTTTGGTCTTGCGCATTGGATTGGGCGTGATGATGATTATGCACGGTTTGCCCAAGTTACAGGGCGGTCCCGAGCTTTGGTCAGGCGTGGGCAAGTCAATGGGGAATATTGGTGTTCATTTTATGCCTGCTTTTTGGGGTTTTATGGCTGCTGCTACCGAAACTGTGGGCGGACTATTTTTATTACTTGGTCTTTTTTTCAGACCAGCAGCACTATTGCTTGCTTTTACAATGGTTATCGCCGGATTAATGCATCTTTCCAACGGAGATGGTATCTCTGGTGCATCCCATGCGATTGAGCTCTGTTTTGTGTTTTTAGGACTCATTCTTATCGGTCCCGGTAAACACTCCGTTGATAAAAAGTAAACGGTTTTTCCTAGAAAGATATACGTTATTGAAGCCACGGTTCCTGAAGGATTGTGGCTTCACCATAACAAGCACCTTTCACTTTCATTGCGAAGGTTTTTTGTAAAAATATACTGTATTTATGATCTATCCATGGGAATAACCAATAAGTTGGCGGCGCCATTCCAGGCGATCTTTTTTGAGATGCTGCTTTTGAATAGGCTAGATAATAGGCCCTGCTTTTTATGGAATGAAAGTATGAGGTCTATATGTTTCTCTTTTGCATATTCTTCAATACCGACTGCAACATCATCGTGACTAATGTAGTCATAAATAGGATGGTATTTGTCCAGGCGTTCATGGAGGTGCTTTAATTCCTGCGCCAGGTCTGCAGCAGACGCCTCTTTTTTCGCGACATTCAGGACATATAATTTTGCTTGGAAGGTTTCCAAAACTTGGTCCAAATTAAATAAATCCAGTTTGCGATCTACCTCTTTCAGATCCGTAGTTGCCAGTACATTTTTGGGGACGGCAGGATCTACCTTATGCGACACGATAAGCATCGGCTTGGGGCATATATCCATTAACGTAATGGCATTGCTTCCTACCAGGATTTTAGCAAAGCCTGTTTGACCTGTAATACCCAATGCCACAAGATCAATAGCTTGGGCACGACATATTTCTTGAACGCCCATCGGTAAATCCACGTCTTCCATTTGATAGGATAATGCTACTTGTGGTGGGAACAACAGTCTAATTTCGTCGAACCAGTCCGCAAGTTCCTTTTCTTTGGCCGCTTTTACTTCTTCATTGACAACAACAATAGGTTCATTGTCGACGACGGTAACACTATTGTACGTGTGATATACAATCACCTTTTGCGTTTTCCATGCTTCTGTACATAGTGCAACTTGCTTTGCTGCTAGAAGAGCATTTTCTGAAAAGTCAGTTAACAGGAGGATATGTCTCATGATATTCTTTTTTATACGTTTAACTTGATAACCCACTGCTATGTCATCCCGATCCTTCGCTTAAGTGGATCTATAGGGTCTCGTATAGCGGCGGTATATTACCAAAACAATCAATCTAGCGATAAGTTACAAATAAAACGTGAATTTAATGTTAAGATCCCTCCACAGTGATGAGTATCATAAAAAACGATGCTGTCCAAACACTGTTTCTACCTCTATCGGGCGTTTACTTCGGTGATCCAGTCCTTTTTCACTCTTAAAAAGCCCTCTTGCGCTCGTTTTCAGTTCTCTAAGACGGTGATTTAATGCTATTCTGCGATTCCCTTCTGCCTGGTGGCACTTTCCGCGTAGCGAACATCCTTCACAACTTTTCGCCTGATAATAAGCGACCTAGAATTCATAACCATTGCTCGAAGTTCGTTTTCCCATGTGGATATTTTCCATTTTTGCCCCCATCGGACAGACGTAGAAATCCTCCATGGTGTTATAGAACAGGTTCTGGACAGAGAATGGATCATTCTTCATCTTTCTTTTCTGTTCCTTATGAAAATAATTGTACTTCACATAAGTTTCGATCTCCTTGTCCTCAAGCATTTCGTAGTTTTCTTCGCTGCCATAACCGGCATCGGCAACAACTTCAATGCTCTGTTTACTGTAAGCTTTCTCAAACCCATCCAGATGAAGTTTTAAGGTAGTGGTTTCAACCGGCTTCTGATGGATGGAAACGTGCGTGATAAACTTCCCCATATCTAGCATCTGCTAGATTGATTTCCACAGTGGATGGTTTTCCATTTCCCTCTTCGGCAAGCTCATTTACACGTTTACATGATTGAAAACTTGGGATGGTCAATAAAGGTATTGTCTATTTTATAGATATTCAGCATACGCGTCTTTGTTTTATTATTTGAGCAATATTTTTAATCGGACAATATATATATATATATATATATATTTAGGTAACTCTACATTATGTAGTAGCCTAGCTACAGGTATTTTTATATTCTAGTATTTGTTTGTATATGAAATATTTGGGGGATAATTTTGGACTGTTTAAGAACCTCGTTTATATATATCTTAGATTCTATTAAATCCTTTTAACATCATTTATCATGAAAAAGCAATACGTAAAACCAAAAATCGAACTATTTTTAATCGATCTTGAATCGGGTATAGCCGCTGAGTCTGCGACTGTACAGCCTCAAAACTCTAATGGTCAGGTAGTTGAACAATGGACGAAAGATAATGATGATATTAGAAACTTAGACTGGGGAAGTTATAATTAATCAAAAATATCATGAAAGGAATGGATTTAACTATAAATAGATTATTGTTTGGGCTTTGCATGGGTTTAGTTCTTTTGCAATCCTGTACCAAGTCAAACAATGTGCCTGTCGCAGAACAGGAAGGATTGGCAATTGTTACCGTAGGAGTATCGGTAGGGGATCCCGAAGAAGAAACTGTGGTATTGGCATCCAACAGAAAAGTCACAAATAGTAAATTAGCCGAGCAGGTGTCAGAAGTGGCTGTTTCAGAACACATGACATTGGGCGTAACATTAAGAGATCAACAGAACTCCCAATTAGATGCTTCCTTTAAAAGAAGCGATTATGTCGATCCTGCTCTTAACACGCGATCATTGAGGGCAGCTTCTCAGGTGATCACTAAAACGCTTGATACTAATGTAAAATATCGAATTGTTGTTTACGATGCCTCTGGTAATTATTTGCAATCAACTGACTATAGCTACGGATCTAATGCGCCACAGCTCAATTTGGATGCTGGAAAAACTTACACGTTTGTGGTGTATTCTATTAATAGCACTTCTGTCATTCCAAATGTAGACGGTATTTCCAATTTGTCAACCGCTAAATTGAAAGATGTCAATGGCGATCTGATGTACTTTAAAAAAACGATGCAGTTAGCATACGGAAATAACAACTTAGCTGTTATACTGACGCATCAGTTTAGTCAGATTACTACAACAGTGCAGATGGACAATAGTATGACTGGATCTATAGCGGCTTTATCAAATATGGTTGTCAGTCCTGCTAAAAGTTCTGCAACATTTAGCCTAAATGACGGTAGTCTTGTATATGCCTCTACCAATTCGAGCGCGGCAATTACATTTGCAGCGATCTCTTCTGGATCACGTTCAGTGACGGCTTTTCCAACGCTAGTGATCAGTCCGAATACAACTACGGCCAGTCTCACCATAGGTTCCATTACACTTGATGGTGATACGAAGAATAATATTGTTGTCCCAAATATTAAGATTATACCTGGGCACAAATATAATTTAGTATTGAATTTCAAAGCCTGTACGCAAAGCGTAACCTCAGATGCGCTTAATTGGAATTATGAGCGGGCGACTTGGACGGCTAATGGCAACTCATACAGTGGCATTATTAAAGATGGTACGCGCTATGCTAATAATGAGGTAATTACAAATACGTTTAGCGCGCCGCAGGCAAATTACGGTTTTCAATTTGATATTACCGAATTCGACAACGCTTTCAATATGCGCGTAAATGGGCAATATATATTTGGAAGCAGTACGAACGATCAGGTTCAATTTCAGACCAATACTAGTCTTGGAACCGTGCGGAATATTCAGTTTGTAGATGGTACGGAGTATGCTGTAAATGGTATACCTGAAGTTTATGATATGAAGGGTACAAGTAATGCGCCATTACTCCGGATATTGATTAGCCGATATGGGGAGGTAACATTACTGGGAAGTAAAAGTAGTGGAGGGCCTCTGGTTCCGCTAAAATTGAAAAATGGATTATCGTTCAATACCGTTAATTGGAGTGCATCGGGAAATAATAGTGTTGTCATCAGCCAAAAGGTAGACGGAAGAACGGTGATTATTGGCCAAGGAAATGGTCGAAAGCTGATTTCCTGTTCAGGGTCTTAATTGCGAATTTACTTAAGCTGCAAAATTTAGAAGAGGCTTTCCGAAAATGGACTGCCCCCAAAAGTTGGACAAATTTAGTTATTAGATTTTTAGAAATGAGCTCGATATTCTGTCGGGCTCATTCCACATTTAAATTGAGTTTGATCCGCTTTTTATTGTAGTAGAAGATGTAGTCTTTTATATCGTTTTTTAACTGCTCAGTTGATTCATATTCTTTCATATAGAAGAGCTCTGACTTTAGTGTTCGAAAGAAATTTTCAATCACAGCGTTATGCAGACAATTTCCTTTTCTGGACATACTTTGGGTGATTCCGTTTTCCCTGAGCAATTGTCGATACTTATGCATTTGATATTGCCATCTTTGATCTGAATCTAAAACCAACTCTGAGGATACTTTTGCACAAGGAAGAGATTTTTTCAACATGTCCATTACAACCTTGAAGACCGGTATGTCAGTAAGCTCATAACGGATAATTACCTGATTGAACAGATCAATGATCGGGTTAAGGTAGAGCTTTCCTTCCCTGACTTTGAACTCTGTAACATCAGTAGCCCATTTTTGGGATGGTTTGTCAGCCTTGAATTCCCTATTAAGGATATTGAGAGCCATCTTGCCCAGGTCACCCCTGTAGGATCGGTATTTTTTCACCCTGATCAGGCTCTTCAGCTTCATTTCTCCCATCAGAATAAGCACGACCTTATGGTGGTTAATACCTACTCCATATCGTTTGATCATCAGCACGATACGGCGATAGCTAAAGCGCCCCTTTTGATCATGGTATATTCTGCTGATTAGGTTTCTTACCTGTTCATATTTGTCCGGTTGTCCAGATTTCCCGGAGTAATAATAAAAAGTACTCCTTGCCATTTTAATACAGTTCAACATGGTAACCAGGTCGAATTGATGCCTTAGCTCCATTATGGCTTGCGCCTGTTTTCTTCTTGAGCAAAGGCTTGGAGCTTTTTTAGCAAAGCATTTTCCGCCCGTAAATACTCGTCTACTGCAAAAATTCCTCTT
Organism: Sphingobacterium sp. 2149; assembly: GCF_031455655.1. Classification (NCBI taxonomy): domain Bacteria; kingdom Pseudomonadati; phylum Bacteroidota; class Sphingobacteriia; order Sphingobacteriales; family Sphingobacteriaceae; genus Sphingobacterium; species Sphingobacterium sp. 2149. The sequence continues at coordinate 291,445 of NZ_JAVDTD010000002.1, read as the reverse complement.
CACGCGTGAGTGGTTTATTCGTTTTCCTGGCCTTTCTCTTGATCTGTTGGTTTGCTTTTTTAGTCATAGGTTGTCTTCCTTTAGCCTGCGGCTCCAATCCTGCCGGACCAAATTCATCCAGTCTTTTTTGCCAGTTGATGATGTGGACATACGAGAAAAGGTCGAAGCGTAAGCGGGCCTCTTTCAAAGATAAACTTTCTTCACGGATTGCGCTAAGGACTGACAACTTAAAAGACGGGCTAAAGATCCTTTTCCCTTTTTTGGGAAGAAGTCCTGCATATCCATGATACTTATATATCCTATGCCTAGTGTCAAGTAATGAATAGGTGATTCCTAATTCTCTACCAAGAGATTTTGCAGAGCGATAATGCTCATCCATCTGTTTAACACAGCTCTGCTTAAATTCAAAACTGTGCTTCTTTTTCTTATTCATAAAAAAATACCCCCAGAAAGTGGTTAACTTTTTGGGGGCAATGCACTTTTTGGACACCCTCTTGCTATTTACGTTACAGTTTTAGTTTTGGGCAAATTACATCGGTTTTTTTGTGCCAAAGTTGATGATATAATCGGTCATCACTTTTGCACTTTCGTCTTTCACGAAATCCAGGTCGATTTTAGGCTGTGATTTGCCTTCTTCCCAAGCTGGTTTCCCCTGCAATTTCAATAAAGCGTTGATGCGGTCTCTATTTTTCTTGAGGTTGTCATCTTTATCTTTCTTGAATTTGTTAAATTCCAATGGAATTTTAACATCCTCATCCTTTTGAGCTTCTTCGATGTCCTCTTTCAGATATTTATATTCCAATGAGTTTTTGATGCGTGCCTCATGCATCGCTTCCAATTTTTTATCGATTGCACTCAGATCAGCTACTTTTTTGAAGTTGCTTGATTGGATTTGATCCCAAGGGAGCGCTGATTTTTCTGAGCTTTCACCAAATTTCTCTGCAGAAAACTGAGAAGGGAATACGATATCTGGTGTCACACCTTTATGTTGTGTACTACTTCCGTTAACCCGATAAAATTTACCCAATGTAATATTGATCTGTCCATACTGAGGAGCGCCTTCTGGGGTGTCTGGATCTTTTTCACCCGATGCCTTTAACAGCAATCGGCTGGTTGGGCTGATGACACGCGACATGTCTATTGCCGATTGCACCGTTCCCTTGCCGTAACTTTGAGATCCTAAGATAATCCCTCTTCCATAATCTTGTATAGCACCAGCAAAGATTTCAGAAGCCGAAGCCGAGAAGCGGTTGATCATGATGCCCAGTGGACCATCCCAGGACACACCCGCATTTTTATCTTCTTCAACATCAATGTTGTTTTTTGTATCTCTCACCTGTACAACAGGACCTTTATCGATAAATAAACCGGTCAAATCAATTGCTTCAGGTAAAGAACCACCACCATTAAATCTTAGGTCGATGACCACCGCATCCACTTTTTGTTGTTTCAGCGTGTCTAATATCATCCTAACATCTCTCGTGGTGCTCTTATAATTCGGATCGCGTCTTCTGTAAGCCTCAAAATCCATGTAGAATTTAGGAATGTTGATGATACCTACTTTATACATTTTTCCGTCCGCTCCTTTGACGTTCATGATCTCTTTTTTCGCAGACTCTTCTTCAACGACGATTTTCTCCCGTACCAGGGATACAATACGTGGATGAGAGTTCATGGGCTGGCCGGCAGGAATAATTTTCAGACGAACGATTGTTCCTTTTGGACCTTTGATTTTTGCTACAGCCGCATCAAGTCTCCAACCAATAATATCTTCAAATTCACCATCTTTTCCCTGCGCTACAGCAATGATTTTATCATTGACGTGAATGCTCTTGTCTTTGAAAATAGGTCCACCGGGGATAATTTCAAAGATACTTACGGCTTCGTTATCGATAGATAATCTTGCACCGATCCCTTCAAAAGTATTGGCCATTCCTTCGTTAAATGCCTGGGCAAAAGAGGGATTAAAATAAGAAGTATGCGGATCTACAGCATCTGTCAGCGCTTGCATCACGATCTGAAAAGCATCGTTTGCGTTGCTTTTTTTGGCTTGAGAGATCAAATTGACATAGCGTTTTTTTAATGTCTCTACCTGTTTGGTCTTTGCACTGTCGGTAGATTTGCCACTGGCAGTTTCTAAGTTGAGCAAGTCGTATTTCACACGTTTTCGCCATTGGTCATTGGCCTCCTCTGCCGTTTTGAACCAACCTAATTTTTCACGGTTAGGCTGGTAATACTCGTCTTTCGTATAATCCTGTTTTTTGCCGATTTCGGAAAGCGCATATTGCATTCTGTCCAGGTATCTCTTCGAATACACGTTGAAAATATGGAAAGCGGCCGATAGATCCCCATTTTTAATGTCCTGGGCAAGATTATTTTTGTAAGACTGAAATTCATCAATATCTGACTGAAGCAGGTAATTTTTTCCTTGATCCAAACTTTTGATCAGATTATCGTATATAATGCCCGATATTGAATCGTTCATTTTGACCTTTTTGTAGCTTGCATTTTCCAATAATCCAGAGACTTCCTTAGCGATGATCTGATGCTGTGTGCTTGGTTTAAGCCCTTCGTCATCAGGAAGTGCGACTCGTGGTTTTGAACCACAAGATACAATGGATACAACAAAAAGTGCAAATATGAGTTTCCTAAACATATTTTCGACGGTTTTATTAATCATTCTTTTTAAAAAATATTCAGCTCTTTTTGATAAGCGTGCTAAATTTAGTGAAATTCATAGCACATTACCGCAGAATCTAAAAATTAATTTGATTTATCTTTCAATATTTACAAAAAGCTTAAAGTCGCTCTGTAAACTGCTCTTTCAGTAGACCAGCAGAAGGGGTAGATTGTTTTATTTATACAGTTCATTTTTTAACTGTGTATAGGCTTTGTAGGTCTGATCAGCCGATGGATAGTCTTTTAAGACCAGATATACTTCTCCGAGTTTGTCCAGTATTGCCAACGACAGTTGCTTATTATTTTCCGCTGCGGCCAACTCTGCGGCCTGCACAAACTCTTTGATTGCCACCTTAAAGTTACCATCCTTTTGTTTGGAGGAGGCCAGCAAATATTCAATTTCTGCAAGTTCGCTACTTAGTTTTTTGGCATTGGCCAGGTCACGGGCCTGCAGCAGAAACCATTGGGCCTCTGTATATTTATGCTGATTAAAATAGATTTCCGCAAGCATTTCCCAGGCAAAAATCTTTCCTTCATAAGCTTTAGCCTTATTGAATAGCGGTATCGCACTGCGAATGATGTTGTTTTCGGCTGTTTTATATTTTCCCTGTCCCGCTCGCGCCATAGCAATTAAAAGCCAGGCGTTTGCCTGCTCCACATAACTTTTGCTCTTCATCACGTACGTATGATAGTTTTGTGCACTTTCTTCGGCTCGCTCAAAGTCCCCGCTGTACAGCTGAAAATTGCTGATATTTAAATTGATGGTTGCAATATCATCCCTGTTATCGGTGCGGTTAGCCAAAGAAAGTGCCTGATATAAAAATGCTGACGCATTGCTGCTGTCGTTATTTTTAATGGAAAATAGGGCGGCTTCATTTGATAAAGCATAGCCTGCCGTCCAATTTTCCGCTTTCTTTTGCCCTTCAATTGCATCGTTCCAGGCGTTGGCAGTCGCTGGCATCGGATTCATTAAGTAGTTGAAATGCCCAAGGTTATTGGTGCTTCGCAGCTGCAGTAGCAAACGTTGGAGTAAGAGTTGCCTCGCAATTTCTTTGCTAAAAAATTTCTTTTCAGCATAGTTTTCTGCAAGTATTTCATTGGCTGTTTTAGGTGGAGGTAAGAAGTACACTTCTGGTCCGATACCCTTAAACGAAGCATCGTATTTTTTAATCGCGCCCGTATAATCTTTTTCTGCATTTTGTGCCACGGACCGACGCGGTATATTCATGAATATGGTCAGGGTGGTCAAGATATAAAACCAGTATTTTGTCATTCTCATTGATGATTACATCACAATTAATGCTTACTATAAACTTCACTATCGGAGCAATTCAGCGTTGTTTTTGCACAACTTTCAATACTGCTCATGCGTTGTGAAAAGCAATTTACATAAATAATAGAGCAAATATGACGAAAAATTGTGTGAAAAAATGTTAAAGCGTTAAACTAAAATATTTAGTCCCTGTGCTATTTTTAATTTATAACTTTGTACTATGGCGACACGAATTCCATTAGCAGAACGACTTAGACCGCGGCAATTGAGCGCTTATGTAGGGCAGCAGCATATTGTCGGTCCCGACGCAGTGCTTTATCATGCAATCCAGCAAAAGAATATTCCTTCCATGATTCTTTGGGGACCACCGGGGGTGGGTAAAACAAGTTTAGCCTTGCTGATCGCCAAAGAACTGGATCGACCTTTCTTTTCATTAAGTGCAATTCAGGCAGGGGTGAAGGATATTCGTGAAGTGATCGAAAAGGCCGAAAGGCTGATGAACTTCAACCAAGACCAGCCAATTTTATTTATCGACGAGATTCACCGTTTCTCCAAATCACAGCAGGACTCCCTGTTAGGAGCAGTTGAGCGCGGATTGGTGACACTTATTGGTGCCACCACTGAAAATCCATCGTTCGAGGTTATTTCAGCCTTGCTCTCGCGGTGTCAAGTGTATGTATTGGAGCATCTTTCCGAGCAAGATCTCATTGGTCTGATCGAGAAAGCATTGCATGAGGATGAATACCTGCAGAAACAGACGATCGTTGTTGAGGAGTATGAGGCACTCTTGCGGCTGTCCGGTGGCGATGCACGTAAATTATTAAATGTGCTGGAGCTGGTTGTCAATGCGGCCATACTACACCGAGAGCCGATCACAAATGCCTTTGTACTGAAACAGGTACAGCAGAATATGGCGATTTATGACAAAGCAGGAGAGCAGCATTACGATATTATATCCGCCTTTATCAAATCCATCCGTGGTTCGGACCCAAATGCAGCGGTATATTGGTTAGCGCGGATGATTGAAGGCGGCGAAGATCCATCCTTTATTGCACGGCGGCTGTTGATTTTGGCCTCGGAGGATATTGGTAATGCCAACCCGAATGCCTTATTGTTGGCCAACAACTGTTTTCAGGCGGTTAACGTGATTGGATGGCCCGAATCGCGTATTATTCTTTCGCAGACGGTGATCTACCTGGCTACCTCGGTCAAAAGCAATGCTTCTTATGAGGCCATTAATAAGGCACAGGCTTTGGTGAAACAAACCGGCGACCTGTCCGTACCCTTGGCTATCCGTAATGCCCCAACAAAGTTGATGAAAAACCTAAATTATGGTGCTGAATACAAGTATTCGCATGCCTATCCAGGAAACTTTGTTGTCCAGGAATTTCTTCCGAAAGAAATCAGCGGCGTCAAATTATATGAACCTGGTAAAAATCCACAGGAGGAGAAATTAAGGCAGAGTTTACGGGACAAGTGGAAGGAGAAATATAACTATTGATTCTGGTCCAGATTTAAACACACGGGCGGCGCTGTGCGAGATTTCATCAATAGAATTGTCGGACGATAGGAAAAATTTAGCGTCAATAGAATCATAAATTAGCGTCAACACTATAGCAAAGGCGAGCGATAAAGCTCGCCTTTGCAACGATGAACATCGTAACTTTAGTATTTTGTAGCAGGTTTGTTTTTAAGGGCAAATGTGCTCTTAAGCGGCATGCGACTGGCTGTGCCCGTCGTACGGCCAACAACGCTGTCATCGGATGAGTCCGTTTTACCATTCGCATTTTCCTTTTTTTGGTTTTGCAGCATCTTTTTAAAGATGAGTAGGCCGATGATGCCCAAAGACAACCAGAGGAGATCCACCAGTAAAATATCGTTTGCTCCTGAGCGATAAGTTTCCCAGATCCAGTTCCCCGTTTTTACACCATTCGCAATTGGGATTGCAAGAGACAATATCGAGCCGAGTAGGAGTGTTTCTAAGTTTGTTTTTGCGATGTTGCGCCGGATCACATAAAAAACAGCCAGGGCCAGCCAGCTATAGAAGTAAACATGGAATATAAACGACTGATCTACTTTCGTCGCCAGCTTGACTGCAATAAAGCACATTGCTGTGATTGGGAACATCGTCAGGCAGCTCGCCATAAATACATTGGCCGCCCAGAAATTAAAGATGCGTTTGCGTTTGGGGATATTATTTTTATCCCTTGCGACGAGCCAGATCAGAATACCCGATATGATCACAAAGCAGCCCATGATACCCAATACAAAATAGATAATCTTGACGGGATAGCCACCAAAATCTGCTAAATGGAGTCGGTAAATAAACCCCTTCATATAATCTAGATAAGAGCCATTTTCTGCCGTCGATTTTTCAAAGAGGATTTTATCATCGGCCACCCGATAGATAATTTTCCCCGAACCGGCAAAATTTTTATCGATATCGGCATCATATAGCGCTACCACATGCATGCTTTTGTCTCCATAATTTTTGATAAAGATGCGGTTCATATGGCTATTTGGCCATTTGCTTTCCAGCTTGTCCAAGAAGTTACCCATGTTGAAGCTTGTCTTGAGCGGCTCATACAAATACGTATATTGTGTATTGTCGCTATAGCCAAGGGCTTCATATACTTGATCCTCCTTTCCATCATAGAGATATTTGCTAAACGGAATAATCAATACGGAGTTTACGATCAGTACGATTCCCGTCAGGGCATACATAAACTGGTATGGAAAGCCGATCACACCCAGGGCCGTATGCATGTCTGTCCATACCGTTTTCCATTTGTTGCCGGGCCGGAAGACAAAGAAGTTGGATTTGATTTTATCCCAATGGAGCATCAGACCAGAGATCAGCGCAAAGAGGAAGATAAACGATACCAGCCCAGCAAGGGTGTAGCCAAAGGGTCTGCCAATATTGATCCCAATTTGGTTGAGCGGCGCTAAGAAGTGAAGGCGATACAAAAATTCACCCATGGTATAGCCATCGCTATAATCTGACGATTTTTTAGTAGCCAGGTCATAGGAAAAATACATCGAATCTTCGTTTCCACGTCGGCCGCGGCCACGTCTTTTCTTTTTTTCATCTTTGGCCTTTGCATCTTTTACCGCTGCACCTTTATTTTCCGTCGCGAGTCGTTTCTTTTCGGCCAATTCTTTTTGCGCCGCTACCGCTTTCGCTTTATTGGCCACCAGGGTATCCTGCGATGCGCCGATATTGACATAACTCGCATGACCGTTGTGCTGCATGTAAAAGGTAATATCTCTTCCTTTTAGTTCTTTAATCTGTGCAATAGAATCTAGGAGATGATCAAAAACCATATTTTGGTAGCTTCCACCTTTGTCGGACTCGTTTTTTTGCCAGGCATTGATTTCATTTTTAAAAAATGAAAAGGATCCCGCGAAAAAAATCACATACAAAATAGCACAAATGATTATCCCAGAGATTGTATGCGTATTGAAGTAGATATTATAACGTCTTAAATTCATGATAAGGATATTATAGGTACATAAAGATGCTATAGAATACAGCGATCAGAAACAGGTATATGCCCCATATCAGCCAACCACTTTTTGAAAGAAAGGCGACGAGCAATAATATTGCCCATGCGATAAACCCCGTGACGTAAGCCGTAATCAAAATGTCTGTTTTATCGCATATTTTCGTTAGGCAAAGATGGAAGTATAGCATCACAAAATAGCCCCCAAAGAAACCAGCGGTCAATTTGAGGAAACGTTGTAAAGGAGAGCTTAGGTATTTTTTATTGGCAGGCATGTCTTAAAACACAAAAAATTCAAAAAACAGAGAAAGAAGCAGGATAACGGTCAGTTGTTTCCATTTAAAATACCGATAGGGCCACAAAAGTACGATGAGGCTAAAGAATCCCATGGTATAGGCTCCAAAAGCCAATGTTCCCGAAAGAGCACCCTGCAAGTACATGGTCCATAGCCATGAAAGACCGAGCACAGCCATGGCCAGTAACCTCGCACGGCTCTTATTTTGTATAAGAGCGATCATGAAAGATGAACCTGGTTTGATATGGACCTTTGCCGAGGAACAGTACCAAAAAAAGCTACCGGTGAAAATAAATAGGAGTAAAAGCGTATACATTGTTGACTATTTATAGTGATTAAATATCACTTCTTTTATTTAGATTCATTTTAAACTATGCAAATATATCAATTTTATTTATTCTTACAACTTGTCTAAAAATTTATCCGCTTTATTAATCACCACTCTTTTATATGTGTATATATCTCAGTATGAGTTTACTTGTTTTCAAGTGAAAAATAGAGGTTAATTGAAATTATTATTTGTAATAAATCTAAATAAATCTATATTTGTGCCGGCGATGAAAATAGTCTCCTTCTAATGATCGAGATGGCTTCGAGATTTTTCAATGAATAGACTATTTAAACGTCATGATAAACAACTGAAATTATTACCAAACGAACATGTTTAAGTCTTCCTACATCGTTTTTATATTGTTATTAGTTTTTACGAACTCAGTCCAAGCACAGCGCATCCTTACAGGTTATGTAAAAGATTTGTTTGGAAAAGGAATTGAAGGTGCTACCGTTAGTATACTGGGCACAGAAAACCGAACCTCTACTGATTTGGATGGGTTTTATAAGTTGCGTGTAGACGCTAAGCCACCCTATAAGCTAGAAGTAACTTCTATCGGGTACATTGCACAGAGCGCACTTTTAAAAGGCAATGAGAATTACAAAGATATTCAGCTCAAGAGAGATGAACGTGTTCTTGAAACGGCCAATGTTAGGGGGCAGACCGAAAACCAACGCCGAGTTAACGAAATAAAAAGATCCGGGTTTAATGTCAGCGTGATTGATATGAACCGATATGCCAATCAGACAGCCAATGTCAATCAGATTTTACGTACTGCGCCCGGTGTCACCATCCGAGAAGACGGCGGACTGGGATCCAATTTTGTTTTTCGCATTAACGGGTTGGCTGCAAAAATTTATATAGACGGTGTTCCGATGGATGATTTTGGGCCAGCTATGTCGTTGAATAATATCCCTGTCAATCTGGTGGACCGGGTGGAGATTTATAAGGGGGTAGTTCCGGCATTTTTGGGATCAGATGCTCTTGGTGGTGCCGTCAACATCATTACTAAACAACGCAATAGGCACTTTCTTGATCTGAGTTATAGTTATGGATCCTTCAATACACATCAAGCATCATTAGTAGGGATGTACACCAATCCCAAAAGTAAGCTGTCGATTCGTACCAATGCTTTCTATAATTATTCCGACAACGATTACAAGATGTATACGGAGGAGAAGTATGGAATTCTTATTCAAAAAGTAATCGATAATAAATTTGTCACTATTGACGAAGCAAGACGATTTCATGACCGTTATTATTCAAGCATGGGTCAGATTGAGGTGGGGCTGCGGGATAAAAGCTGGGCCGATCAGTTTTTCGTAGGACTGACGTATTCAGGTAACAATAAGCAAAATCAACTCGGCGCCACAATCAACAAACCTTTTGGTGGCAACTGGACCGAATCGGCTTACATTATGCCGACCATTAGTTACAAAAAACAAAACTTTCTAATAGACCGCCTGTACGCCGATATGTATGCCAACTATGGTTATGACGTCACCCGCAACAGGGATACGGCAAAATATAACTATGAGTGGGGTGGTCGTCCAATTAGCAATTCCACTGGAAATACCCCTAACCGAGAGAAATATATAAGAGATAATACCAGTAGTTTACTTGGAAGAATAAACTTGAATTACGATTTTGACGAGAGCCGCACGCAGAGCTTAAACCTGAATTATAATATCAGTACCAATGACCGTCAAACCTATGATAAAATCTTAAATCACAATACTTCGGGATTACCAAAGAATATGATTAAACATATTGCGGGTCTAGCCTGGCAAAGTCAATGGTTTGACAAACGACTGGTTGCCAACCTTGCCTTTAAATACTACGGTATTGATACCTACCAAAAGATTGACGAACGAAAATACGACGATAATAATCAGTATTTGAGTGGTGACATCGTGACACAAACAAACTATTTGGGCAATACGGGCTATAGTATCGCTGCCCGTTATCGGATATTCAAAGATGGTGGCGTAAAGTTCTCTGCAGAAAGAGCCTATAAATTGCCTGAGATGACAGCAATATATGGTAATAATTTTAATATTCTTTCCAATTGGGATTTAAAGCCCGAGAATAGCGATAATCTCAATGGCGGTTTTTACTACAATACCTTTTTTGACCAAAACCATTTTATCAATATAGATCTTTCCGGTTTTTATCGCTTGGCAAAAGACTATCAAAATACACGCATTGTAACAGACAATGGACAGGACAAATTTCAGTACTACAACATTCCGGGTGTAAAGATCTACGGCGGAAGTTTCGAAGCACGCTACGGGTATAAAGATGTTATTACTGTCGCCTTCAATGGTAGTTATGACCGAGCCATCGATAATCAGAAATACACCAATGAAAATAATCAACAAGTGAGCGCGACTTATGGGTACCAGATCCCAAACCGGCCATGGGTCTATGGAAATTTGGATTTGGGTTTTGCACAAAACGATTGGTTCAGTAAAGGCAGCCGTACACAGATCAACTGGACGACACAGTATACCAAATGGTTTTACCTAAGCGACAGCCATTTGGGCTCGCTGGCTTCCAAGAATTATATTCCCACACAACTCGTACACAGTTTGCTGCTTAGCTATTCCTGGAACCGCAACCGCTATAATCTCTCGGGTGAGGCGCGTAATATCTTTGACGAACGCGCTTACGACAACTTTCGTCTTCAAAAACCGGGGCGTGCATTTTATGTAAAATTTAGAGTTTCAATCCTATAATTAATAAAATAACATTTATAATCATGAAAAAAAATAGATTATTTGGTTTTTGTGCATTCGCTGCACTACTGCTATCTTCCTGTAAAGATAGTCCAAATGTGCCTGAGGTAACAACGCCCGAACCGACAGAATATTCGGTATGGGTTGCTACGGCAAATGGCTCCTATCTTTTAACGACGGATGAGATCATGAAGGATACCTTGTTATCGCCAGCCAACAATAAGGGCGTAGACATTACCGGCAACTTACCTCAAGCTCGCTATGCTGGTTACGCGTACATCTTTAATGGTTATTATTACCTGTCCAACGATGGTACACGTTTCAGTAAGCACCAATTGGTACAAACCCCTCAAGGGCTTTTATTCAAAGAAGTAGATAATTATGCGTTTCCAAGTGATTTTTACCTTGGAAAAGTTGCCAGCCAATTTAGCACAAACGACGAAATTGTCTTTACAAGTACAGGAGCCAGTGATGCCAACCTAGAGAAAAAAATATTTGAAAAAGATATTTACTTTATGAACACAAAGGATATGACGCTGAATAAGACTTTAAAAGCGCAGATCCCGATGTTGGATTACACCGTATATAAGAAAGATGGAACGGTCGATCCGACGATCCTCAATGTGACCAGTATGCGCGTTGCTGGAGGCAAGGCCTATTTTGGATTTTTCTACTACGATTCCGATTATAAACCTGTCAACAAAAAAGCTTATGCCTATATCTGTGATTACCCAAGTATGGCCAATGGTCATATCATGAGCGACGACAGAGCGAGCTACGTAGCTGGTCACTGGCAGCGAGAAAACTATTCTTTCCTTGATGATAACAACAATCTTTACCTTTTGACGCGTGGTAAAACAGATGGTACTTTTGCGATCTTGCGCGTCAATAATGGACAGACGGAATTTGACAAAAGCTACTTATACGATCTGAAAGATTATGCCGTAAAAGGTGGTGATCTCGCCTGGTTGGGTGATGGTAAAGCGTATATCAGGCCCTATGTTATCGATGTTGCCAATAAGAGAATCGTCGCCAACTTAGCCGAGATGACAGGTGGCGACCCTACGACTACCATTAATTTGATTCAAGACGGCAATCTCTATACCGCAGTGAAAACGCCCGCATCAAAGTGGTTTATCTACGAATATAACATTAAGAACAATAGCGTTAAAAAAGGTGCTGAAATTGATCCTGGAGTTACGCAGGTCTATCACATCAATAAATTGAAATAAAGTACAAACTTTTTAAAACCTTTCCCTATGACAGATTGTTATTATAACGTTTTTCAATAGGTAGTAAACACGCTGGCACTCCCCAAGGCTAGCGTGTTTTTTTTATTGCAGATAGGATTAAATTTTTTATGTTTGTTTTACAAATGTTTCAACTATGAAATTAAAGACTTTAATCTGCGCAGGACGTTTGGCTGCCATAGCGCTGACAGGACTGGTTGTCATTTCCTGTAAAAAGGATAACCCTAAACCCGAGCCAGAACCCGAGCCCGTTGTGACCGAGCGTACCGAAGCGCAGCTAATTAAGGATGATATTTACAAGTATTATAAATTATATTCCCTTTGGGAGACATCCATTCCTGACTATAAAGCCGATCCTTCCAAGTTTACCGATCAGTATTCCTCGGCGGGTCAGGTTTTAAGTGCGCTTAAAAAAATGACTCCTTCATATCCAAAATATAAAGAAGGTGTAATAGATCGGTTTTCATATTTTGTAGGAGCAAATGGATATAATATTAGCAGTTTTGCTTCAAATAAAATAAAAATGGATACGTACAATGGTTATGGATTTGAGATGTTTAATGTCCATTTTGGTACTAGTGATAACAAGACGGTACAACCAATAATAGATTTTGTAGAAGGGGGATCTCCTGCTTACTTAGCTGGATTCAGACGTTCTGACATTGTGACAGCAATTAATAATGATAATAAATTCTCAGTGGGGATTGATGATTCTGAAGCAAAAACTGATATGTTAAATCGTCTTTCAAGCGCTTTAAGCTCACCTAAATTTACTTTGGAAGTTATTCGTAATGATGGAAGCGTGCTAAAAAGAGAGTTAACTTATGGAGAATATGTTATAGATCCTGTTTATAAAGAAAGTATTTTTAATTTCTCCAATAATAATATTGGGTATCTCGCTTTATCTTCCTTCGAGGAAATTGAAGAAGAAACTACAGGAGGAAAGATAAATAAGAAAAATATAGACGCTGTATTTAAAAAATTTCAGGATCAAAATATTAAAAGTCTTATTGTTGATTTAAGATATAATGGAGGAGGATATGTAGATGCAGCAGTATATATAGCAGACAAGATTGGAGGTTCAAAGCTTAAATCTAAACTTATGCTGACTTACGAAACCAACAAATACCTACAATCTGATGCTACGTCAAGTTTAAGAAAGGAATTGAATATACGGGATACATACTTTCAAGGGCTTAGTACATTAAATCTAGATAAAGTGTATTTTTTAGTAAGCGAACACACAGCGTCAGCAGCAGAAATGTTAATCAACGTTATTAGACCTCATAATATTGCAGTCAAAATTATAGCGTCAGGAACACATACATTTGGTAAGCCTGTCGGTTTCTTTAGACAACTCATACAAAACAAGGTTTATTTCTGGCCCGTATCTTTTAAACTCAGAAACAAAGATGGAGTATCAGATTATTGGGATGGTTTATTAGCAGATGAACAAAATATTATAGATTACGTATTTGCAGATTTAGGTGATCCAGAAGAGAACATGTTGGAAGCTGCTTTGAATGATGCTGTTCCAAACCGGCAGAGTAAAGCATCATCACGTAAAAAAACCAGTTTTAAATATTCATTACCAATAGGAAAAGTTTATTCAAGACCAGAAATCGGAATGTTTAAAAAGTGATAAAGTGTAAAAATCCCCTAAGCAGCGCAAACATCTTAGGGGATTTTTTAGGGTATTAGTCGTTCGGAAAGATAGCCGAATGGCACAGCTCAGCCGCGGCAGCATTTGGCAAACATTTCAAATAACCGACAGGAACCTGTGCAATGATTTTCTCCAAGATGGTGTTCATGCTTGCGAAAAGGTCTTTGTTCCACCGGATGGATGTACAGCTTGGCAACACGGCAATAAAACCCTTCAGCCCCGTTTGCCATTCAAACTCATTTTCAGGTGCCTGTTGTAACCGTACCAGACCCTGTAGCGGCAAACATTCGTTCTTATAACACGAGGTTTTGCCACTCCATGGAGTCCCATAGATCACAATTCCTTCAGGTTTTATTTGGATCGCAGGATTATCATCATTGAGCAAAACACTGTCTGGAATGTATTGTAGCCATAGACGGCTATGCGTACTTTTACCAGTTCCACTCTTGCCTAAAAAGGCCACGCCTCTACCCTGATGGTTCACTACAGATGCGTGGATCATGATGGTGTCATGTAAGAGGCTCGCTTGTCCAAAGATCATCATGGCCATCCAGGTGATCACCGCACCTTGTTCTGCTGCAGCACTACTCGGTATATACAGTATGGACTTTTCAAAATTACGTTCACTATGGAGATACCATAGGCCGTCGCCCTTTTCGTTTACGATTGTGGTGACAAAACCATCTTCCCTTTCATAAAAGCGAAACCGGTTCCCCCATGCGATAGACTCATCTGTGCGGAGCAATCCCATATCCTCCGGTATCGGCGCTTGCGCAAAGCTGATCGCGACGCTAATGTCAGTTTTCTCGGTGGAGGCTAGCCATTGGAAGTTCTTAAAAGAGGGGAGAAGGTTTACCAGCGGATAATCTACGGGATGTTCAAATTCCAACACTAATTCGGCAATGCGGTAGCGCGTTTGGGATAATGTCGTTGAAGCTGGTATCTGCATAGTGCAATATAAATAAAATTTGTCTCTAAGAGTTGTAATAGAATAGGTTGGTCGCGAAGCACAACATATTCTGTAAAGGGCAAATTACGAAAGAATATTAAAATTCTCCATCAAAAAAACATATTATCAAAGCGTATAGGCTCAAAATAAAGACAATTTTTTAGACGCTTAAACTATTTATTTTTCTTTTTTGGCGGGCACGATGCTTTTTTGAGTTTTTGTATCCTTCGTAGTTCTTGAATGATACTTGATGGAAGTATGTTATATTGTTCTACCGCTTCTTCGATAAAAAATCGACCTTCAAGTATACTGGACACCGCCATCTGAAGCCGTTCTCTAAAAGGAGGCTTTGGCTCGCCAAGGTTTTCCGTTTCTCGCTTAGTTTTCATTTTTTTAGACAACAATGTGTTTTTATTTAATTAATCATTTTATCAAAAAGACCTTATTTTTCTTTTAAAGAAACATTAGAGGTTCTAGTTTAGATGAATTCGTTTATTTTCAATTCGTAACACATCTATCATGATGTAGTGTGAATAGCGGTTTTAATGTTAGTATACTAATCGATAGTCTATCGTACTATTTTAGGCTATCCAGTTTTTACTTACTCCATTTTTACATGCGGCTAGTTATTGACGATTTGTCTTACACAATGGATATTTCTTCCTTCATTTTATCCAGGTGAGGATAGGTAACATTTCCCCAGGAGAAAAGCCAGGCTACTCGGCTAAACGATGATTTAACGGAATACGCTTTGTTAATGTCATAATTATCTGCCGTTCAATAATGGTATTCACCCGCTGCCAAAGCAACTAATAGCACTCTGGCGGGACTTCCCGATACCGAACTGCCGCCAACAGAGTATGCCTTTGTTCGGTAACCTCCAAAGGAAAGCGTAAGATTATCTTCATCATAAGCGGAGTTTGCTGTATTCTCTGCTGTCTGTATGGTGGTCGAAGTCTGCGAAGTTGCCGCTATATTTCCTTTTCGGGATTTTATGAGCGCGTCTACTTCAACCCGTGAGACAATTGATTGTGCAGGTGTACTTTCCGTATTGTTTCTGCTCGCTTTGATGGAAGACATAACCTGGCTTTTTGAAACGACTTCTTCATTACCTTTGACGCCCACATTTAATATGGCACCATTGGTTGAGGGAAATTGCTCTTCCTTTGATGAGCAGGAAGCAAACGCCACCGTTATGCCGAGCATAAGCCGGGGCTTAAATTGTTTATATATGTTTTTTAATGACATAAGTGAAATTTTCTTTAGATTAATATGCCTATATATCAAAAATCCTTACTGTTGTTGCTCTTATCAGTCCAGTCCTCGGCTGTAGGGTTATTTGCTGTGGTGAGCTTCCAGGATTGATCGTTCCTGTTGAAGTCGCTGCAAAGCTCCTTTCCTGTCAATCACCAAAATAAACAGAAAAGTAGTTTTGTAACGTTTACGTGTTAGTTTTCTTTTCATTTATTAAAAATTTAAAATGATCGTTAGCTTATCGCTCTGTATTAAAATGGCCGTTATTGTTTCGAAAGTATTAATATATCTCTTGAATCAATTGTTAATCAATGCTTTTAATTTTTTTGATAACTGATCGGCTACAAGTTGTAGCGGGACAACTACAATATGAGGGATAGCTGCCATCTATCTTTAAAAATGAATTTAACAGTTCTTTAATCTTTCAATTACATTTTCTTCTTGGGTAATATGGTTAAGGAATATATCGTTTAGCATAGCGACTAACTAGCCGATTTGGGCAGACAAAATCCTTTTGTTCGCTTTATAAATTAATCCATTTACATGATAGACAAGAAAAAGGCGTGTAAATAAAGATTAGACGTCTTAGCTCGCGTTGACCGTAAGTGGTAGAACTCTTTTTTGTAGCTATTCAGCTACAGCATAGTAGCGTATCTACTACAAGATTACCTGTAAATAAAAAAATCTATGCTGGTATTTCTTATTTAGTGCAAATTAGTGTCGTCTATATTATTTTGATTGCCCTTATGCAGCTAGTTAAGGTCATTCAATGCTACTAATCAGGAGCCAAATTGACGTCAACGCATGAACTTGAAAATGGATTATAATGACCTATTTACGCTGATCAACTGTATTCTCTCGGTTGTGAACTTACTGTTATTGCTATTTTTTGTATTACGGTACAGGCAATCGCGGAAAAGCGCACAGGTGATTGCCTTGCCATTAGATGATGATATAAGGATTGAAAATAACGACGGAGAAGAGACTATCTGTTCAAAAGATGAGCTGAAGTGTGCAGATGTGCTGATGAGTAAAATAACGGAGGATCGTTTGGTAGAGCAGTTTGAAAGGGCTCAAGCGGCCCGATTTTTCTTAAAAAAGGGCGTTTCTCTACAAGATTTGGCAGATCTGCTCGGTACTAATCAACGTTATGCATCTTATATTTTAAATCGCCATGTTGGATTGGATTTCAATAATTATATCCAACAGGCGCGAATAGAATATTTAATAAATAGTGTAGAACTGAACCCAGATCTGCTTAACGTGAAATTTTCTGTCTTAGCTGAAAAGGCCGGTTTTTCAAGTATCAGCAAATTCTCCTCTGTATTCAAAGCGGTAAAAGGTATCCCCCCTTCTGAATATTTTCAACGCTTACGGATGACCCTTTGATTGTTATCTTCTTCCTTTATACAATTTCTATTTTTATCTCTGGATAAGAAAGTGTCTATTAGATTTCTATTCGATACTCTAGGCTACCGTACACTTTACAATCAACATTAACCCTCGCTCACATCCTTTTTAGGTCATATTCTCAGGCTTCTATCTCCTATTGGTATTGTGTACCCAGCCGATTGCTGTGAATTTCATGATATGATACAGCATTACTGACTACATCCTTGCATTTTATTGAATTCTTTTTAATTCCTGCTTTATTGTTCGTTTTAAATTTCTCTATTATAAAATAACGCACTTACCGAGAAGTCGTGCATACGCTATGTTTTTAACTTTTGTAGTGTAAGCACTACATCTTTAGTAAGTTACATTTTTTTTAAAGTCACCTTTACTTATCATTTGTAGAAATTTGATTTCCATTAAAGGAAAATGTGTTTTTTTTATCCTCAAATTACCATTCCGAATCTCTTTAATCTACCGTTAGATCATGCTTTCCTTTAAATTAAAGCCTATACGCTTTATTTTTTCGGAAAATGGAAAGTCTCAGGTATACATCCCAATAGTATACCCAAAGTTTGTTTTATCCAATTTTGTTGAAGCTAACAAAGCAATATTATCAACTATCATTCAACAACAATTTTGACCGATCATGATTTTGAAAAAGACACTTTTACTACTTACAGCTGTAGCAGGAGCCCAGGTTGCCCTGGCACAGCAAATTGATGTAAAGCCAGATACAGTCGTTTCCGTATCTAAAGATCGCTATCGAACCGAGAGCAACCGCTTTTGGGACAACTGGTTTATCAATGCCGGCGCAGGTGCCCAGATTTATTTTGGTGACCACGATAAGCAGATGAAATTTTCCGAACGCCTTACCCCAAGCTTTGAATTTAACCTAGGAAGGTGGTTTAGTCCCGGCATAGGTGTGCGTGCAGGTGTTACAGGGTTTAAAGTCAAAGGATTGACCCAGAATGGAAGCCACTCTACCGGGGTACAGTATACAGGTAAACCCTGGGATGGTTACTGGCTATACAATCAGGAGTTTAACTATTACCACATCCATGGGGACGTATTGTTCAATCTATCCAATATTTTTTCGGGCTATAAAAAAGATCGTTTTTATACCATCAGTCCTTATGCTGGCTTGGGTTGGATGGTCACGAATGACGCTCCATCGCAGAAAGAATTAAGTGCCAATATCGGTATCTACAACAGTTTTCGTTTGGGCGATGCGGTGGATCTAACGTTCGATGTACGCGGAGCGATGGTCAACGATCGCTTCGATGGTGAAACGGGAAACCGGAAGCAGGATGGTAATTTAAGTGCGGCGCTCGGGCTGACATATAAATTCAAAAAACGGGGCTGGGAAAAACCAAGTTCTGTCGTGATCAGCTACAGTGATGCGCTATTGAACAGTTTACGCGAAAAGGTACAACAGCTTGCTGAAGACAATGAAGCGTTAAAAGCACAATTGGCTTCAGCCCAAGGTAAAACGATTACCGACATTCGGGTAGAAGAAAAAATATTGGCAGCACCTATCCTGGTGACCTTCCCGATCAATCAAAGCACCGTCAGCAATGAGGCGCGTGTTAACTTGGGCTTCTTTGCTAAAGTGATCCAAGCCGGCAATATAGACATTACCTATAAAGTAACGGGCTATGCCGATAAAGGAACCGGTACCAAAGCCATCAACGATCGTCTGAGCCGTGAGCGCGCCCAGGCTATTTATGATGTATTGGTGAAAGAGTTTCATGTATCGCCGCAGCAGCTTGAGCTGGCTTATAAAGGCGGAGTCGACAATATGTATTATGATGATCCTCGTCTTAGCCGTGCAGTCATTACCATCGCTAAATAATCTGTCACTTAAGTAGCCACCCACGATCAAATGAAGTCCATTTATTTATATCTCGCTTGTCTGCTGTCAATTTCCTTGTTCGCCTGTCAGGGCAATGGCCGTTATCCTGATGCGCAACAGGGAAAATTGATTGCATCAGCATCCGCGTATGAATTTATAGACATTGATGGTACCCGGCATCTGTTGAAGGATATGAAGGGGGCGTACAAAATCTTGGTTTTTTATGACTCCGAGGCGGAGGAAAGCCTCAGGTTGATTGCCGCCATGAAACAATCTGTGCCTTTGGCAAAAGGGATTGCATCGGGCAAGGTCAATGTGGTGGCCATCTGCGTTAACGGCGATTTAAGCCAATGGAATACCTACCGAAAGCATATTCCTTCGCAGTGGATCAACGGGTTCGATCTGAAAGGGGAGAGCGGGGTAGAATCCTACTTTATTCTGCCATCGTTTCCGAGGCTCGTGTTATTGAACGATGCCAACGAGGAGGTGAAAACAGCGGTGGGATTGGATGCGCTTATTCCATTCCTAGAAAAGTCAATATACCCTAGGCATGGAGCGAAAATTTTACAACAACTAGATTAGATTACCATGAACAGTTTGGATTTGATGAAGTATGGCACTGTACTATTGCCTTTTCTTTGTGCGATGTTCTTGAGCTGGGGGATGCTCCCCTATATCTTACTGATTTCCTACCGGAAGCGTCTGTTTGATCCGGTCGATTCCCGCAAACTCCACCAGCATATTGTCCCGAGACTCGGTGGTGTTGCTTTCGCCCCCATTCAATGCTGCATCCTGGTCATTACTTTTGTCAGTTTATACAAACTGAATATTGGCAATATCGATCTTCAGGTGGCGTCGTGGATTATCCTGCCGAGTATGGCCTTGCTGGTCTGCGGTCTTGTGATCTTATTTATGATCGGTATTGGAGACGACCTGATCGGGGTGAGTTACAAATGGAAATTTGTCGCCCAGATTATGGTGGGTTGCCTGTTGCCCCTGAGTGGTGTATGGATCAATGACCTGTATGGACTGGGCTTCGTTATTGGTATCCCAGCCTGGCTGGGTATGCCGCTTACGGTATTTGTCGTGGTGCTGATTATCAATGCTATTAATCTGATTGACGGCATCGACGGTCTCTGTTCGGGCGTGGTAACGATCGGTTTGGCTGTTTTAGGCGCCTTGTTCGCTTATTATGGCGCCTGGTTGCATGCCATTTTCGCTTTTATCACGGTCGCCGTGTTGCTTCCATTTTTTTATCTCAATGTCTTTGGGACGACACGCCGGCGGCGGCGCATCTTTATGGGCGATACCGGAAGTATGACACTCGGTTTTTCCATTGCTTTCCTGGTGGTCAGTTTTTCCATGAATAACCATTTTATCAAACCCTTTTCGGATGGTGCTATTGTGGTCGCTTTTTCCACCCTCATTGTGCCGGTGCTGGATGTGGCCCGGGTCATGTTTGTGCGCTGGCGCATCGGCAAGCCAATTTTTAAACCCGATCGCAATCACCTGCACCACAAGTTGCTGCGGGCAGGATTGAGCCGGCATAGTGCCCTGCTCTTTATCCTGCTGATGACACTGCTGTTTTGCCTCTTTAATATCATGGCTGTACGGTACGTCAGCAACAACCTGGTTGTGCTGGTCGATCTGCTCTTCTGGGGGGGCTTTCATTACCTGTTCAACTTACTGGAAAAAAGACAGCTCATCGCCAGACTGCAATTATTTATCAATCTATAACAAGTAAACACTCGAGATGAAAATAGCTTTAATTGGAGGATCCGGTTTTGTAGGAACAAGACTGACCGACCTCTTGCTCCATACCACAGCTCACGAAGTCGTGATTATCGATAAAGTCATCAGTGAAAGATATCCGCAGTTGTCCCGTATCGGGAATGTGCTGGATCGGGATACGCTGTGTGATCTGCTCCGAGGGGTAGACCAGGTGGTACTTCTGGCCGCAGAGCACCGGGATGACGTTACTCCCATAGCCAAATATTACGAGGTCAACGTCAACGGGATGGAAAATACATTGTACGCCATGCAGGCCAATGCGATCACACGTATTGTTTTTACGAGCTCTGTTGCTGTGTATGGACTGGGGAAAGAAAATCCGAATGAAACGACGGCGGTAGCGCCCTTCAACCACTATGGAAAGAGTAAGCTACAGGCCGAGCACGTGTTGGAAAAGTGGCACGCTGCCCATGCCAACTGGAACATCCAGATCATCCGGCCCACGGTCATTTTCGGTGAGGGCAACCGGGGCAATGTCTATAACCTGTTGCAACAGATTGCTTCGGGTAAATTTATGATGATCGGCAAAGGAGACAACCAAAAGTCAATGTCCTACATCGGCAATATTGTGGCATTTATTGCCTACCTGATTGCCGACCAGTCAACCGGATACAATTTGTACAATTACGGTGATAAGCCCGATCTGACCACCAACGATCTGGTGTATTATACCGGCAAAGTACTTGGTAAACCTATTCCTACACTGCGGATACCCTATTCGCTTGGCCTCTTGGGCGGTTACGCTTTTGATGCCCTTGCTTTTATCCTCCGCCGCAAATTGGCGATCAGCTCCGTTCGGGTCCGCAAATTTTGCGCTGTTACGCAGTATGATTCTTCAAAGGCCCTAGCGACCGGATTCCAACCTCCTTTTGCGTTGCAGCAGGGGCTTCGCCGTACGCTAGAAAGCGATTTTTTAGCCTATATAAAAGTTAATAATCAGTTCGCGAGCTATGAAAACGGTTAATCTGATCTACTGGGATGGAAAGAATTTTGGCGATGCACTCAGTCCTCGTTTGATCGAAGAGCTGACAGGTCTTCCCGTGCAATATAAAAGCTGGAATCCTTCTGCGATTGACCGATTGAAAAAACTGAGCATGCAACTTATCCGTTTTCGCTTTTCGGCGTGTCGCGGCATTCTTTGGCCTTCACAGGATTCTTTGATTGCGGTGGGATCTGTTATCCGCTGGGGAAATCGTAAATCGTCGGTTTGGGGTGCAGGGTTTATGAATGCCGACGATCCATTTGGAGTTGGACGCGTGTATGCCGTCCGCGGCAAATATACCAGTCAGAAGCTGGAGGCCATGGGGTATCCGCGCTGCGATACCTTCGGTGACCCGGCGGTGTTGCTTCCGCTCTGGATTCGGGGTAAGGAAAAGAAGACCAAGCAGCTCGGTGTGATTCCGCATTGGAAAGAGGTCGATGCTTTTCGCGAAAAGTTTGGAACCGATATCAATCTAATCGATTTTCGGACGGTCGATGTGGAACGTATTATCGACGAGATTACAGACTGCGCGTATATCCTTTCCTCTTCTTTGCATGGGCTGATTGTTGCCCACGCCTATGGGATACCGGCATTGTGGATCAAAATGGGCTATATCGATACCGACGGATTTAAGTTTGACGATTATTTTAGTTCCGTTGATATCCCTTCCTACAATGGATTTGATCAGCTGGATGACATTTTGACCAGCGAATCGGGTTGGAGGAGCTTGTTTGCGTCCCATTGGGAAAAAGCACACTGTCAGGTAGATCTTAGCGCGCTGCAGCGCCGGCTTTTAGCGGCTTTCCCCCTTCCTTTAAAACCAAAGTACCAGGCGCTGACCAAGCAACTGGCTTAATGACCGATTTCACATGGAGCTAAAGAAACAAGTCGCAACGGGAGCAATCTGGGTATTTATGGATCAATTTGGCGTACAGCTGGTGTCCTTTGTGGTCAACTTGGTGTTGGCCCGCTTGCTGATGCCGGCAGATTTTGGGACGATAGCACTGTTTAATGTGGTGATCAATATATGCTCCGTTTTGATCAACGGCGGAATGAGCAGTAGCCTCGTACGGACGCAATCGGTAGACGAACGCGATCTGTCCACCGTTTTTTGGTTCAATATGGCAACGACAGCCTTATTGTACCTGCTTGTATTTATTGCAGCTCCCTGGATAGGTCAGTTTTATCAGTTACCCATTTTGGGCCCCATCATTCGGGTCTATAGTATTGTGCTCATCATCGACAGCTTTGTGCATGTACAGGCCGTGCTATTTGATAAGAAACTGGATTTTAAAACCACCTTCAAGGTGCGTTTACCCTCGGTCATTGTGGGTGGGTTGGCAGGTATTGGCTTTGCGCTGGCCGGAATGGGGGTGTGGTCATTGGTCTATTCAGCCTTGCTGCAAAATCTGCTGTATACCCTGCAGTATTGGTTTTACAGCGAATGGCGGCCTACCTTTACATTTGACCGCGATAAATTTAACACGCATTTTGCTTTTGGTATCCGGCTGACCCTCTCTGCGCTGCTCAACGTTATTTTCAATAATGTGTATTCCATTGTCATCGGCAAACGATTTTCGGAAACAACCTTGGGCTACTATAACCGGGCCGAGTCGCTGAAAAATCTACCGATCAACAATATTTCGACCGCATTGAACAAGGTAACGTACCCCTTGTTTGCCAAGTTCAGCAACGACGATCAGCAGTTGCGCCATGCCTACCGGCGTGTGCTCAAGCTGGTTATCTTTATTATTGCCCCTACGATCTCGCTGATGGTCATTGCGGCCGAACCCATTATCAGGCTCTTGCTCGGTGCAAAATGGCTACCTGCGGTCCCTTATTTTCAGCTGATGGCCTTGGGAGCCCTCTTTCAGCCCATTCACAACTACAATCTCAACGTATTGCAGGTCAAAGGACGTTCAGACCTTTATCTCAAGCTCGAAATCATTAAAAAGATCTGCATTGTCGTTGCTGTGGTGGTGGGGTTGCGGTATGGCGTTTATGGTTTAATATGGGGGCAGGTGGCCGTGTCTGTGGCCTCCCTCTTTATCAATACCCACTACACGGCCAGGTTTCTTGATTACTCGATGCGCCAGCAGCTGTATGATCTGCTGCCCAGTATATTCCTATCGTGCGCCCTTGGCTGCGCAGTCTGGTGGGGCACCACACTGCTGCCCTATGAGCTCACGGACGGGATGGAAGCCTTCCTGCTTTTCTCCAGTTATATCGTGGCATTTGCAACGGTATGCTGGCTCATTCAATTGGAGGAATACCGTTTTTTTTGCGGCATACTCCGCAGTGTATGGAAAAAACGAATTAAGATTTAACTACTAGCGCACCTATATCATGAAGAAGTCGATCGTAAAAACAGCCTGGAGCATGCTCCGTGAACAGAAGATCTTGCGAAAACACCGCAAGGTGGCTGCTTTCTGGAATCAGATGATCGCGCGGGAAGCGGCCGGGCAGCTCGAACATTTTCCACTTCGGGCCAAGATGGACCTCCCTGCCAATAAAGTGATCTGGCAATATTGGGGACAAGGTATACAGCCCGACCGCCTGCCGGATGTCGTCAAGCTCTGCTTTCAGTCGGTGGATACCTACCGGGGTGACTACACCGTCATTCGGGTAGACGATAATACGTTGCCACAGTACCTCGATATACCCGATTTTATAGGGTCAAAACGGAAGGCAGATATCATCAGCCGGACATTTTTTTCGGATATCATCCGTCTGGCGCTGCTGCAGGTTTATGGCGGTGTGTGGCTCGACGCCACGATTCTATTGACGGATGAGTTGCCCGCCGAGTTTTGTGAACAGGACTATTTCGTGTACCAGCGGGACGCGCAGGAACCGTACACCGATTATTGGAAAAATAGTTATGCCTACTATTGGGGCTGGCACGAAGATCATCAAGTGAAGATGCTCAACAGTATTATTTTCGCCAAGAAAGGGCATGCACTGCTCGGTCAGCTGTGTCAGCTGCTTTTCAATTACTGGAAAGCTGCAGACGGGGCACTCGACTATTTTTTCTTTCAGATTCTGCACGAGCAGCTGCTGCCCGCTGGAAAATCGGCAGGTGAGGGCCTCCATGTGAGTGATGTTTACCCCCATCTCTTGCAGACCAAGCTGTCGGGCGGCAATTACCCAATGGCCTATCCGGATATTTTTTTGCGGACCAGCCTGCACAAGCTAACGTATTTCCCCGAAGATACCATCGCTCAACTCCAGCAGATTCTGCGCCAGACTAAAACGGCAGCGCCCGCTAGAAAGGAGGATAGTTAATATGGACAGCTTAAAACACGCTTACCTTATTTTGGCGCATAACGAGTTTGATGTCCTCCAAAAATTGGTGCACTGCTTAGACGATAAGCGCAACGATATCTACATCCATTTTGATCAAAAGGTAGCGCAATTGCCCGAGCTCAGCACGCAACATGCACGGCTTTGTGTATTGCACGCACGTGTTGATGTGCATTGGGGCGATGTTTCTGTGGTGGCAGCAGAATATCGGCTTTTTGAAACCGCGGCTGCACAGCAGCAGTATGCTTACTACCATGTATTGTCGGGCGTAGATCTTCCGCTCAAAAGTCAGGATGAGATTCATGCTTTTTTTGCGGCACATCAGGGGCAGGAGTTCATCGGTTTCCAAAAGGGTAACTGCGACAAGGAGATCGACCGAAAAGTACGGCGGATCCATTTTTATCCAAACCGATTTAGAGCCGGCAAGGGTCTTTCTGCCTACTGGTACCGGGCTGCGCGTGCCTTCAGTTTGCGCTTGCAGGGACTGTTTGGCCTATACCGCAACCAAGATGTGATCTTCAAAAAAGGTACCCAATGGGTCAGCGTGACCGATGCATTTGTCCGTTATCTCCTGACCCACAAAAGTGCAGTGCTCAAGATGTATCAACATACCTTCTGTAGCGACGAAATCTTTATCCAGACCCTTTGCTGGAACTCCCGTTTTCGGTTGAAGCGGCACCATACCAACAGCGAATATCACGATTGCCAACGGATGATCGGCTGGCATAAGGGCGAACTGATTGAATGGACCGACGCCGACTTTGATCGCCTGATTGCTTCCGATCTGCTATTTGCCCGCAAGTTTAGCGGAAAGAACATGGCGCTCGTGGATCGGATGGTCGAACGGGTATGTGGTAAACAGACTTCAAATTCAACTGTAGTACAATGAATATAATAAGACGTTGCTATTTGACCATTCGGTATCGCCTGTTCAGGTTGCTATTGCCTTTTCCAAAGATTCACACCCCTATGGAGACTTTGGATAAGCTGCTCCAGTCCAACCTTTCGATGGCCCGATTTGGCGATGGCGAATTTCATATGATCAATCAGACCGAGCACCTGGGTTTTCAGGATATGGACGACGAGCTCTCGCAGCGTCTCCGTGCTATTCTGAGCAGCAACAGTGCGGTATGCATGATCTGCATCCCTTATGGCCTGCGTTCGGTACAACATCTCAATGCGCAGGGAAGTTTTTTCTGGCGGCAGTTTGTGGTGTTTCATTACCGAAAATATATCCCTTACTTCAATTACTCGAGGCCCTATTACGATGCTTGTGTGACACGGCCTTATATGGATTGGCAGGATAAATCGCATTGCGGTAGCTTCTTTTCGAAGCTTAAGCAACTCTGGCAAGACAAGCGCATTTTAATTGTCGAAGGTGAGATGAGCCGCCTGGGCGTGGGCAACGACCTGTTTTCAGGGGCATCGGCTATCGGCCGTATTATTACCCTGTCGCAGCAAGCCTTTAGCTGTTACGATGCCTTGCTACTGGAAACGGAGCGCGTAGGCAGAGCCTATGACCTGGTGCTGCTGGCACTTGGCCCCACGGCTACGGTGCTTGCTTATGATCTTTCGCACTTGGGGTTACGCGCGCTGGATATTGGGCATGTGGATATCGAATACGAATGGTTCCTGCAGCGTGCTTCCAAAAAAGTAGCTATCCCCGGCAAATATGTCAATGAGGTCAAGGATGGAAACACGCAGCATGACCGGGCAGATCAACGGTATGAGCAAGAGATTGTTAGCCGAATTTTTACACCCTAATGTATCCAACACGCATATGATGAAAATTTTACCCTTAGTCAGCATTATCACACCCGTCTATAACGCACAGGACACCCTCGAACGCACGTTACTGTCTTTACGCCGGCAGACCTACGGGCATATCGAATTTATCTGTGTAGACGATGCCAGTAGCGACCTCAGTTTGGCGATGCTCAAGGTTTTTGCCCATGCTGTGGACGGTCGAGAGGGGTTTACAGCCAAAATTATTTCCCATCCGCAAAACAAAGGCGTGTCTGCAGCCCGTAATACGGGGTTGGATCATGCTTCGGGCGAGTTTATTCTATATGTCGATGCCGATGACAGCCTGGAGACCGATGCGGTAGAAAGTTGTGTGCAAGAAGCCTTGCGTACTGGAGCGGACATTGTATACTTTCAGTGGTGCCTTGCTTTTCAAAACAGCGAGCGTACCATGCAGCAGCCCACATGTGCAACTCCTTTGGAAGCCATACAGGCCATGCTGGCGGGGCGTATGCGCTGGAATCTGTGGTTATTTATGGTGCGTCGATCGCTTTATGAGGCGTATTCCATCCGCTTTATACCCGGAGCCAATATGGGCGAAGACCTCTTGGTTACGCTAAAATTATTTGTCCATGCCGCGCACATCTGTTTGCTGGACCGCGTATTGTATCATTACCGGCAGGATAATACCGGCTCGATCAGCAAAACGTTCTCCACACAGCATATGCGCGAAGTGGAAACCAATATCGGCGAGATTGAGCGCTACCTTGGGGCAAGTCAGTATGCATCGGCTATCGGGCCTGGAATCGACTTTCTCAAATTGACGATCAAATTGCCTTTGCTGGTGACGGGGCAAAAATCAGATTATATCCGCTGGACCAACTGGTTTAGCAGTTCCGACCGCTATATCCTGCAAAACCGCTCGGCGTCGCTGCATACACGCCTCTTACAATGGTTTGCCTCCAAACGGCAATATTGGGCAGTACGGATGTATCATCTGCTGTTGCTACGGGTTTTCTATGGTATCATCTATAAATAGCGCTATGATAAAAGGATTACTGATTTTTTTTGTTGGCCTGTTGGTCAGCGGCTATTTCTTCTCGTTCGGTTTTACATTTCTACCGCCCAGTGTCAATACCAAAATTATTTTGGCCGGTATTGGTGCACCCTTGCTGTTTGTGCAACTGTTTCGCGCCCAACGGGTCGAAATTAGCCGGCCACTGTTTTCGGCGACTGGCTTAGCTCTCGTTTTTTCGCTGGTCTGTTACATTGCTACCGATGTCAACCGCACCGATGACTTTGCCTATGCTACCTACTACCTCAGTTTTGCGATATGGCTTCTTGCGGGTTATACCGTCGTTATGGCCATCCGTCAGGTGCATGGCTATATCAATTTTCATATCCTCACGTATTATCTCGCGGCTGTTTGTCTGGCGCAGTGTATACTGGCCTTATGGATCGATAGCTCGCCGGGGGTGCAGTCGCTGGTCGATCGCTATATCGAGCAGGGGCAGGCTTTCGCGCAGGAGGTAGACCGCCTGTATGGCATCGGTGCTTCCCTCGATAATGCCGGGGTGCGGTTCTCGATCGTTTTGATCATGCTTTCCGCGCTGTTTACACGAGACCTGTTTCAGAAAAAGCCCCTATTGCTGACGGCCCTTTTATTGATTGTTTTCTTTGCCATCTTTATTCTGGGCAATATTATGGCGCGGACCACGTCCATTGGCGGGGTGATGGGGCTGCTGGCGATGTTTTTTTCCACGGGGCTATTCCACCGTATTATCCGGATAGAGTTTGTCCGTTTTTTTACCGTTCTTACTATTCTGCTGCTGGTGGCTATTCTGATCTCCATGTACTTCTATGCGCACAATGAGCTTTTCCGGGGATATATGCGCTTTGCTTTCGAAGGCTTCTTCAATTATTACGAGACGGGGGAGTTTCGAACCGATTCGACCGACAAACTGAGCATGAACATGTGGGTATGGCCCACAGATACCCGCACCTGGCTCATCGGTACCGGTCTTTTTGACGGGTGGATCTTTAACACCGACATTGGCTATTGCCGCTTTATACTCTATTGTGGCCTAATTGGATTTAGTGTCTTTGCCGGTTTTTTTATTTTTCATGGATTGTCATTCCTGTCGAGGTACCGCCAATATAAGCTGTTGTTTCTGTCTTTATTTGCCTTCTCGTTTGTCATCTGGTTTAAAGTCTCTACCGATATATTTCTGATTTATGCCCTGTTTTATTGCGTCGAAGGCGTGCAGGGCGCTTTGTTTACTTCCAAATCTACTGTCGAAAATGAAAATAGTCTATTGCATCTTGGGAACATATAATGCTGGCGGCATGGAACGCGTATTGGCCAATAAGGCCAACTACCTGGCACGGATGGGGCATGAACTGACTGTTGTAACGACAGACCAAAAAGCACGTGCACCTCATTTTGAACTCGATCCTTTGATCTGTCAGGTAGACCTTGCGATCAATTATACCGACGATGCGGGACTGGGCATTTTTCGTAAAATACTTTCCTATAAGCGTCGGCAGCGTATCCATCGGGAGCGGCTTGAAGCACTTCTTATGCCCGTGAAGGCCGATATTGTCATTTCCATGTTTGATCACGATGTCAGTTTTCTGCACGACATCACCGATGGGAGCAAGAAAGTCCTTGAAATTCACTTTTCAAGATTTAAACGGCTGCAATACGATCGCAAAGGACTCTGGAAATTAGTCAATACCTGGCGCAGTGGCCATGATCTGGCCTTGGCCAAAAAATACGATCGTTTTGTGGTGCTCACCCATGAAGACCTGACCTATTGGAAGGGATTGAAAAATAGTGTCGTTATCCCCAACGCCAATACCTTTTCGTTACCCCGGCGGGCAGCGCTTACCGAGAAACGCGCTATTGCTGTGGGTCGGTTTGATTATCAGAAAGGATTTGACCAGCTGATCGCGATCTGGAAGGATATTCAAGCGCGCTGTTCCGACTGGAAGCTCGATATCTATGGGCAGGGTCCCTTGAAAGCCGATATGTTGGCCCAGATCCATGCTTTGGGATTGGACGGGCAGATTGCACTCCACGCGCCGGTCAAGCACATTATGGACGCGTATATGCACAGCTCATTAGTCTTGATGAGTTCGCGCTACGAGGGGTTGCCCATGACACTGCTGGAGGCTCAGGCCTGCGGTCTGCCCATGGTCGCCTACGCCTGCAAATGTGGGCCCCGAGATATCATTAAACCCGGCAAGAATGGCTATTTAATTGCCGAAGGCGATCGTGCAGATTTTGCCAATAAGGCCTGCCGGCTGATGGAAAAAGGTGCGCTCCGGCAGCAGATGGGCCAGGCAGCATGGGAAATGGCCGAAAATTTCGATGCGGAACGTATTATGCGCCAATGGCTCTTATTGTTTGAGCGCTTAGTGAAAGGAGATAGGCGATGAGCAAAACGATCGTTATTTCTGCCGTCAATCTGGTGGAGGCAGGCCCATTGGCCATCCTCAAGCAATGTTTGGCTTGCCTTTCTGTGCTGGCTCAGTCGGGCGACTACCGTGTTATTGCACTTGTATACAAGCGTTCACTGGCCGATTTCCCGCATATCGAATATATCGAAACGCAGTGGCCCAAAAAACGCTGGGTCAACCGCCTCTATTATGAATATGTGTCCATGCGCTCGATATCAAAAGAGATCGGTCCCGTTTACCTTTGGTTTTCGCTGCACGATACCAGTCCGTCGGTGATTGCCGAGCGCCGGGCCGTATACTGCCATAATGCATTTCCTTTTTATCGCTGGAAGGCGCACGATCTATTTTTTGCACCCAAGATCGCGTTGCTTGCGCTCTTCAGTACGTATATCTACAAGCCCAATATTCGGCGCAATAATTATCTGGTGGTGCAGCAGCATTGGTTGCGCAAAGCCTTTCATCGGCTGTTTGCAGTGCCTACGGCTCACATTATTGTTGCCCCACCCGAGATGGCGAACAAGCAGGTTGCGGTTTCCCAAAAAGAGGAAGCGCCGGGCGGTTTCACCTTTGTATTTGCCGGGTCGCCCAATAGTCACAAAAATTTTGAGGTGATCTGCCGGGCAGCAGCACTGCTTGAGCAGCAGGACACGGTGCCCTTTAAAGTTCATCTTACGGTGAAGGGCGATGAAAATGCATACGCCCAGTGGCTGCACCGCAGGTGGGGACATCTGCAATCCCTGCATTTTATGGGCTTTGTGAGCCGCACGCAGCTCGAAGATTACTATGCCGGCAGCGACTGTCTGATTTTTCCATCAAAGGCCGAGTCCTGGGGACTGCCCATTACCGAGTTTTCCGCTTATGACAAGCCGATGCTTTTAGCCGATTTACCCTATGCACACGACACGGCGGCAGGGAGTAAATGCGTGTCATTCTTTGATCCCGACGATCCGAAGGCTTTAGCAACACAAATGGGTGCACTGATGCGCGGCGACCGGTCTTTTTTGAAGGCTGTGGCTAAGGAACCATTGGACCAACCCTTTGCGCTAAACTGGACGGATCTCTTTCATACGCTTTTAAAATAATAGCTATTCATAAACTGTTAAACGCAAAAAAATTGATGAGAATATTACAACTTGGAAAATTTTATCCCATACGCGGCGGTGTAGAGAAAGTGATGTACGACCTGATGCTCGGTTTATCCGAGGGCGGCGTATGCTGTGATATGCTTTGCGCATCGACCGAAGATCATCCTGCCGCCGAAATACAGGTAAATCCCTATGCGCGGTTATTTGTTGTGCATACCTCCGTTAAAATTGCAGGCACCATGTTGGCTCCGGCAATGATCGCCAAACTCAGGAATATTGCTGGGCAATATGATATCATTCACATTCACCATCCCGATCCGATGGCCAGTCTGGCGCTTTACCTGTCGGGCTATCGGGGGCGGGTTGTGTTGCATTGGCATTCGGATATTTTAAAACAAAAGAACCTGCTCAAACTGTATAAGCCCTTACAAAGCTGGCTGATCAACCGTGCCGAACAGATTGTGGGTACCACCCCCGTTTATGTCGAGCAGTCGCCCTTTTTACAACAGGTAAAGGCCAAAATCGACTTTATTCCCATCGGTGTCAACCCGATAGGCTACGACGGGGCAGCCGTTGCAGCACTCAAAAGCCGCTATCCGGGCAAGACCATTATCTTTTCCCTGGGTCGGCTGGTGGAGTACAAAGGCTATGCTTACCTCATCCAGGCGATGCAGCAGCTGGATGCGCGTTTTCACTTGATCATTGGTGGTAAGGGGCCGTTGGAGGAGCAGCTTCATCAGCTTATCGCGGACCTCAACCTGCAGGACCGTGTCAGTATGGTTGGCTTTGTGTCTGATGATGACATTCCGACCTATTTTGGCGCTGCCGATATCTTTTGCCTGAGTTCCATCTGGAAAACCGAGGCTTTTGCCATTGTGCAGATCGAGGCCATGTCTTGCGGCAAACCCATTGTGTCGACCGCAATACCGGGCTCCGGTGTCAGCTGGGTCAACCAAGATCAGGTATCGGGACTCGTCGTTGCCCCCGAAAATGCAACAGCGCTGGCTGCAGCCATTCAGCAGATCGGCACCGATTCGTGGTGTTATCAAACCTATGCCGAGGGGGGACGGAAGAGGTATCTAGCAAATTTTACACGCGAGAAAATGATCGCAAAATGTAGGAGGATTTATGAAAAATACTAAAATTCAAGCGGCCTTCTTGTTCCTCTTGCGCAGCGGACTGTGGGGCAAGAAGCAGCAACATAACGAAAAGCAATTCTTTCCCTTATCCGATGCGGAGTGGAGCGGGCTCTATCGCCGGGCGAACGAGCAGACCGTCCAAGGGATTGTTTACGACGGACTTTTGTGCCTAGACAAGGACCATTTGCCGCCGCGTCAGCTGCAGATCAAATGGTCGGTGCAGATTGACCGGATCGAACGGAGCCATCGCCGTACCAATAGCCAGATTGCCGAGCAGTATGCCTTTTTCAAAAAGCGTAAACTCAGGCCACTGCTGTTGAAGGGGCAGGGCGTCGCGGAGAGCTACCGATTTCCCGAGCATCGCGTCTGTGGCGATATCGACTGGTATTTTGAAACCACGCGCCAGTGTACCCTGGCGGGCCTCCATCTCATCAAAAACCGCATCCCTCGCGTCCATGTTGGCGGGCAGGTGTATCGTTGGACAGCGAGTGAAATGGATCTGCATGACCGGCTTTTCGATCTCCACAATCCTTTTTGCAAGCGATTGTTGAACCAGTACAGGAAGGATTTCCCGGATACCACCCTGTCTATATCAGGGCAGGATGTCGCCGTGTTGGCGCCACAGGTTCAAGTTGTACAGGTGACGGCGCATATTCTCAAGCATTCCCTGGCTTTTGGCATTGGGCTTCGTCAATTCTGCGACCTGGCATCACTTTATCACCGTTACCGGCACCTGCTGGACGGCGTGCGGTTAGAGCAGCTTTACCGCAGGATCGGCCTGTTGCGCTGGATTGCTCCGGTGCATCAGTTTTTGGTCAATGAGCTTGGCTTGGCAAAAGACAAACTTCCGTTTACCAGCCCTGCTGGCGGCTCCGGAATGGATATCCTTCAGGAAGTGTGGCAGAGCGGCAACTTCGGTTTTTATGATGAAGCTTATGTACAACGTATTGACGGTACTTTTTTGGGGCGTAAAGGACGTACCGAAGCCATACTGCGACGTATTGTCCGCTATTTTCCCTACGTTCCGAAAGAAGCTTTCTGGTTCCCGATTATTCATTTTTTAAACCGACTCGGCGCATAATCCAATTTAGAAGCCGCGTACGGCATATGCATATAAAAACAAACGATTATTACGATATGAAAAGACAAATTTTAGCAATGATTTTACTTGGTGTTAGCCTACTGAGTTCGTGCATGTCACCCAAGAAAGTGGTCTATGTCAATGACATGGTACCCAATATAGCCTACCGGGCGCTGGAAGTACCGATGTTAAAATTACAGCAGAGCGATCGGCTTAGCATTTCCGTGAGTGCGAAAAATCCTGAGCTCGCCGCACCTTTCAATGTGATGGGCGGTAGCTACACGGTTGTAGAGAAAGAAAATAGCTTGAGTGGCGGCTCGGCCGGTAGCGGCGGTCCAAGTTACCTCATTGATCAGCAGGGCAATATTACCTTTCCGATCCTGGGCAACCTGCACCTCGAAGGGTTGACGCTGGAGCAGGTCCGCGATCTGCTGTCCCAGCGCTTGTCCGACGGTGGCTATATCAAAGATGCCATTGTGAAAGTCGAACTGCTCAATCTTAAGGTTAACGTCATGGGCGAAGTCAACCGTGTAGGCATTATCGATGTGCCCGACTCCCGTATCAATTTGCTTGAAGCCATTTCCAAAGCTGGCGGGCTCACCCGCAATGCTGCTTCAGACCGTGTAACGGTGATTCGGGAAGAAAATGGCGTCCGAAAAAAGATGCTGACCAATGTGGGGTCGCAGGATATTTTTGATTCCCCGGCCTACTACCTGCAGCAAAATGATATCGTGTATGTAGAGCCTATCGCTGCGGAGAATACACCGCGCGAAGATCGGAGCTGGCGCTTCACCACCATTGCTACAGGTATCGTTACCGTGATCTTGACCGCCATAAACCTGCTTAAATAGTCAACGATGAAAACAACACACTATAATCAGTTACAGAAAGACAAATCGATCAATGTGCTGGATGTTTTGGCACATCTGCTCTACCATTGGAAATGGTTTGCACTTTCCATTCTTGTTTTTGGGTCGTACTACTATTATCAGTATGCCAAATCACCGTTTATCTACCGCAGTGCCGAAACGATTATCATCAAAACACCGATGAATACCCCGCGTACGGCACGCATCTCGCGCACCAATGAAGCCTATAATTCCATTAGCGTGGCCAGTGAGATCCTGCAGCTCAAGTCGAAAGAATTGATGCGGCAGACGGTTACCCGTATCGGGGCCGAGATGAGCTATTCGGTTGCCGCAGGATTGCGACGCAACGAGCTTTACACGGCTAGCCCGATCAAGGTGAGCGTACCCCACACAAAGCCTGAGGATTCCTTTTCCTTTACGGTCACACCAGTTGGCGGTACGGCAGTATTGTTGAGCAATTGGAGCCACGGTGAAGCCACGTTGGAGGTGAAAGCCACCTTAGGCAAACCGGTTAACACCCCCCTTGGGCAGGTTACGGTGCAGTCGGCCCTAACCCCCGGCAAAGCACTTCCGGAGCAAGAGATCAAGGTAGAGAAGTTTGCGCTGGAGCGTATGGTCAATTATTTTATCTCGACCATTACCATTACCCAGATGGAAGAAGATGCCTCCCTGCTGCAGGTGGTTGCCGAGGATACCAATCCGCTGCGTGCCACCGCCCTTATTGGGGAGATGATCAATGTGTACAATGAAGTCGCCTTGCAGGACAAAAACCAGATTGGCGTAAACACCGCTAATTTTATTCGGGAGCGGCTGGCCATCATTGAGCAGGAACTGGGTTCCGTGGAATCAAATATTGAAAATCTGCGGACACAAAATCAGGGTATGGATGCGTCCACGGTGGGCACAGCCTATTTTGAAGACAGCCGATTGTATCAGGCCGAGCGCAGCAAAGTAGAGACCGATATCAACCTTGCGCAGATGATGCGCGGCTATCTGGCCGACGGCAGTAAAAAGAATGAACTGATTCCAAACAATACCGGACTGGTAGATGCCAATGTAGAAACCCAAATCAACGATTACAACACGACCTTGCTTCGTCGCAACCGCCTTATTGAAGGCAGCAGTGATGCCAATCCGGTGGTTCAGGATCTGGACCGGGCCTTGCAGTCCATGCGCGGCAATATCGGGCGGGCAGTGGACAACGCCATCGGCGGATTAAGGATCAAGGCCGGCAATATGAAGAAAGAAGAGCAAGCTGCACGCGGCAAAGCGATGCAGGTACCGCAAAAGCAACGGGTGATGCTCTCTGTAGAGCGGCAGCAAAAAGTAAAAGAAGAACTTTATCTGTATTTGCTGAACAAGCGCGAGGAGAATGCCATTAACCAGGCCATGACCGAAGACAACATCCGCGTTATCGATCCAGCCATAGTGACGTACGATCCCGTTGCCCCGAGCAAGATGCGCAAGTTGGGCTTAGGGATGGGCATAGGCCTGATATTGCCCGCGATTGTGATTATGACCCTGTCCATTCTCGACACCGGTGTTCGGCGTCGGCAAGATATCGAGGAAGCCATTGATGTACCGCTGTTGGGCGAAATTCCATTGGTGAACAATCGGCGTTTATCTCAGCACAACATTTTGGTGAGCGGTATGGGCAGAGACCCCCTCACGGAGGCTTTCCGCATCCTGCGTACCAATATGAGCTTTATGTCGCGGGAGGGTAAGCATCCGCAGACCATTACCCTGACCTCCTTTATTCCGGGCGTGGGGAAAACCTTTACGTCGCTGAATCTATCCAGCACCTTATCTTTTTTAAATAAAAAAGTGATCGTTGTGGATATGGATCTGCGTAAGGGAACATTGAGTGACCGCATGGGCATTATACACGGCAAGGGGCTGAGCCACTATCTTTCCGACATCAACCTCGAACTGGACGCCATTATCCATTACAATTTGCATGGTGAAAACGTAGATTATATCTCCATTGGCATGGAGGCACCCAATCCAGTAGAGCTCTTGCTGAGCAAGCGGCTGGACCAGTTGATTGCCGATTTGCGTAGCCGCTATGATTACATTATCATCGATGGCGTACCCACCGGCATTGTCGCCGATGCCACAGTGGTAGACCGTGTTTCTGACCTGACTTTATTTGTTATCCGGGCAGGTAAAATGGATAAGCGGCAGTTGCCGGAGATCCAAAAAATCTATGCCGAGAAGCGACTTTCCAATGTGGCGATTATTCTGAATGGCCTCAAGTTGGGGCAGTCCGGTTACGGTTATGGCTACGGTTACGGCTATGGGTATGGCCGGGATGAGCGAAAAAATGGCTGGGGTAAACTGCTTCGTTCCATTCGAAATAGCTTTACCGGCAGCAAAAAGCACCGATAAATATGCGCACCGCGACCGTACCCTACCGGTCGGTTGCGGCTTTTTAGCACATTAGACAGTAAAAGAAACCATGCTAATGAAAGATAGAAGAGCATTTATGTTACAAGTTGCCCGTGAAGTGCTCACGGGGCGGATTTCCGTTCAGGAAGCCATGCAGCGAAGCCACGTTAAAGATAAGCGTACCATTGTGAGCTGGCTGAAACGCGCGATGAAAGAGCATCCGGCGGAGCAAGAGCTGGACCTGACGCTCGATACGGATTGCTGTGCAGCCGATATCAGCAGTAAGTCGACCGAAGAAAAAATCACAAAACTCGAATCCGAACTGGCGGGTGCCAAGCAGCGAAATGTAGAGATGCTGCATTTTCAGAAGATTTTGACCAATAAAATTAACGATCTTGAAGTATTGATACAGCATGCCGAAGAGACCTATCAGATCGATATCCTTCCGGGCAAACAGAAGAAAGTCAAATGACTGCGCTGTTTTAATCCAGGTAAATGCGCTGCTGGCACCGCTCTGCCAAATGAAGGTCGTGTGTCACAAAGAGGCACAATTTATTTTTGCCATACTCCAATAGGCGCTGTATCAGTGCATCAGCGGTTGTGCGGTCTAAGGCCGAAGTGACCTCATCGAAGAGCCAAATATCGCCATCATGCATCAGGCCACGCGCTATGGCAATGCGTTGCGCCTGTCCTTCCGATAGGCCGATACCAGACTCGCCGATGTGGGTGTTTATACCATCGGGGAGATCAAAGACAAATTCAGCCCCTGCAATGCGTAACGCCTCCTGCATATCCAAGGAACTATTTTCGTTGGCGTGTAGCATTATATTTTCACGAATTGTGCCGCTAAAGAGCGAATTGCCCTGCGGGATATACGCAAAATTGATGCGGTGGCTGGCAGACAGCGGCCTTTCGCCATCCCCATCCCGAAGTGTAATCTGCCCCTTTTCCGCTTTCAGTAGGGCAAGCAGCAACCGGATCAAGGTTGTTTTTCCCTTTCCACTAGGCCCGATAATCGCGGTAGGTTCACCTGCTTTCAGGGAAAGATTTAAATTTTGCAGCACCCATTTATCTTCATAGCGGAACGACAGATTGTTGATGCGGAGCTCCTGCGTATGCTGCAGACGTTGCTGTGGCACTTGCGGTTCCATTTCACCTGCCTGCAGTTCCAGTAGGCGATCTGCGGAGACGCGGAACCGGACGAAGCCCGGGATATAAGCGATCAAAGCTAGTATGGGCGACTGTATGCGGGCCACCAGCTGCAAGAAGGCCGTCATGGTACCAAAAGAAATCAGTCCCGATTGCAAGCGGTAGATTCCCCAACAAAAAGCCACGAGGTACCCGGCGTTCATGGCCACCTTCATGGCACCCTGTGTGTACGTGGAGAAGTTGATCTGGCGCATTTTTAGCGCGAAAAGTTGCTGTTGGCTCTCGGTTAATTTTGCCCTTCTTTTCGGAAAAGCGCTCATCGCCCGGATGAGCAGCCGAAAGCGTAGATTTTCCTGCAGCACGTTCGCGAAGTTACTTTCCTCCGCTTTGACTTCCTGGCTGAGCTTGCGCATTTTGCGGAAATAAAGCTTCGAAAAGACAAAGAGCGGTGATATGGCGAGGATCATCAGGGCCAGCATCGGATCCATATACCATAGAAATCCGACCGAGGCCAGTAACTGGATTGCAGTTAATACAAAAGACAGTAGGGTATTGGCGATGGTATTGGCCACTTCCTCGCAGTCCGTCTGAATACGGATCTGTATATCGCCCGTATGCCAGTTTTTGATCAGCTTCCAGACGGACAGCATTTGTGCGTCGAGCATGTGGCGCTGCAGTTCGAGCGTCAGCATCAGTTTGATTCGCTCCATCAGTCGCCCGGAATAACCTTTGATGACAACGTTAAGGGCAATAGTGCCTATGATGCCGATCAGCAGCCATTTTAGCGGAAGCTGACCCGGCGCTGTTGCCGTATCGACCGCTTTTTTGGATAAGTACACAAAGAGCAAGGAGAGGATGATGCAGATCAGCTCCAATATAAAATAAAGCGACAAGCGGCTTCGATACCCTTTGCTGATGGACCATGCCCAGTGCAGGTGCTGTTTCAGGCTGCTGCTGATCATTTGCTATTCTTCGAGCAATCCCTGTTTTTGAAAATCCTGGAGTAACACTGCTGCATCAGATGCAGCCTGATCTTTACTGACCTCATAATTTTCAAGGAGTAAGTCTACGATGGTGTCCGTATCAAAATCTTTTCCTTTGAGTTCTTCCCAAAGCCAGGCCGCCGAACTGTTGAGTGTATATACGGTTGACAGGTCTACCATGTCCTGGCTGGGGTCAACTATCAAATGATCTGAACCTATGGTTCTTAAAATTAAATCTGATCTTAATTTCATAACTATTTATTTTGTATTCGCATAGCAGATCCAGGCAATTTAAGGCTTGTGCATACTTTATACCTGGATGCTGTTAATTAATTCTACTGCTTAAAGTAAGCATATTCATTCAAATATAGGCGAATTTCGATGCTTTTTTTATTTTTTTTAAGCTAAAGTTAATGCTTTTTATATCATCCTTTTCAGTTTGGCAACAATTCGGCGTAGCAAGCGGGTGTGATACCAGGCCAAGCCCCGCAGTCTTGGCCAGGGCCGGTGTATTGCTATTGCCGCCTCACTATCTTTTGGATAATGCATATAGGCAACTGCGATGATGTCGGATTCCGCTATGTATTCGTGGAGGGCAAGATTTCCATCGCCGGCCAATAGATATTCGCCCTTTCTCTTTGCTACCAAGCGGTGAAAGACAAATTTTCCTTTGTCTTTGGCGAGTATATTACTGCCCAGTGGGAGCGGTTGCCCCCGGTAGGCCCGTAGCATGACCGTATCTCCGTCATCTATAAATGGACGCATACTTTGCCCCTTAATGCGGATGCGTACTTCTTTGCCTTCCTGCAGCATCCGCTGCACTTCAGCGAAATAATCTGCGTTGGAGACAATTTTTGATTTACTTTTTCCGGTCTGGTCTTCCATTACTATTTGGCATTGACAAAATACTGAATTACGGGTTCCAAATACGTATCTTTCAATAGGACTTTTTTGTTTTCATCCAAAAGATAGATCGTTGGCGATGCTTTGAGGTCATATAGGTTGGCCGACAAAATCTGGCGATCAGTATCCAATCCATTGATCCATTGATACGACAACTCCGATTGGTACTGTTTCCATTTGTTGTGGTCACCCCACGGGTCTATGGCCAACACCTGTATCTGCAGCTGTGTAAACAGCTGGACGAGCTGCGGATTGTCCCGAAGCTGGTGGATTGTTTCTTTACAATGCGAACAGTCCGGATCGTAGAACATTAACAGCATAAATTTTGCATCCGTCTCCGACAACTTTTGCTTTTGGCCGTTGGGCAGTTCAAAGCTGAAGTCAGTTGCTGTATGCCCAACGTTATTTTGGCGTACGAGTGTATAGATTGGGCGGTAAGCCTCTTTTTCCAGATCAGTGAGCCTATCTGTGCTGATCAAGTAGCGCAATACCGATTCATAGGCCCTATCGTTTCGCATGGGCGAATTGCCATCATATAGGTAGTGTTCGTATTGTTTGATGAAATAGTCAAAACTCGTACGGTTGACTTTGGCTTTGTCAAGCATCATCGCCACCGCCTTATCCCGCGTGGCCGAGTCAGGTGTCTTTGTCAAAAGCCCCAGAAAATCGGCCAGTTGCTGTTCCCCTTTTTCCGGATTCTTGACCAGCGCCGTATCCTGCATGTCAAATTGATCCCAAAAATGAAACAAGGCGCTATCTGCCGCACTGATCGATGTTACATTTTGGGCGCCTGCTTCCTTCTTTTCCTTGATGGTACCCGCACAGGACCAGAATAATAGGGCGAGTGCGCCAATCGCTAGGAAGAGTGTAGTCGATAAACGTTTAAAATTAATCCTATCCATGTATTTTAATCCCAATGCTATATCCGTTTAATACAATATAATCATAAATTTTCAGTGCGCCGCAGCTGGCACCTCTCTTTACTCAGCTCCGAGCGCGCGAAGCAGGTTTTTCTTCCCTTCCGAATCTTTTAGCGCATTGACATGATACTTTGCATCTAACAGGTTTGCGGCAGATTTTTTGGCGAGATAGCGATCGACATAGTGTGTCGCATGTTGCTGTATAAATCTGCGGCAGTCTATATTAACGCTGATGCCCTTGTCAAAATTGCCATAGGTAAGGCCTGTTATGGTTTCATTCGACGAGATTGATTTTATGCTGTTCGTATTCAATCCATTGATATTAAGGGTGAGTGCCGGGTAGTAGAAGTCAGATTGATTGGGAAATTTGACTTTCACGATCAATTTATTCCCATCGATACGGCTGCTGATTCGGCTGTTTTGTCGGTTGTAATTGTATTCGTAATATTCCTCTTGCGAAGGAAACCACAAGATGTCCTTGCCGTCTTTTCCATAGGTATCGTTGAGCCAGAGCAGGAGCTGGGCCCAGTCATGATCCGTTTCGTGCACACCAATGTGGACTGCCTCGCGGAGAGCGACATCTTTTGCTGCAGCATCGTTGACCAGTTTTTCTACCTCGGCGGCGCGATTGACAAATACCCGGGCCAAGGTCTTATGCTGCAAGGGTGAGTTGACCTGATACGGGATGAGCTTATCGGCACCGGTCTGTGCAGTCATGGTTTGGATCGTCGGAAAACCAAGCGCAGCCTGCAGGTATGATTTATTTCCATTGGGCTCGGCCAAAAACTTGATGTTTCGCCCATTCAATCTTTTTTTTGTGATTTGTTGTGCCAGGTCAAAATGCTTGATCAGCGAGTCGACATTGTTGACAGCGGCGGTATTGAGGTCGTGGAACGCAATCGCATTGCCATCGTTAAGCATTTCGATCACATTGTTCCATCGAAGACCAGATTTCATGTAGAAGCGAAAGAAGTTTTCCGTAAAGCCTTTCTTTACGACAGTTGGGTCGTTCATAAACTCCCATTCCGGGGCCAGCGTGGTGGTAAAATGGAACCTGACCTCATTGCCAAAACCATCCGTACTGCCCAGTGTTTTGCCGAGCAGGTAACTGTTGGGTGGAATATCATCAGCCTCCAGGTGCTCAATGTCAAAATAATATTTCCGTTTAATGTCCGATCGATCAATCGGTTTACCATTAATGGCTGCCCAGGTCATGCTGAATGCCGATTGCTTACAGTCGTCCTGTGTGAGCATAAATAATAAGCTCTTGTTATATTTTAGTGGCGGAATGTTTACAATTGGCGTTTCTGTTATCCCTTGTCCAGGTTGAAGTTCGATCATGATCTCCGCTTCTTGTCCGGTCTTTTCCTCAGCAAAAGGATAGGTATACCGGGTTGTATTTCCGCCATTATCTGGCGGTGATACCTCTTTTCCATCTCCGTTTTTACTGCCCGGGTAAAGATCTTTTTTTAGGCAAGAAGACAATAGGCTACATCCTAACGTAAATAGGATAGCTTTTGTGTAAATAATTTGGCGCATGCGCAAATATAGGCCTTATTAATGGATTAGCTATTTCGCCAAATAAAAAAAATAATCAAATGATTCCCCGCTACACTATTGTGTAGCAATCGGAACAGATTTTACGTATTGTTACAATAGACTTTTTCGAAGTCACGTTGAATAACAAATGAATTGCCCTAGAAAAGCCGATTCAGGAAATATTTCAATCATTTAATTAAATAGTTTTACTAATTTTGCGGCAAATACCGCAGTGTCGATGAAAAGAATAATATTATGGTTATGCATAGCAGGATTTGTGAGTACAGTACACGCACAGACCAATCCTGCGAATATAAAAGTAGACAATCTAAGTGACGCACAGATTGAACAGTACATTAAACAGGCCGCTTTAATGGGGTATGACGAAAGCCAGTTAGATGGCTTTGCACGTGCACAAGGCGTTTCAGCTGTCGAAGTCCAAAAATTAAAAGAACGTCTGGCGAATATCAAACGTAAAAAGCAGCAGCCAAATCCGTCACAAGGATCTTCCAACCAGTCGCGCAATACGCGCAGCAATGGCCGCCAGGTGGATGGTTACTCCAATGCAGATTCTTTGCAAAATAAGCAGACGAATAGAAGGGATTCGACGGATAATGAAGAGGGTAAGCTCAAGATTTTTGGCTCAGACCTCTTTAAGAATAACGCCATTACCTTCGAGCCCAATCTGCGTATGGCTACACCTAGCTCCTATATTATTGGTCCAGACGATGAAATCCTATTAGATATCACAGGCGATAACGAAGCCTCTTATCAACTTCCTGTAAGCCCAGATGGAACGATTAAAGTTGAATATGTCGGCCAGATCAATGTGGCTGGTTTATCCATTGCTGCAGCCAAAAGTAAAATAGAACAACGTTTGAGCGGTACCTATCCAGCAATACGCTCAGGAAGAACGCAGGTGAGCGTTAATATTGGTAACATCCGTACTATCCGTGTTACTTTAACGGGGGCTGCCACCAAACCGGGCACCTACAGTTTACCATCGTTGGCGACTGTGTTTAATGCACTTTACGCCGCAGGCGGTCCCAATAAAAATGGTACTTACCGTAAGATCCAGGTGATCCGCGGCAACCGCGTGATCAGTACGATTGATGTATACGATTTTTTAGCCAATGGCATTCAACAAGGAAATATCCGTTTACAAGATCAAGATATTATTCATATTCCCGTTTACGGTGCCAGAGTGCAATTTGAGGGCGAAGTCAAACGTCCTGCCATTTTTGAGACTGTACCCGGAGAATCCCTTTCCGATATCTTGCGTTATGCCGGCGATTTTACCGAAAATGCCTATAGCGCCAAGGTTAAAGTTTTGCAGACCACAGGCCGCGAGCGCAGTGTACAAGATATCTACGCCGACCAGTTTGCAAACTACACCCCCAAAAGTGGCGATCAATATATCGTAGAACCTATTTTGGATCGTTTTGCCAATCGTATCAGTGTTTTAGGAGCAGTGTTTCGTCCCGGTATATTTGGTTTAGAGCCAGGCATGACGTTAAGACAAGTGCTGGAGATGGCCGATGGCGTGCGTGAAGATGCTTTCTTGGAACGCGGTATTATTAATCGTCTTAAGGCAGATAATACCTCCGAATTAATCAATTTTAATGTACGCGATGTCCTTGCCGGAACTGCAGCAGATATTCCATTAAAAAGAGAAGATAAGATTGAGATTTCGTCCATCTTCGATTTAAGGGACGAATATAAATTTACTGTGCAGGGAGAAGTGCGTTTTCCCGGTGATTTCCCATTTGCCAGCAATGCGACACTGGGCGATCTTATTCAGAAAGCAGGCGGATTGACGGAGGGTGCTAAGAATGCCAGGGTAGAAATCGCCCGACGCATCAAAAATTTGGACGTAACCGATCACCGCTCATCGAAGACCATTTTGGTGGATATTAAAGAGGGTGTATTGACCGATCCTAATATGACATTACAGCCTTATGATGTGATTTCTATTTTAGGTGATGCCGGTTTCCGTACGCA
Source organism: Sphingobacterium sp. 2149 (assembly GCF_031455655.1). NCBI lineage: Bacteria > Pseudomonadati > Bacteroidota > Sphingobacteriia > Sphingobacteriales > Sphingobacteriaceae > Sphingobacterium > Sphingobacterium sp. 2149. Next base: position 246,928 of record NZ_JAVDTD010000002.1, on the reverse strand, counting down.
GCGTCAGGTGAAAATTGAGGGCGAGGTGCTTTATCCTGGTTTCTATACCATCTCACGGGAAGACGAACGCATTTCCGATATTATACAACGTGCTGGTGGTTTAACTCCCTATGCCTATACAGAGGGTGCATCATTAAAACGCACAGGTATGTCTAAATTACAGGCAGCAGAGAAAAAGGAACAAGAGCGATTGAAAAGGGAGCTTGAGAAAGACAGGCTGGATGAAGAAGGCAATCAGAAAGATACAAGCTTAGATCAAGATACTGAACGAAACTATGATGGTACGAAAGCAAAAAGTGCGGCTTTGGCAAAAGTATCACAACAAGGCACTTCAGAATCTGATATCGAGCCGAGTGACCTTGTGGGTATTGAATTGAATAAAATCTTAGAAAAGCCTTACGAGAAAGGTGACCTTTTGGTTTTGGATGGCGATATAATCAATGTTCCAAAGGAATTGGAGACAGTTAAGGTTGTGGGTGAGGTGTTGAATCCAAACAATGTGGTCTATGTGAAAGGCAAGAATTTAAAGTACTATGTGAACCAAGCTGGAGGGTTTACTGATAATGCGTTAAAGAAACGTGTTTTTGTACAATATGCGAATGGCGCCGTAAAAGGGAAAGCCGGAGGATATCCAGAAGTTAAACCAGGCGCTGAAATTGTGGTGCCTAAGCGTGCGCCAAGAGAAAGGTTAAGCTCACAAGCGTGGATTGGTATTGGTACAGGTATCGCTTCCACTTTGGCTATTATTATTAGTTTATTCAAATAGTATGAACGAGATAAATAATCCTGAGAAGATTAGTTTAAAGGAAATACTTTTAAAACTTAGAGCGATATTTCGCTATCTTGTTTCTAAATGGTACGTAATAGTGATTGCGGGTGCTATGGGCGGAGCGTTAGGTTTTCTTTATTCTTATTCGAAAGATCCAATTTATACGGCTACTACAACTTTTGTTTTAGAAAATGGAGATCAGGGGGGCAATATTGGTCAAATCGCTGGTTTAGCTGCATTAGCAGGCGTCGACATATCGGGGGGAAGCAATAATTTATTCCAAGGTGATAACCTATTTGCGTTATATAAGTCTCGTGCAATGTTGGAAAAAGCTCTGCTCAGTCCAAATCCATTGGATACAACAGAATTATTAATAGATCAATATATTCGGTTTAATAAATTAGAGTCTGTAGAGGGAAAGAATAATAGTATAGCAAAAATTGATTTTAAAATTGCTCCAGCTGTTTTTAACCGTTCTCTATTGAGGCAGCGTGATAGCTTGTTACGCATCTTTACCCAAAATATTTCTAATAATAATTTAACGGTGGACAAAGCGGACAAGAAATCAACCATCATAAAAGTTGAGGTGAAATCAAAAAATGAGGATTTTTCCAAGTCGTTTAATGAAGTTCTTGTCAATGCGGTCAATGAATTTTATATCAAAACCAAAACAAAAAAGTCTTTGGATAATATTGCTATCCTACAACATAAGACAGATTCCGTCAGAGCGGTGTTGAATGGAAGTATAAGTTCAGGAGCAATTGCTATTGATGTAACCCCTAATTTGAATCCAACACGACAGGCACAACGAACGATCCCAATTCAGCGTTCGCAGTTCTCCGCTGAAACGAATAAGGCGATTTTAGGACAATTGGTTCAAAATCTTGAACTGTCAAAGATGAATCTAATGAAAGAATCTCCATTGATTGAAAAAATTGATGAACCTATATATCCTTTGCCGGTTTTAAAAATTGGAAAAGTTAAGGGCTTTGTAATAGGCTTTATACTTTTTTCCTTCATCACATTAGCATTGTTATCTTTCAGAAAGTTTCTTTTACAGGTTTTAAGATAGAAAATATGAATTCAATTAGAATAATTGATTTACCCCAAGTACTAGATAAAAGGGGAAATCTCTCTTTTTTTGAAAATTGCGATCAAATTCCTTTTGAAATAAAAAGAACATATTGGATATATGATGTTCCAGGTGGAGAAACACGAGGAAGCCATGCTTTTAAAGAACAGCAGGAGTTTATTGTAGCACTATCCGGAAGTTTTGATATATGTATTCATGATGGAAATAAAGAGTGTAGGTATGCTATGAATAGATCTTATTACGGATTATATATACCGCGTATGATGTGGAGGAAGATCGATAATTTTTCTACGAATTCGTTGGCATTAATTGTGTCTGATCGGCAATTTGATGACACTGATTATATCAGAGATTTTGAAGAATTTTTGAAAATAAAATTAAAATAAAATTATGCATAGTGTTTTCGATTGTTCGATAGTAGATTTACCAGTTGTACATCGCGAAAATGGAAATATTTCGGTGTTAGAGAATAACCAAAATATTCCTTTTGATATCAAAAGAATATACTACCTATATGATGTTCCTTATGGATCGGAGCGGGGGGGGCATGCACATTATGAACTCGAGCAATATATCATAGCAGCGTGTGGCTCATTCACATTTATATTAAATGACGGGAATAATATCCGAGAAGTTTTCTTAAATAGTCCTCAAAAAGCATTACATATTAAGCCTGGAATATGGAGGGAAATTAAGGATTTTTCTGGGGGTAGTATCTGCTTGGTTTTAGCTTCTCATCAGTATTCTGAGAGTGATTATATGAGAAATTATGAAGATTACTTAAAATATGTAAATAATGATTCATCCATCAGCTGAAGTTCAGACTAATCATATCGGTGAGGGCACAATGGTTTGGCAATACACTATTATACTTGCCGGTGCAAGAATCGGAAAAAATTGTAATATTAATTTCAATGTGTTTATAGAAAATAAGGTCAAAATTGGGGATAATGTAACCATAAAATCAGGTGTTCAAATTTGGGATGGCGTTTCTATTGAGGACAATGTGTTTATCGGACCCAATGTTACTTTCACCAATGATCTTGTCCCACGCTCAAAACAGTATGATACAGTTTTTCAGGATACAAAAATTTGTAAGGGTGCTTCTATCGGAGCGAATTCGACAATTATAGCTGGAAATACTATAGGCGAATATGCTTTTGTTGGTGCAGGAAGTGTGGTCACGAGATCAATTGCTCCATATCATTTCTATTTTGGTAATCCTGCTAGACACAAAGGTTACATAACAAAAGATGGAATACTTTTAAATATGGATTTCAAAGATAAACAAGGTGTTTTACATAAAATTAAAGAATTAGGTAATGATTAAGTTTCTTGATTTGCAAACTGTAAACATGCAATATAAAGCTGAAATTGAAGAAGCAATATTGCGAGTTTTCCGTAACGGATGGTATTTATTAGGAGAAGAAGTAAAGACTTTCGAAGAGAATTTATCTAATTACATTGGTGCCCCGCACGCTGTAGGAGTGGCGAATGGTTTAGATGCCCTGCGATTAATTTTTAGAGCATATATAGAATTGGGTATAATGAAGCCCGGCGATGAGGTAATTGTTCCTTCAAATACTTATATCGCCTCGATCTTAGCTATTTCAGATAACGATTTGATCCCGGTATTGTGTGAACCAAATATAGAGACATATAATATTGATATTGATCATATTGAAAAGCTAATTACGCCTAAAACAAAAGCTATACTTATTGTGCATTTATATGGGCGAGCTGTATTTTCAGAAGATTTGATCGATTTAGCTGATAAATTCCAATTGAAGATTGTTGAGGACAATGCCCAAGCTATTGGGGCGGAATGGAAAGGCAGGAAAACGGGGAATCTTGGGGATGCAGCAGGTTTTAGTTTTTATCCTGGGAAAAATCTGGGAGCATTAGGGGACGGCGGTGCGGTAACCTGCAGAGATAATCTCTTAGCAAATACGATTAGAACTCTCGCTAATTATGGTTCTAATCAAAAATATGTCAATATTTATAAGGGGTTAAATTCCAGATTGGATGAAATTCAGGCTGCTGTACTTGATGTAAAGTTAAAGTATTTGGATGGAGATAATAATGTAAGAAGAGCGATCGCTAAACGATATGTCAAAGAAATAAGCAATGACAGAATAATACTTCCTAATGTTCCGGAAGATTGTAAAGAACATGTATGGCATCTTTTTGTAATTCGTTGCCAATCACGAGATCTGCTTCAGAAATTTTTGCTTGAAAATGAGGTCCAAACATTGATACACTATCCAATACCTCCACATAAGCAGAATGCTTATAAGGATTGGAATAATTATGATTTTCCTTTAAGCGAGCTTATTCACGGTGAAGTTCTCAGCCTGCCAATTAGTTCAATATTAGAGGATTCAGAAGTAAGTAAAATAATTAGTTTGTTGAATTCATATAATTTGAGCTCTGTATTTTAAGTATTTTAAATGCTTTATTATTCGATTTTTTTGTAAGGTAATTGGGTCTTACGTAAAGTTGTGGAGAAGATTTAGTATTTTTTATGATATCATAAATCATACTAATTATGTTAAGAGAGTGGAAGGTTTATATAAAAAACTTGCGGGAATATAGATAATGAAAAGTAGCTATAGATCTATGCTTAAGGGGTCTGTCATCTTTGGCGGATCACAACTTTTTACCATAGTCATTGGTCTCCTGAGAGCCAAGTTGGTCGCAGTTTTCTTAGGTCCGGCTGGGATGGGAATCTCATCATTGTTGAACAGTACAGTTGCAATGTTACAGCAGTTTAGTTCATTTGGTGTGAATTTAAGTGCTGTTAAAAGTATTGCACAAGCAAAGGAAGACCAATCCTTGTTGAGGCGGCTAGTATTAAACTATAGATTTCTTTTGGTGCTATTGGGTGCATTAGGATCGAGCTTGTCTCTTTTATTTTCCCCACAGCTAAGTTTGTATACTTTCGGAAACTATGACTATACTTCCTCATTTCGCTTTCTTGGTCTTTTTATTTTTTTTACCACCTTATCGGGCGGTGAATTATCAATTTTACAAGGAAAACGTGAACTCAAAAAAGTCGCACTATCTTCAATCATTGGATCTCTAATAGGAGTGATACTCGGTGTGCCATTTTATTATTTTTGGGGCATGGGTGGGATTGTTCCCGCTATGATAGTTATGGCAGTATGCAATTATTTAGCTAACAGGCTTTTAAGTTTTAAAAGTTCTTTTAGTTCAGAAGTTAAATTTGAATGGAATTCTTTTAAAAGCAGTTCAAGAGACATGATGGCTTTAGGTATTGTTTTAATGATATCCACCTTACTGGGTACCATTGCGACATATCTGTTAAATGCATATATCAGTAGGCAAGGAGGATTTGTTGATGTTGGATACTTTCAGTCTGCCAACTCTTTAACCAATCAATACACAGGTATCGTATTTACCTCGATGGCAATCGATTATTTTCCTAAGTTGGCGGCCAAATCAGATTCAATTATAGATGTTAATCGTTTGGTAAATGAGCAGCTAGAAATAGCCCTTTTATTGATTGCTCCTATCGTAGTTTTGTTTATAGTATTCTCTTCTCTAGTAGTTCACCTACTGTTAACAAAAGAGTTTCTAGTAGTGGTTCCATTATTAAATTTAATGGCTTTGGGTGTTTTTGTCAAAGCTGTTTCGTACCCTTTGGGTTATATTTCCTTCGCAAAGGGGGATAAGAAATTATTTTTCTGGTTGGAGGGAGTTTTTGCAAATACTTTACAGTTGTCATTAAACATTCTGTTTTACAATTATTATGGATTAATGGGATTGGGCTTTTCTTTTATCTTAAATTACTGTATATATGCCATTTTTCTGTTTTTTGTCGTAAGAAAAAGGTATAGCTTTAAGATTCGTAGAGAAGTCTTAAGTATTTTATTTATTTTTTTGTTTTTCATTATCTCTGTTTTTTCAGTAAACTATATTGATTATTTTCCGTTAAAGCTGGGTTTACTCTTAATATTATTACCATCATTATTTTATTATGCCATTGGTGAACTTGATAAGAGAATCAATATTATCGGATTAATAAAATCTAAAATATCTAAGCGAAATGGATAAAACTTTAGTTTCCATAGTTGTTATTACCTATAACTCATCCAGATATATTTGTGAAACTTTAGACAGTATCCATTGTCAAACGTACCAAAATATAGAATTAATAATTGCTGACGATTGCTCAACAGACGAAACGCTTTATTGCTGCGAAAAATGGATTAGCAAATATGGAGAGAGGTTTAGCGCTGTAAAATTACTCCCTTCCCATGAAAATTATGGCATTCCGGCGAATTGTAATAAGGGTATAGTTGCTTGTGAAGGCGAATGGATAAAACTAATTGCTGGTGATGATATCCTTTTAAAGGATTGTATTGAATTAAATTTGGACTTTATTCAATCAAATAGGAATCAAGGAATACTATTTCTTGTTTCAAATATGATTTCTTTTCTTGATTGGGATTATTTAAGCGAGGAAAATGTGAATGTTTATAATTCTCGTATTTTTAGCGGTAAATATAGTGCTAAAGAACAGTATAATGAGGTTTTGAAGGGTTTCTTTGGGAATTCACCAACATTCTTTGTGAATCGGTCAGTATATGAACTAATTTCTTACGATGTTTCTTATCCCTATATGGAAGACTATCCTTTTGTGTTGAATGTATTAAAAAATGGAATCAAAATTCATCTTATGGACTCGGTTACCGTACGTTATAGAATAAGAAATAATTCTGCATATAATGAAGATGTTAAATTTATTTTCTCTCGCTTTTATAAAAAGCAGAGAAGTTTTGATAAAAAAGAGCGGCTTCCTTTTATGAGTTTCAGTCAAAGGGCGTATGAGAATTGGATATATTATAAAAAATTGTTTTTTGATAAATTTAAACTAAATGTAAAAAATCGTTTCAACGTTTTTCTCTTTTTATATATCGACCTTCTCAACCCATTTTATATATACAATAGATTTAAAGAAATTTTGAAATAATCCATAATTTCTATTCATTTAATTAAACTTTTTGACATGAAGCCCTTAGTTTCCATCATCATTCCTGTTTATAATGTTGCTGAATTTTTACCAGCGTGCATCGATTCTTTGGTTTGTCAAACTTATGAAAATTTAGAAATTCTTTTGATAAATGACGGCTCTTACGATAATTCTGGCGACATTTGTGATGAATACGCCAAGACGGATTTCCGTATTAAGGTTGTGCATAAGGAAAATGGTGGGCTTTCAGATACTCGAAATATTGGATTAGATATCGCAGAAGGAGAATATATCTCATTTATCGATTCAGACGACGTAATCCACAAACAGTTTATTGATACCTTATTAGGGATTTTAATAGCTTCAGAAGCAGAGATTTCGATGTGCGATTATACTAAATTTTCAAGCATTTTGCCAACAACGCTGCGTGATAATAAGGTCGATTTTGAAACCTATTCAGGCGAGTATATGTTAAATAACTTGTACAACAAACATTGGGTTCCTAAAAATGTAATTGCTTGTAATAAATTGTATAGTAGTAGAGTTTGGGAGGATTTACGATATACTTCGGGAGTATTACACGAAGACGAATATATTATTCATGAATTGTATGCTAAGGTAAAGAAAGTAGCATATTGTCAATTGCCCCTTTATTATTACCGACAGCGGCATTCAAGTATTACGAATGAAATTTCGCCAAAGCGGATCCATGACACACTAAATATTTTTAATAACCGTGAAGCATTTTTTAGACAGCATGGATATAACCACCTCATTCAAAAAAATATCCAAGCAAGATTGTTGAATATTATACTATTGGCAATAAGTTACAACAATAGTGAAACCGAGCGTCTTTTAAGGAAAAATTTAACGAGCATACTAAAGCAGCCAAATATTTCGCCCCAACTGAAATGCTCCAGCATGATTTTGGCAGCATTTCCAAAACTATTTTGGGCTGCCAAAAGGGTGAAACGAGCAGTTTTTAAAAGTCGTGAGCATTCTATTTAAATATGTTATTAAAGAGCGAAAGATATAATGAAATTTTACATTAAACATTTTAGAGGCGTTGTTTCGGAGGGTGGAGCTGTTCGTAATGACGCTTTCTATAAACATTTTAGACTTCTTCCCAATGTAAGAATAATGAATATTGCTTCGGATAATTTTCTTTATAGGATTGTTTGCACAATAAAGTTTGTCTTTTATTTTGCCTTTAGACGCAATGATCAGATTTATATGCATATTGCCGCAATTTTTGTACTGTTCCCTACTATCTTGTTTCGGTTGGGTATGGTGGGTATTATATTTAAATTTATAGGTCAATTATCGAAAAGACACACTTTGCATATTGAAGTTAACGACTTACCATTCGAACAAAGTCGCGACTTGGAATTGCCTAACTTTTCCTACTATCGCTCGTTACAAGAAAAGCTTTTCAAGCTTGAAAATGTTGGATTCGATTTTGCTTCCTATGGTATGCGAAACTATGCAATAGAAAAATACCATTTAAAGCCACATCAAGGTCAAGTTGTACTAAATGGAGCGAATCAAGTGATGGACTTCGATCCATCCGTGTATACAGCATTGCTGGGCAGGAACTCAACTAAATTGAAGTATGTCTATGTTGGAACTTTAAACAAGGGACGCCAAATTGAAGATTTGATCCGTGCTTTTGAAAAGTCCCCAAATGAGTTGTTTTTGTTGGGGCCAGGTGGGGAGTGGATAAATGATACTGTGCAATCTTTAGGCATGGAACATGTCCGATATTTAGGTGCTTTTAGTGATATGGAGGCATTACAAATTTCTTCACTTTGTGATGTTGGCGTAATTCCATATGACGAAAGTAGGTTTTATTACAATATATGCTACCCTACAAAAGTTTCATTTTATTTAGCAGCGGGTCTCCCAATTCTATCAACAAGATTAGAAGAAACTCAACGAGTATTAAAAGATAAAGATGTAGCTTGGTTTTTACCCATGTCATCTTGGAAACATATGATTATCAAATTGAAAAAAAATGATGTTCGTGAATTGAAACATAACGTACTTTTGCATAGGCCGCAGTTCTATTGGTACTCTCTTTTAAGTAAGCTAAAATTTAATTAGTCAATTGCAAATATGGCGGTATATTACATTATTTTTGCAATAAGTTATCTACTTTGTATTTTTGATTTCGCGGAATCAAAAACGACTAAGTTTTTGATTTATTTTTCCTTTTGTACATGTATTACTTTGATAGTTGGATTTCGAGCTGTTAACGTAGACAATGATAGTGCACTCTACCAAGAAATGTTTGGTTCATATTCTGAATCGTCTGTCAGTCAGATTCTTGCGGGCGGATATGGGTATGTTGAGAAAGGATATGTCTTTTTAAATAAGATAGTGGCTGTTTTAGGAGGAAACTATAGAGTGCTTTTCATTGTTATGGCAGCGGCTACGGCTTTATTTAACTATATATTTTTCTGGAAAAAATCAGATTATATATTTTTAAGCTTGTTATTTTACATTAGTTTTTTTTATCTATATAGGGATTTTACTCAGATCCGGTATGGTTTGAGCGCTGCTATATGTATGTGGAGCTTGTATTATTATTTCAATAGGAAATATGTATATTCAATTTTAACATTTATCCTCGCAGTGAGTTTTCATAATGCTGCTGTGATTCTTCCCGTTGCAATTCTCATAACTTACCTTTTTAAGCGTCATATGTGGTACGTTATTGTGCCGATACCCTGTATTTTCATTGGAAAAATACTAACTTTACAATTACTTTTTTCCATTTTCGGTAATGGAACCGACCATATGAACATTTACTTAAAAGATGAGAGTTTGGGAAGTGCTTCGATTTCTTTAGTAGGGTATTGTATATGCTTATTTTATTACTTTTTAATAAATTATAAAGCGGATTATTTGAATAATGACTCTTTGCTTATTCAAACAGGAAATTTTTATTTTAAATTAGTTTCTATGGCGATTGCTATAAATTTTCTTTTTATAAATATTTCGGTTTTTCAGCGATTTTCTTTCATTCTATTTCAGTTCTCGAGTATCTTAATTTCCATCTCTATAAGTCTGATGGCTGAAAGGGTAAAAGAAAGATACCTGTTTCTTATTTATTACTTTTTGATCGCATCATTTCTACTATTTTATGGTATAAGAATGATAGATGTTGAATTGATTAGACCTTATGAATTTACGTTAATATGATTGATATATTACTTGCAACTTATAATGGCGAAAAATTTTTAGAGAATCAACTACTCTCAATTATTAGCCAAAATTTTAAGGACTGGCGTCTCGTGGTCCATGATGATGGTTCATCGGACAACACCATAGCAATATTAAGAAAATATCAGTCACTTGACTCTAGAATAAGTATCATTGAAGATGGTGTTGTCTGTGAATCTGCGGCGAAAAACTTTTTGCATTTGTTATCCTATGTAACTTCAGAGTATATTATTTTTTGCGATCAGGACGATATTTGGTTTGAATCCAAACTTCAGGTACTATTTGATTTAATTAAGAATGAAAGTGGACCAGCAGCTGCATACTGCAATGCTTATGCCTACAACGGTATAAACATTACAAAAAATAAAATTACACTTTATGAACGAGATTCTTTAGAAAATAGTTTGTTTCTTAATGGGGGCATACAGGGGTGTTCACTAATGTTTAATCGAGCTCTTTTAGATGAAGTTATTGATTTTCCTGATGATATTTTTATGCATGATCATTTTATTACGATGGCAGCGGTTTCTTTCGGTAAAGTTATCTATAGTGACCATTCATTAATGTTATACCGACAACATGCAAATAACGTTACAGGAAATGTACCGATTACGACATTAGATCGTATTCGTAGTTTTATAAAAAAGGATGTACCCATAATTGACCGTCATCATTATGAAGCGAACAAATCTTTTTATATAAAATATAGACAAAAATTGACGCCAAACCAAGATATTATTTTTAAAGCTTATTTAAGATTTCCTGATATGAATTTTATGCGTAAGATTTTTACTATTATTAGGTATAACTTCCGGATTGGTGATCATAAAGCATTTCTGTTGCTTAAGATTTTTTTCAAGCGTGCGATATAATTATCTTTTAATTCCTTAACTATTGTGGATTTAAGAAAAGTGGAAATCATATTTCGATTGAATCGTGTATAAATTTATGATTTAATATTTGAATAATTAAAGGTCAATTTTTACAAAACTATAAGGAAGTTAGAATAGTTAGTATGAAAGTATTGCATATTATAAACGGTTTAGTGGTGGGCGGGGCCGAAAGTTTACTTGTCGCGTTGTTGCCTCTATTGAAAAAGCAAATAGAAGTGGAGGTCTTATTGTTGGATGGTAGTGAGAGCCTTTTATTGGATACGCTTAAAAAATATAATATTAAGATTATTACATTATCGAATAAGGGATTGTACGATCTTTCAATTGTTTTCAAACTATATCCAATTTTAAAAAACTATGACCTGGTACATGTTCATCTTTTTCCGTCAATGTACTATGTAGCACTCGCTAAATTATTAAGTAGGTCAAAGGTTAAATTAATATTCACCGAACATAGCACAAGTAATCGACGATTGAAATCTTGGTTTTTTAGAATTATTGACCGACTTATCTACTTAAATTACGAAAAAGTTGTGTGTATTACTCCCGAAGTTAAGGATGTGCTAATACATCTTGGAGTTAGTAAAGAGAAGTTATGTGTTGTTTATAATGGTATAGAGCTATCTAAGTTTTCCGAGGCAGAAGCGTATGATAGAGCTCAATTTGGACTTAATGAAAATGATATTATTCTCGTTATGGTAGCTGCATTTAGAAGAGAAAAGGATCATAGTTTGGTTTTTAAGAGTTTACACAAATTAGATGGTAGATATAAATTGATGCTTATCGGGGACGGTTATTTGAGAAGCCAGAGAGAGTCGGAAGTGAGGGAATTGAATTTGATTGATAGGGTTGTTTTTCTTGGAGCTCGGGATGATGTGAGTAGACTTTTAAAGACTTGTAATATTGGTGTTTTAAGTTCCCATTGGGAGGGTTTTGGATTAGCAGCTGTAGAGGCAATGGCTGCGGGTTTGCCAGTTGTTGCTTCTAATGTGCCGGGACTTTCTGATGTTGTAAATGGTGGCGGAATATTGTTTAGAAAAGGGTCTGCAGCAGATTTTTCTGAAAAAATCTTAGCATTAGAAGACGGGAGTTATTATAATAAGATTAAAGAAAGGTGTATTAATAAAGCCAAAAATTACGATTTGCAAAGCACAGCCGACGAATTAATACGGTTGTACAAAAATTTGGATAGATAATGATGGAATATAATTTTAGAAGTGATAATGATGTGATGAAAGTTGTGTTTATCATAACAGATTATGGTGGATTTAACAATTTTTTAGGGGAGTTAGCCATTGCCATAGTTAGAAAATCTGTTTCAGTAAATGTTATTTGTTCTTCGAACAAGGTTATTGATATTAATGATAAATATAACTACAAACAAGAAGGAATCAATTTCTTTTTTGTAGATTTTCCAAGGGGATTCAACATCTTCAAACATATTCTTATATCAAATAAGATTAAACGAATTTTGAACAATATAGCTCCATCATTCGTATTTATTCACTTTACAACGGGTATTTTCACAACGACCTTTACGGGCAGACTCAAGTTTTACACAGCAGGGATGTTTCATGGTCTTGGATATCCTGCAATGGAAGGTATGTTTAAAAGATGGATGTACAAATTTATCGAAACGCGTAGTGTTAGGCGTATTGATGATGTATGGGTGCTAAATCGTTCTGATCGTGATATGTTGAAGTTGGAATTTCCCAAACGTGATGTTAATCTATTGCCGACAGCGGGTTTAGGATGTGATTTGGAAAGGTTTGACCCAAATAAATTTTCAAATGAGTTTAAATGCCAACTGCGTAAATTATTAAATATTTCTGATAACGATTTTGTAATAGCATTTACAGGAAGATTTGTTTTTTTTAAAGGTTTCGGAAAGCTTGTAAAATCTATACTACAGCTCGTAGAAGTCGGTGGCTATCATCATGTCAAGCTTTTATTGATTGGTGGAGTTGATCCTGCGCATAGTACAGGATTGTCTGAAAAGGAGATGGACAAGATGAATAGCTGTAAAAACATAATAAGGCTTGGATTTGAAAGTGCGGTAGAAAATTTTTTGAGTATAGCGGATCTATTTGTTTTTCCTAGCGAGAAAGAAGGTATGCCAGTCTGTATTATCGAAGCTTTGGCTATGGGAATTCCTGTCATAACGAATAATTCGAGGGGATGTAATGATCTTGTTAAAAATGGTGTTAATGGTATGATTCTTGAAGAGAGTTCATCAGAGGCAATTTCGAATGCTATTTTATCAATGATGAATAATTTGCCTCTCTTGGATGAGATGAAAATAAATATTCTACAAAATAGACATTTATTAGGACGGCAGAATTTTGTAGATAATCAGGTAGAATATATTATTAAAAAGACTATTAATTAAATGAAAATATGATAATTATTTTTCCGTTATGTTAGAATCATAAACTATTGTATATTCAGTATTATTGAAAGTTTTTGTAATTAATACACAAAAGTGTAGCGTTTATAATACCATTTACGTTTGTTGAATAAAGATTAAAATTATTATATTTGCACATCTTTATGTGACTCACTAATTATATTTTATGACTTATATTTTTACGCTGATAATCCTTTTTTTGCTAGAGCTATTGTATCTGAGGATTGCTAATAAGTTTAATATTATTGATAAACCTAACGAACGTTCTTCGCACACGAAGATTACCATACGCGGCGGTGGTATTATTTTTTATGCCGCATCGATTATATATTTTATTTCTTCCGGCTTTCAATATCCTTGTTTTTTTTTAGGGCTTAGCCTCTTAACCTATATTTCATTCGTGGACGACATCCGAGGGGTACATCCCACTTGGCGTCTAGCAGTGCATTTTACATCTGTTTTGTTAATGGTATATGAGTTTGGTGTCTTTAACTATCCTTGGTATTATTTGGTGTTGGCTTTTGTTTTTACAATAGGTGTAATCAATGCCTACAATTTTATGGATGGGATAAACGGTATGACTGCTTTTTGCACTTTGGTGATGGGAGGGCTATTAACATACGTAAATACCAAGATCAACTTTATCGAGCAGGACTTCCTTATCTATACGTTATTGGGAGTTGTTGTTTTTGGATTCTTCAATTTCCGCAAAAAGGCAGCGTGCTTCGCTGGCGATGTTGGCCCTGCAGTATTATCTTTTATGTTGTTATTTGCCTTGGGCAAATTGATTATGAAAACTGGTGATTTTACCTATATCCTTTTTCTAGCCGTCTATGGTATAGAAATAGGTTGGTCGGTAGCGCGCCGCGTTTATCAGGGTTACCATATTTTCGAGCCACACCGCACGTTTTTGTTACACATGCTAAGCAATGAAGTGGGACATAGTAGCTTAAAGGTTTCTGTTGGATACGGCCTAGTCCAATTGGCTCTTGGGGCTGCTGTGATTTATATTGTACAGTTTGGTGCCTCCGTCCAATGGTCATTCTCTATTACTATACTTTCTGGTTTAAGTGCCTTTTATCTTACCTGGAAGCAACATATTTTCAATACCTATTATATCAAAGGCGAGGAGCGCCATGCCATTCGACACCGTCGGTTAAAGCAGCTTAAAGCCCATAGAAGAAGGAAGAAAGTTCTTGCGCCCCAGGTTAAGTTGACACCAGAAGCAAAAGTTATTGAAATGCCGCAAAAAGAGGTTGCAGGCAACTTGCTGCAACGTGGTGTTTGATTTAGCGCACGAAGTTTGGGTAGAATGAAAAAAGTAGTAATTTTACCTCAACTTTAGAAGAGGGGACTATGCAATCTGGATTAAGTTTTACCGCAATAGATTTCGAAACAGCTACAGCGAATCAGAATTCAGCATGTGCCGTAGGGCTGGTCGTTGTTGAGCAGGGAATTATTGTGGATGAATTTTATTCTTTAATACAGCCACCTCAAAATCACTATATGTGGCAGACCACGCGCGTTCACGGCATTCGGCCTAGGGATACAGCACAATCGCCTACCTTTAAAGATATATTTCCTCAGATTTATCCGCTGATCAATAATCGGGTTATGGTTGCTCACAATGAGCTGTTTGATCGCGGAGTGCTTCGCAAAACCATGAATTATTACAACTTACCTTACGACCACCTTGGTTTGCAGGAAAAATGGGAATGTACCTTTAAAATTTACCAAGGAAAAGGTTTTAAGCCCGCTCGTTTAAATGCCTGCTGCGAGGTACTTGGTATTGAACTCAACCACCATGAGGCACTTTCTGATGCGCGCGCTTGTGCGCACTTGTATATTCGGCATCATGAGATCGGAATGGTACTATAAATAAACGATAATTATTGAACCAAATATCCCTCCGTTTGTTATTAGATATATCTTATCTTTGATAGATGAATACAATAAATTTTCTATTCCATTAAAATCAATGTGACTATGATGAATATTCCAGAAAAAGGGATGCGTATCGGTATTACGTTCAGTGCATTCGATCTGCTGCATGCAGGGCATATCAAAATGTTGGAAGATGCAAAAAGACAATGTGACTATTTGATTTGTGGATTGCAGACAGATCCAACACTTGACCGTCCAGAAAAAAATAAGCCTGTTCAGACCGTTGTTGAGCGTTATGTACAGCTTAAAGGATGTAAATATGTAGATCAAATTGTCCCTTATGCTACTGAACAGGATCTCGAAGATATCTTACGCTCCTTTAATATTGATGTACGGATTGTCGGTGATGAATACCGCGAGAAGAACTTTACGGGAAGAGCATACTGTGAGGAAAAAGGGATTGAGCTTTATTTTAATAGCCGAGATCACCGCTTCTCAAGCTCTGGCTTGCGACGGATTGTGGCAGATGCCAGCTCAGACCATGAACCTGCCCTCAAAACTATCTAATGCACGCGCATCAACCTTTTAAGAACTGATTGTAAGATGAAAATTGGAATTACCTTTGGCGTGTTTGACTTACTGCACGCTGGCCATATTATGATGCTTGAAGAAGCAAAAAGAAATTGTGATTACCTGATTATTGGTTTAAATACGGATCCATCAGAAGTTTTTCCCGAGAAAGCAAAACCAACACAGACCATTGTAGAACGTTATGTACAATTGGAAGGCTGCCGTTATGTGGATGAAATTATCCCCTATGAGACCGAGCAGGATTTGATTGATATCATCAAAGCTTTTCCGATTGATATCCGTATTATCGGTGAGGAATATCGGGATAAAGATTTTACGGGGCGTTCTTATTGTGTGGAGGAAAATATTGAGATCTATTACAATAAGCGGACACACCGTTTTTCCAGTGCAGGTCTGCGCCGGGTGGTTGCTGAAAAAGAAAGTGAGAAAAAATAAAGATTATGAGCAATATCATTCACGTTGTTTTAACAGGTGGAGTAGGGAGCCGTCTATGGCCACTTTCACGGAAAAGTTACCCCAAGCAATATCTTTCGCTTTTTAAGAATGGATCGTTGTTCGAAATGACTGTAAAGCGCAATCAATCGTTGTGTGGACAGGTGATTGTGGTTGGAAATCGCGACAATCATAACTTGAGTAGAGAAGTGATGGAAAACAATAAGATTGATTACATCGATATTGTTGAAGCGACTCCGCGTAATACCGCTGCTGCAATTGCCTTTGCTGCCTTTGCTGCGCAGCCAGATGATATTTTGGTCGTTACACCGTCCGATCATGTCATTGTTGGGGATGAAGCGTATGCTGCGGCCATAAAAGAGGGCGTTGAAAAAGCCAATAAGGGGTATATTGTTACCTTTGGTATTCAACCAACTCGCCCTGAAACGGGGTATGGCTATATCGAATATAAGGAGGACAAAGTATTGTCTTTTCGTGAGAAGCCAAACCAGGATACGGCGGAGGATTTTATAGAGCGTGGCAATTTTCTTTGGAATTCGGGAATGTTCTGTTTTCGGGCAGATACCTTCTTAGCTGAACTTCAAAATTTTGAGCCTAAAGTGTATGCAACAGCCTATAACGCTTGGAAGCATCGCCAGAATGGCGAACTCGATCTTCAGCTTTCGAAAGATATTCCATCCATTTCCATTGACTATGCAGTGATGGAGCGCTCGAAGAAAATTCGCGTGGTTGCTACAAGCTTCCAATGGTCAGATTTGGGCTCTTTTGAATCGATGTATGATTACTTGAAGCAGACAGGTCACTCTGTAGATGAGAACGGCAACATGGTTATCGGTACGGATATCTATACTGCATTTGTGGGATTGCGCGATAGCATTTTGGTACATACCAAAGATGCGATTTTGGTGTTGCAGAAGGAAAAATCCCAAGATGTTAAAAAGATTTATAACACATTAGAGCGTCATCAGTCGAAGTTGATTGATTAATGGGCGCCATTATTTTCAATTTTCGAATTATACTCACGTTTTTTGTCAATTAGTTGAGCTAGTATAACAGCTTAAATCACTAAAAGGCCTGTCCCTCGGATAGGCCTTTTTTGCTCTGTTAAAGCCTAATTTGTAATTGTCCCCTTTTTGTCCCCTTTCCATTTTCGTGTGCTATAGGCGATTACCTTATTTTTGGGTTCACCTATTCCTATTCATTAACTATTTTATTATGGTAACTTTTATAGCACTTACGGTATTTCTTTTGAGTTCCATTTATCTAATCTTAAAGTCAAAACAAAAGCAGAAGCTCTTTAACGAGGCTGTTTCGATGGAGGTCAATTACCTGTTTCAGGATAGACCGGGGCAATATAGCGGCGACTATCGGACAAAAAGTGGTGTATTTGTTTTTCGTACGGAACCCAAAGACAGCGAACTTAAAAATTTAGTGATCAAGGAGGTAAAGCCTAGCCATCCCGCTTTGGTTGTCAATCTGGAACAGATTGTGGTGGTGCCTTTTGAGCAGAAGAAAATAGGTGACTCGGCTGTTTCTGTCCGATTTAAATTGCTCAAAAGGAAAGGTGAAGTCACCGCGTTGGAGGGTAAGCGGATACGTGTTGCTGGTGTATTGAATTATGCCAACAGAAAGCCCAAAACGTTCAGTACCTTGTTAAAGATCGGGGAGCTTTATCAATCTAAAAGTCAGCTTGATCAGACGACATAATTTGCGTAATTTTTATTTTATGGGAAAGGGTTTGCTTCATTGCAAACCCTTATTTTTTGTCTCAGAATTTGAGTAGATGCTGATGTTCAATAGCCCAGGATAAGAGGGCATTGTTTTCTTCATTGAGATCCAGTTTTCGGCAGATGCGGTGTCTTGTATTTTTGATGGTATATGGACTCAGGAATAGTGATTCGGCAATATATTTGGTGGTATGGCGGAGTGCAATCAGCTTAAGAATATTTAACTCGGCCGGAGTCAATGTTTTCAGCTTTTCCACGGCCTGACTTTTATTCTTTTGTTGCTGCAGCCGCTGGATCACCATGTGCGTGCCTGCATAGAGTCGGTTTTCTCCCAGCGGTTTAATGATGTAATTTTCAGCATTTAGGGCTGCTGCGCGATCTATACTGCTTTTCGACTGATAAGAAGTGATAAAGATTAGACTGAAATGCTTCGTGGCTGTATATTTCTCCATTAACTCAATGCCATCCAATCGATCATTGAGCTGAATATCACAGAGTACCAGATCGGGTGAATTTTGCGCCATGTACTGGTCCACCTCGTCAACAGTGAGTGCAATATGCAATTCCAAACCTGTATAAAGGGTGTGAAGCTGATATTCAATAAATCGGGCAATAATCATTTCGTCTTCTACAATTAATACTTTAAGGCTCATATCATGTTGTTAAATTCAAATATATACTGAAATCCTGGCTTTTGCTGGATTGTCACGGATCCCTTGATCTGCCTGGTGAGATCTTTGACCAGGCCGATTCCAAAAGAAGTGGATAAAACGGCTTCGGATGCTCCCACGCCGTTATCTTCAACGTACATGGTCGTCACGAATTTTTTCTTAATGATACGCAGATTAATAACTGGAGCGCTTATACTTCCTTTTGGAAAGGCATATTTATAACTATTGGTCAATAGCTCTGTGATAATCAATGCTAACG
Organism: Sphingobacterium sp. 2149; assembly: GCF_031455655.1. Classification (NCBI taxonomy): domain Bacteria; kingdom Pseudomonadati; phylum Bacteroidota; class Sphingobacteriia; order Sphingobacteriales; family Sphingobacteriaceae; genus Sphingobacterium; species Sphingobacterium sp. 2149. The sequence continues at coordinate 227,960 of NZ_JAVDTD010000002.1, read as the reverse complement.
GAATTGACGTGTTTGTGGAGATAAACCTGTCCTGTTCAATATCGACGTTGACGCGGACTGTTTTTTCCGGATCATGCATCTGGCGGAGATAATTGACTGTTTCAATCACCAATGCTTTTAACTTTAACTGGCTATTCTGGTTATAGACCAGGAGCTGGTTGACCAGCATCATGGCGTGAATGCGGTCCTGCATCGACTGAATGGCCTGGTGATATTGTAACCCATGGTTTTCTCCCGTTTTATACAGACTACCAAGGCTGTATAAAAGCTGAAGATTGTTTTTGACCCGATGATTGACTTCGTCAATCAGGGTTTCGATATAGCGATTTTTTTGCAGTAATTGGATTTGCTGTTCATAAAGCGCATTGTTTGCTTTCTTCAGTTCGGTTGTTCTTTCCAGCACGATTGATTCGGTCGATTGATGGTAGTCAATTTCATTTTTACGCAGTTTTAAGCGTATTCCGATCAATAGCAGCATGGTAACACACAGCGCAAAAAACTGCGTCAGCATAGATACATACTGTATGGCCTGTTCCTGTAGCGTAAGCGCACAGTACACCATTGCAGTAATGCCCGTGACAAAAAATACACTCCCATAGGCCAGGAAGCGCTGCATCAAATCGATCTTTTTCCATAAGGAAATAAAGAGGTTCGAAAAATAAAGCATGTGGATAATACCCAGCGTAATATTGATCCAGTTGCTCTGTTTATAATTGACAAAATAAAAGTTATTGACAAATGTAAATAGTGCTGTGAGGCCAATGGCCGCAATAATATAACAGGCGGCTTTATAATAACGGGTGTGCAGTTTTCTCAATTGGAGAAAATCGATGGTCAGCAAGTAGAAGCTGATGGCAGCAAACCGGCTAAAAAACGATACGGTGCTCCAGCCCAGTTGGGGTCTGTTATAGAAGAAGTAATCGACAAAGAAGTTTTGAAGTGCTACGCTATATAGGCCAATGGATAGCAAGAATAGAAAGATCCAGATATAGGGACGATAGCGCGATACCATCCAGGCCAATGCCATATAGAGCAGCAGTACGATAATGGCTCCTTCCATAAAGGCGTGGACAATACGGCTACGCTGCTTCTTTTTTATATAATTCAGTTCCGTCTGCAAATGGAAATTATATACGGGTGTGTAGCCTTTATTGTGTTTAACCCGGAGCAATAGGGTATACGGCGTTCCAGCTTCCAAGTTTAACACAAAATGTTCACGTCCATCCCGCGGTGCGAGTTCGTAACGTTTACGGAATAGACCCGATTTTCTGCTATACGCTATTTTCCCTTTGGCATCGATCACGGTAAGATTGACATAGGTTAAATAATCGAAGGATAGTACATAACTGCCTGATGATAAGCTGTCTGAAGGGTATATCTGTTTTTTTAACCAGAAAATGCCCTTTTCTTGATCGACATCCCTCTTTATCTGGTTGAGGGGAACAAAGAGGTCCGGATGGTTATAGTAATATGCTGGATGGGTATAGGCTGGATTTTCTTTTGTAATGCCAATAGGTGAGTGGTTGGCCACGCAAGTCTTTATTGACGCCAGATTATTGGCTACCAGCGCCTCCCTTCCGAAGCGGATGGTTGCTATGCTAAGGAGCAACAGGATGGTTACAATAATATTTGGCTTCATAAGGCAAACAAAAGTGCATTATTTTCATTAAATCTAATAAGGTTTTATTTTCCTAATTGTAAATAAGACCCTAGGGTCTCTGTTCGCATAAACATTTACTTTTTACATTTGCTTCACGCACTTAAACAAATATCTACGAACGCAAGGATATTGACATTCAGATAGAATGATGAGTTGACTATGATGTATTTATATATATTCCTGTTAGTTGCTTTTATGTACGCGCTATTTCGGTTATTTTCTTCTAGAAGGAAAAGACCTACAGATGTCTCGATGAATGTTTACTACCGTTTCCAGGAACATCCTGGGCAATACAGCGGCAGTTTGCGGGCGACCCACGGGGCGCTGGTGTTTCGTGGAGAACGATTTCGGGACGACGTTAGCAATATTGTGGTGAAAGACGTCCGATCGACAGATGCCAAAGTAGAGATCAAGCTGCAGCAGATCTTGGTGCTACCTTTTAAGGAGAATGAAAATACTTCTTATGAAGTTTCGGTACGGTTTCGGATCGGAACAGATAGAGGGAAAGAAGTTGATCTGACACATTATAAAGTCAGAATACAAGCGGTAATTAACTACCAAAATGGGGAGAAGAAAGCATTTAGTACGGTTCTTCCCATGATGGGGGTATATCATATTCATTCCGAAAAGTCGGACGATTTAATAAATAAATAATTTACGTGTTTTTATTCCATATTACATACCTATTTAACCCGAAGGGACCCTGCTTGCCGGGGTTTCTTCATTTTAATGGGAATGTTCCACGTGGATATACACCATGCTCATGTACTGAAATTTCTTTTTAACAGCTAATTCGGCGCATATTCCTATCTTTAACGGTATAAAGCTAAGGGAAGTTAAAAGAAAAATTGATAAGTAATAATTTGAGCTGATTATATGAAAGAAATAAAAAAAATAGCTTGCATTGGAGCAGGGTACGTCGGCGGGCCAACGATGTCTGTGATTGCACAGAAAAATCCAAGTATTCAGGTTACCGTTGTTGACTTGAATCAACAACGTATCGATGCGTGGAATAGCGAAGATTTTGCGCAGCTTCCGATATATGAGCCTGGACTTGATGCGGTGGTGGCAGAAGCACGCGGAAGGAATCTGTTTTTTTCGACCGATGTTGAAAAGGCGATCGACGAAGCGGATATGATTTTTATATCCGTCAATACCCCGACGAAAAACTATGGTAAAGGGAAGGGGCAGGCAGCAGATTTAAAATATATCGAATTGTGTGCGAGGCAGATTGCCCAAGTGGCCAAAGGGGATAAGATCGTTGTCGAAAAATCGACCCTTCCTGTCCGTACGGCTGCTGCATTAAAGAGTATTTTGAATGATACCGGGAATGGGGTGAATTTTGATATTCTATCCAATCCGGAGTTTTTGGCAGAGGGAACAGCCGTAGCAGATCTACACCATCCCGATCGCGTATTGATCGGTGGGGAGAATGAGGATGCTATTCAGGCGCTCGTGCAGATTTATCAATCGTGGGTGCCGCAAGAGCGGATACTCACCACAAATCTATGGTCTTCTGAATTATCCAAATTGGTGGCCAATGCTTTTCTCGCGCAACGGGTTTCTTCGATTAATGCCATATCAGAGCTGTGTGAAGTGACAGGTGCCAATGTCGATGAAGTATCGCGCGCCATTGGACACGATAGCCGTATTGGCCCTAAGTTTCTAAAAGCATCGGTGGGTTTTGGAGGATCCTGTTTTCAAAAGGATATTCTCAATCTGGTTTACATCGCGCGGAGCTATAATTTAACGGCTGTTGCCGATTACTGGGAGCAGGTGATTATTTTAAACGACCATCAGAAGCTGCGCTTTGCTGAAAAGATCATTCAGACCATGTACAATACGGTCAATGGGAAGAAGATTGCCTTGTTGGGCTGGGCATTTAAAAAAGATACCAACGATACACGCGAGTCTGCCGCAATATACGTAGCCGATCACTTGCTGGACGAGGAAGCGCAGCTTGTGGTTTATGATCCGAAAGTAACTGCAGAGCAGATTTATAAAGACCTGGATTATTTAAAAACGCGATCGCCAGAAGAAAATCGTCGCTTAGTAGCCGTCGTCAACGACCCTTATGAGGCGTTGCAGGATGCGCATGCTGTGGCTGTATTGACGGAGTGGGACGAATTTAAAAGTTATGACTGGGAGGCGATTAAACAGATGATGAAAAAGCCTTCGTTTGTGTTTGATGGGCGGAAGTTATTGGATAGCGAGCAGTTGAAAAACTTAGGTTTTGACTATTACGCGATTGGTAGTTAGTGAATTGATGATTGTTTAACACTAATTTAATTTGATAAATAAAAGCAGATTGAGTACTTTTGTTACTCAATCTGAACTATACCATGCTAGATACGTTAATTACATCGAAGACGCGATTGAAATTACTGATTAAGTTTTTTGTCTCCGCTAGCAATCAATCCCATTTACGGGGGCTGGCTGACGAATTTCAAGAATCGACCAATGCCATACGAAAAGAACTGAACCAACTGTCCGAAGCGGGCTATTTAGAAAAGACTACAGCTAAAAATAAAATACTATACCGTGCCAATACAAAACACTCTTTATTTGGCCCCCTTCAAAAATTAATTCATACCTATTTGGGGATTGATGACATTGTAGATAATATCCTACATCAAGCGGGCGATATACAGGAAGTTAGTCTAATTGGCGACTATGCGGAGGGCATAGATTCGGGTAAAATAGATGTGTTAATTTTAGGGGAAAATCTAAATCAGGCATATTTATTGCTGTTAGCGGACAAGGTTGGAAAAAAATTGGGAAAGCAGGTCAATCTTTCTTTTCAGAAGACTATTGAAGAACAACGTTATATTATTTTATATACAAATCATTCTACCATATAATTACTTCAAAAGATGAGTAAAATATTAATCACCGGTGGGGCCGGTTTTATAGGTTCAAATCTCGTAGAGCATTTTTTAGGTAAAAACCATCAAGTGGTCGTATTGGATAATTTTGCTACAGGCCATCGCCACAATATCGCACAGCATGACAGCAATCCAAATTTCACCTTAATTGAAGGTGATATTCGGAATAATGAAGATTGCCAGAGGGCTGTCGAAGGGGTTGACTATGTATTGCACCAAGCTGCTTTAGGGTCAGTTCCACGTTCGATTAAAGATCCTCAAACTTCCAATGAGGTAAACGTGACGGGGTTCTTAAATATGTTGGTTGCAGCGCGCGATGCCGGGGTAAAGCGTTTTATCTATGCCGCTTCTTCATCCACGTATGGCGATTCTGCAAGTCTTCCGAAAGTGGAAGATGTAATTGGTAAACCATTGTCACCCTATGCCATTACCAAATACGTCAATGAATTATATGCGGATATTTTTTCGAAGACCTACGGTTTGGAGACGATTGGTTTGCGCTACTTTAATGTATTTGGCCGACGTCAAGACCCAAATGGTGCCTATGCTGCAGTGATTCCATTATTTGTTAAGAAATTTATGAATCACGAGAGCCCTGTTATAAACGGTGCTGGTGATTATTCGCGTGACTTTACCTATGTCGATAATGTGATCCAGATGAACGAGCGTGCAATGACTACATGCAATCCAGACGCCATTAATACGGTGTATAATACCGCTGTTGGCGACCGTACCACCTTAAATCAATTGGTTGGCTATCTAAAAGAATTTTTGACTGAGTACGATGCCGCAATTGCAAATGTAGAAATTGTGCATGGACCGAATAGACAGGGTGATATTCCACATTCGTTGGCGTCGATTGACAAAGCCCGTCAATTATTAGGCTACGAGCCTACACACGTAATCCGTGAAGGTCTTAAAGAGGCAGTAAGGTGGTATTGGGATAATTTAAAATAAAGATTTAATCATTATAAACTCAAAATATAAATGAAAAAAATTGCTGTCATTGGATTAGGCTATGTAGGCTTACCCTTAGCGAGACTGTTTGCAACAAAATTTCCAGTATTAGGATTTGATATCAACCAAAAACGTATTAATGAATTGCGTTCGGGTAAAGATTTAACATTGGAGGTGGAAGATGATATACTTCAAGCTGCATTGGTGAGTGAAAACCCTTTTTCAACCAATACAACTGGTTTATACTGTTCCAATCAGTTAGCTGATATAGCAGACGCAAATTTCTATGTGGTTACTGTCCCTACACCGGTTGATAAAAATAACCGTCCGGACTTGACACCATTATATAAAGCGTCAGAAACAGTCGGTAAAGTATTGAAGAAAGGTGATATTGTCGTATACGAATCTACTGTTTACCCCGGTGTTACAGAAGAAGAGTGTATTCCAGTTTTAGAAAAGATTTCCGGCTTAAAATTCAATGAAGATTTCTTTGCAGGTTATTCCCCAGAGCGCATCAATCCGGGCGATAAACAACACACTGTTGAGAAAATATTAAAAGTGACATCGGGTTCGACTCCTGAAATCGGGGCTGAAGTAGACGCCGTTTATAAAGAGGTGATTACGGCAGGTACACACTTAGCGCCTTGTATTAAGGTTGCCGAGGCCGCTAAGGTGATTGAGAATTCACAACGTGACATTAATATCGCTTTTGTGAATGAATTGGCAAAAATCTTTAATATTTTGAATATTGATACCCATGCCGTATTGGAAGCAGCAGGTACCAAATGGAACTTTTTACCATTTAAACCAGGATTGGTTGGTGGACACTGTATTGGTGTAGATCCTTATTATTTGGCGCAAAAGGCACAGGAGCATGGCTACCATCCAGAAATTATTTTGGCTGGCCGTCGTTTGAATGACTCGATGGGCGAATATGTAGCTTCTCAGGTTGTTAAAACAATGATCAAAAAGGGAATTAATGTAAATGGTGCCGAAGTATTAATGCTGGGTGTAACATTTAAAGAGAATTGTCCTGATGTTCGCAATACGAAGATAGTAGATGTAATCCGTGCGCTAGAAGATTATGGAATTAAAGTAACGACTTATGATCATTGGGCAAACCCTGCTGAAGTACATCACGAATACGGTATTGAAAGCGTTAGTGAGTTGCCAAATAAAAGATTTGATGCCGTTGTATTAGGAGTAGCGCACAATGAGTTTCTGAATATTGATTTTGAAAAATTAAAAAAGGAAAACTCCATTATATATGATGTAAAAGGAGTAGTTTCAGAATTGGCTGATTCCCGTTTATAAGCTTGTGCAGATGAAAAAAACAATTATAATTACAGGCGGAGCCGGGTTTATAGGTTCACATGTTGTCAGGGAATTTGTACTTAAATATCCTGATTACCATATTATTAATCTTGATGCATTAACGTATGCGGGTAATTTAGCTAATTTAAAGGATATTGACCAACTACCCAATTATACTTTTGTAAAAGTTGATATCACCGATGCAGAGAAAGTTTTAGCTACATTTAAAGAGTACCAACCTGATGGCGTCATTCATTTAGCCGCTGAATCACATGTAGATCGGTCGATTACCGATCCGTTAGCATTTGTAATGACCAATGTCATTGGAACCGTCAATCTATTAAATGCAGCGCGAGCTATTTGGAAAGGTAACTTCGAAGGTAAGCGGTTCCATCATGTGTCTACAGATGAAGTTTATGGTACATTGGGGGAAACAGGACTATTTACCGAAGAAACCTCTTACGATCCACATTCACCTTATTCCGCTTCTAAGGCTTCTTCAGACCATTTTGTACGTGCATACCACGATACATACGGCTTACCTATCGTTTTAACGAATTGTTCAAATAACTATGGGCCAAACCATTTTCCTGAAAAGCTAATTCCGCTGTGTATTCACAATATTTTAAATAATAAACCCTTACCGATATATGGTGATGGGAAATTTACCAGAGATTGGTTATTTGTGATAGACCATGCCCGAGCGATCGATTTGGTATTTCACAATGGCAAGAATGGAGACTCTTATAATGTTGGTGGCTTCAATGAATGGAAGAATATTGATTTGGTGCAAGAACTGTGTAAGCAAGTGGATGAAAAGCTTGGAAGAGCACAGGGTACTGCTGCGCAACTGATTACTTTTGTTAAAGATCGTCCGGGGCATGATTTGCGCTATGCTATTGATGCATCGAAGATCAATCGAGAGTTGGGTTACCACCCATCCGTTACGTTTGAGGAGGGGCTTTCCAAAACCATTGATTGGTACCTAAATAATCAGGAATGGTTAGATCAAGTCACTTCGGGAGAATATCAACATTATTACCAACAACAATACCAAGGTTAATATGAAGGCTACAGAAACAAAATTGAAAGGATGTTTTATCTTGGAGCCAATAAAGTATGGCGATAGTCGAGGGTATTTTTTCGAGAGTTTTAATGATAAAACCTTTCGTTCGCTTACTGGTACGGAGACAACATTTGTGCAAGACAATCAGTCCTTTTCTTCTAAAGGTGTTTTAAGAGGGCTTCATGCGCAAAGTGGAGAACATGCACAAGCAAAATTGGTTCGCGTACTTAGCGGTAAGGTATTGGATGTTGCGGTTGACGTCCGTCCGAATTCACCTACATTTGGTGAGTATATTGCTGTAGAGCTTTCGGAAGAAAATAATCTTCAGCTTTTTGTTCCTCGAGGTTTTTTACATGGATTTGTTGTTCTGAGTGATACGGCTACGTTTTTTTATAAATGTGATAACTTCTATAACAAAGACTCTGAGTGTGGGATTCACCCTCTAGATTCAACTGTTGGCGTTAATTGGCAACTGTCGGAGGAAGAATTGATCCTTTCAGATAAGGACAAGGATGCTCCAAGTTTCCAAGAGATATTTGGTGCTAAAATATAAAATATGAAAATACTTGTTACAGGTGCATCTGGTCAATTAGGATCGGAAATTAAAGAGCTTTGTGTCAACTATACAAATGACACTTTTATTTTCGTAGATCGCGAGGAAATGCCTTTGGATAATTTGACACAAGTTTTGAGTGTTATCGAAGCTATTGATCCAGATTTAATCATAAGTGGCGGAGCGTATACAGCGGTAGATAAAGCAGAGTCGGAGGCCGAGTTGGTGGATGTTATTAATCACCAGGCTGTAGCAACAATGGCGAAATGGGCCAAGCAAAATAATAGGAAGCTTATTCATATCTCTACAGATTATGTATTTCAAGGGACTAGTAGCACAGCTTTGAAAGAAGATGAGCCAACAAACCCGATCAATGTATATGGTTTAAGTAAACAAAAAGGTGAGGAAGCTATAATCACTTCTGGTGCTGATGCTATTATCATTCGTACCGCTTGGGTTTACTCGAGCTATGGGGCAAATTTTGTAAAGACAATGATCCGATTAATGACCGATCGGGAAGAAATTTCTGTTATTGGAGACCAAGTAGGATCGCCGACTTATGCGCATGATTTAGCACAGGTTATTTTGGAGATTGCACATAGTGAAAAGTGGGCTAAAGGTATATACCATTTTTCTAACGAAGGAGAAATCTCCTGGTATGATTTTGCCGTTGCTATCAAAGAATTGAAGAATTTGGCGTGTGATATTAGACCAATTACGACGGCGGAGTATCCTACTGCTGCAAAGCGTCCTAGTTACTCATTACTGGATAAAACAAAAATTAAACAAACTTTTGGAGTCGCTGTGCCCGAATGGAAGCAGAGCCTATCCAATATGTTAGCGAAAATATAAATTACAACAAGCATAAAGAAACATGAAAGGAATAATTCTAGCAGGGGGATCAGGTACCAGACTACACCCATTGACATTGGCTGTTTCGAAGCAATTAATGCCGGTGTATGATAAACCAATGATTTATTATCCATTGTCTACTCTTATGCTTGCAGGAATAAATGAAATCCTTATTATTTCTACTCCGCAAGATTTGCCAAATTTTCAAAAGTTACTTGGCGATGGGTCTCAAATTGGTTGTAAGTTTTCATACAAGGAGCAACCGAGTCCAGATGGCTTAGCGCAAGCTTTTATTTTGGGTGAAGAGTTTATTGGGAAGGATAAAGTTGCACTGATCTTAGGGGATAATATATTTTATGGATCTGGCATGTCCAAGTTGTTACAATCTTGTGCAAACCCTGAGGGAGGCGTAGTATTTGCGTACCCGGTGCACGATCCGGAGCGATATGGTGTAGTCGAATTTGATCAGAATAAGAATGTGGTTTCTATTGAGGAGAAGCCAAAAGAACCTAAATCAAGTTATGCTGTTCCTGGTGTCTATTTTTATGATAATGACGTTGTAGAGATTGCGAAAAATATTGAACCATCACCAAGAGGAGAACTTGAAATTACCGACGTGAATAAGGAATATTTGAAACGCGGGAAGTTGAAGGTTGGAGTTTTTGATCGAGGAACAGCATGGTTAGATACAGGTACAATACAATCGCTCATGCAGGCAGGGCAATTTGTTCAAGTTATTGAAGAGCGACAAGGTATGAAAATTGGCGCTATTGAGGAGGTTGCATACCGTATGGGATATATCGATGCTGATCAATTGAGGAAGATCGCCGAACCATTGAAGAAATCGGGTTATGGGGATTACTTATATAAGATATTATAAAAGCTAAGGCATGGATAATAATAAAACCATAGTAATATATAATTCAGTAAGATATTTCTTGCCTTTCTTTAATTCAAAAGGGATAAGGACATACATGATCTATAAAGATACTGGATTTGTTTCTCGTGCATTTAGAAAATTATTTGGCTATTTTGGACTAAATCGCACCCATTGGTATGGAGAGTGGTATAAAGAGTTGAAAAAAGAGAATATTTCCCGGGTTATCTTGTTTGCAAATGATGAACAAGATTTATGGTCATGCATTAGAAAATCTGGGGCTTCTGTGATTTTTTGGTATTGGAATCCGACAAAGATATATTCCAAGGGTACACCTAACAATTTGCCCGAAAATTTTAAGCCATACTCTTTTGATCCTGTCGATTGTAAAGTGTTTAATATGAAATTCAATACAACACTATATTTCGATAACATCATTTTGCCTAATAGATCAAAGAAATATGATGTGTTATTTGTGGGTATGGATAAAGGAAGGAAGAGCCAATTGGAAGATTTAGAGGCTTTATTCAAAAAAATGGGTATTAGTAGTTTGATTTATATTGTTGGTAACAGAAATTTATTAGGTGATCATTCGGGAAATAAACCTATAGAATATAATGATTATTTAGGTCATATTGCTGAATCAAGTGTTATTTTAGATTTATTACAGGAAAGGCAAAGCGGTTTAACTTTAAGAGCAATGGAATCACTTTTTTTTAGTAAAAAATTGATAACAAATGATCATACCATTGTTGAGCAACCATTTTATAATGAACATAATATATTTATAATAGGCAAAGATAGTCTCGATAATTTGAAGACATTTATTCAAACACCTTTTGTGCCTGTAGATACTGAAATTGTAAGATATTATGATGTAACAGAATGGTTAAAAAGATTCAAATAATGTGCTAGTATGAAAGATCTTCTTAAAAATTTCTTTTCATTTGGACTTGCTACAACCATAGAGAAGTTATTATTATTTCTTTTTATACCCATATATTCGAAGTATTTACTTCAAGCTGAATTGGGGGTTGTTGACTTACTTCAGGTTTTGGCGGAAGGTGGTACCATATTAGCTCTACTTCAGATAGAATCGTCGTTTCAGAGATACTATCTTGATTTCAAAGGGAGGTTAAAGAATATATTTATTTCCTCGACATTTATTTTTGTAGGAATATCATCAATTCTTATAACAATTTTATTAATGGTATTCTCTAAAGAACTTTGTTTTTTATTATTTAAAGATTATAAATATGTCGAGGCCTTCAATTGGTCCGTAGCTAAGATTCCTTTATCAAATTTTAGTGTTTTAATTTTTGTAATGCTAAGATTCGAAAATAAAACAAAGCTATTCTTTTTTTATGTACTCTTTCGTGCTCTTAGTTTGCTTATTTGTACATATGCTTTTTTAAACTTTATGGAAGACAGTGTAATTGCGATATCGTCAAGCCAATTTGCTAGCGTTGTGTTGACATTTATCGGCGCTTTATTTTTTTTGAAAAATTATTTAGCGAAAGGTTTCTCATTGCGTATTATCAAACGTTCTTTGAATTTTTCATTACCAATGGTTCCTGCCAGAATAGGAAGTTTTACTGTAACTTATGCTAACAGGTTTTTTTTGGTTTCACTTCTTTCTTTGTCGGCAATAGGGATTTATTCTCTTTCTTTAAAGTTTGCCTCTTCTGTACAAATTGTTTATACTGCTTTTATAATGGCTTGGCCGCCATTTTTATTCAGTACTGTAAAAAAAGAAAATTCCAAAGATATTTTTAAAAGTATACTACCTTTAATTGCATGTCCAGTTTTTCTTATAGTGTGTGGGATATCGATTTTCTCGGCTGAATTAGTGAAATATTTTTCTACACCTACCTATTCTGAGTCTTCCAAGTATATCGGTGGCTTATCACTATTTTTTTGTCTCTTAATTTTTAAAGAGGCTGTAGATATTGGTCCAAAAATTAAAAATAAAACACAGTATATTACTTATAGCTTCTTTGTATCGGTAATTATTAATGTTATTTCTCTTTTAGTCTTTACAAGATATTTAGGTATTCAAGGTGTGGTTTTGTCGATGATATTGACTAATACTGTACTATTAATCATGAGTTGGGTAATATCAAATCGACTATTTTATATTTCCTTCAATGTATTCCAATTTATTTTGTACGCATTTCCTGCATATTTTATTTCAATTTTTTTTATGTTTTATTCTGTTGGTCTAACAGTCAGATTTCTAATTTTGGTAATTATAAGCGCTTTTTATATCTATAATTTTTTGGAAAATATAAAGCAAAGTAAAAATTTGATTAAAGTTTAGAAAGGATGATATATTTTTTTCTGTCAATATTAATTCTGATGTTAATCTTAACATATGACTTGAAAAGCAATAAAGCAGGTAGAAACCTTTGGTATTGTATCACATATGTTTTTTTTGTATGTATCTCTGGATTTAGATACAAAGTTGGGGGAGACTCCTTGGAGTATTTTAATTCGTTTGCAAATCAGATCCCTACGTTAAAAGACCTAACAATAGATCATTTTTTTACAATTCGATATGAACCATTTTGGATAATTTTAAACTCAATATGCAAAACAATTCTAAACGACTTTGCCATTTTACAACTTATACATGCTATTTGGATAAATCTTGTAATTTTTAGATTTTTTAAAAAAAATACAAAATTTCTATTTACTGCAATATTGATTTATTGGCTGTTTTTCTATTTCTATTTTAATATGGAGATCCTGAGGGAATCTGTAGCTATTAGTTTCTTTTTACTAGCATACCCATATTTATCTAGTAAAAAATGGGTTAAATATTATTTACTAGTGATTTGCGCTATAATGTTTCATACCTCTGCATCCTTTCTTATTGTTTTACCTTTATTTCGTAATCAAGTTTTAAATAAAACGAATTTTATAAAAATTGGATGTATTGTAATCGGAATAATAGCTTTATTTGGAGTCGCTCCAAATTTGATATTGGGGGGCGCACTTCAACAGAAATTTTTAATTTACCAATTATTTACCCCAACTTTCGCGGGCTTCACATATTATGTATGTTTATATTTTTTTGGTCCCCTTTTTATTTATCGACATTATACAAAGTATAGAGTCCCATTATTCCGTGACATAGCGGTCGCTTACTTCGCCATTGCGGCAATTGTTAGCTATCTCACAGGATTTTCTCGCTTTGTAAATTATTTCACACCATTTATGGCTGTCTTTTTAACAAATTATATTGTGTTGATATTTGAAATAAAAAAATTCCGACAAGTCAGATCAGCAGTGATTTTTTTTATAATTCTAATCTCTTTTATTCCAAAGCTTCTTTATTATACCCAAGATACTTCTGACTTAGTTTCAGATACGCACAAATATGATTTATGGTTTCCTTACAACAGTATATTTGACAAGGAAGAAAATATTAAAAGAGAACAACTGTTTTATCGATCGTTCAATAAACAATAATATCATGTATTATGAGAAACAAGCTAATAAAAAAAGGAACTATTTTCGCATCGATAATTATTTTAATTTCAATATGTATTTCATTTGGAGCAATAAAGGCTAGGAATGTTAAGAACAATAGTAAATCAAATTTTAGTATTATCAATAAGAAATTCGTGATTTACGATGGGATTATGCATTCAAGGCCGGACTTGACAAAATTTGGACTAAAAAATATCAATATCATTTACGAAGATAGCTTGTTAGATGCAGGGGTGATTAATTTTAAAAAAATGGATAGGGCTATTTCAAGAGTTTCAAGAAATAATGATCCTATATGTTTGGATATCGAAAGCTGGGATTTAAGAGATGAAAAGTATAAGATTAACGCGAAGAAATATATTGAGGTATTGAAATATTTTAAAATGCGGCTTCCAAAAAGAAAAATTGGTTATTTTGGAATGTTGCCGTATCGGGATCTTTTATTATATCAAGAAAAATTAACTCCAAATAATTTATCAAAAAATAGCTATCTCGAAAAGTGGGGGAGAATGAATGATCATATATCATATTTTACCAAAACTCAAGACATAGCATTTCCCTCATTTTATACAAGAAATAAAAATATGGAACTGTGGAACTGGGTTAAAGAACAACAAATATCCAAGTTAAAAGCATTAGATCCGAGTATTCCCGTTTATGGTTTTATGTGGCCCCAATATTGGAATAGTGAGTTTCTGTCGGGTAGTGATTGGGCTTATCAACTGGAGAGTCTTTATAAGATATGCGACGGAGTTGTTATTTGGAGCCCTCCGTTTAATTCAGACGATAGAAAGACCATTAAATGGGACAGTGGAAGGGCATGGTGGAAAGAGACGCTTAAGTTTATCAGAAGACATAATATAAACTGATAGTCGGAATTTTATTTTAATTATTATTATGAATGTATTGATAGACGCATCAAACATTATTTCAGGCGGAGGCCTTTCGCATTTGATTGAAATTTTAGAAGCAACAAGTTTAGATTTGTTAAATTCTAACGATATCGATAAAATTTATGTTGTGGGGATAGATGCAACTTTGAAGGTGCTTCCACAGCGAGATTGGTTAGGGGTCATTTCGATGGAAAATAGTGATGCTAATTTTCTGAAACGATTTCTTTGGAAACAGAGAAATTTTAAAAGGCTGTTTAGAGATTATAATATAGATATTGTATTCAACCCTGGAGGAAGCTATTTTGGCGGGCCATTGCCATATATAACCATGTGTAGAAACATGTTGGTTTTTGAAACAAAGGAAGCTAATAGATTTGGTTTTACATTTTACAGATTGAAATTCTTTTTTTTAAGGATGTTTCAGTCCATTTCTATGAAAAATTCCTTAGGAACAATTTTTATTTCGGAATATGCTTACAATTATATCTCAACTTTCTATCCTTCTATTCGTCTCAGAAATTATGACGTTATAAATCATGGGGTTTCAAACCGCTTTAGAAGTGAAGTTAAGGAACAACAAGAAATTAAAGATTATTCAATAACTAAGCCTTTTAAGATATTATATGTATCAATCCTAGATGTCTACAAACACCATGACAAAATAGCAAAGGCTATTCTAAAATTAAGACTTAACGACGCCTTGCCTGTTGAATTTATAGTTGTTGGAGGAAAGGCCGGAGGATACAAAAAATTTGATATTATTAGATCTCAACATCCTAATATTATAAAATATCTAGGAAAAATTCCTTTTGAACAAATTCAAGCGCAATATAAGGAAGCAGATCTATTTGTTTTTGGATCTACTTGCGAAAATATGCCAAATATCTTAATTGAAGCAATGTCTAGTGGCGTACCCATTTGCTGTAGTGAAAAACAGCCTATGCCTGAATTTCTTAAAGATGGTGGCTTGTATTTTAATGTCGAGGATTCGGAATCAATATATAATTGTATTCGAGGTGCCATTTTAGATAAATTACAAAGAGAAAATATAGCTAAAATCTCAAGCAAATTGTCGTTACAATACTCGTGGGAAAAATGTGCTAAAGAGACTTTTAATTTCATAGCAACTTGCTACAAAAAGCAGTTAGGTGGTTCAAATAAGGAGCTTTAATAAAGAATAGTTTAAATAAGATGAAGATAGAAAACAAAATATTATTAATTACGGGCGGAACCGGTTCGTTTGGCACAGCGGTGTTAAACAGATTTCTGCAAACAGATCACTTTAAGGAAATCCGTATCTTTTCTCGCGATGAGAAGAAACAGGATGACATGCGCAACCTTTATAGAAACGATAAAATCAAATATTACATCGGCGATGTACGTGATTTTACTTCGGTTGAGCCCGCTACTAGAGGCGTAGACTACATCTTTCATGCGGCTGCATTGAAGCAAGTTCCATCCTGTGAATTTTTTCCAATGCAGGCTGTGAAGACAAATGTTGAGGGCACGCAAAATGTGATCCGAGCCGCAGCCTCTAATGGTGTAAAAAAAGTGATTTGTTTAAGCACCGACAAAGCGGCTTACCCTATCAATGCGATGGGTATCTCTAAAGCCATGATGGAAAAAGTCGCTGTTGCGGAAGCTCGCAATTTAACAGATACTGTAGTATGTTTAACACGCTACGGAAACGTTATGGCCTCTAGAGGTTCTGTAATACCTTTATTCTTAAATCAGATTCAAAAGGGCGAACCTATTACGATAACTGATCCAAATATGTCTCGTTTCTTTATGTCTCTGGAAGATGCAGTCGACCTAGTATTGTTTGCCTTTGAACATGCTAACCCAGGTGATTTATTCGTAAATAAAGCGCCGGCTGGTTCTATTGGTGATTTGGCAAAAGCTTTAATTGAGTTGACAGGTAAGGAGGTCCCAATTAAAATTATCGGTACCCGCCATGGAGAGAAGCTTTATGAAACGCTTTGTACACGTGAAGAAATGTTGAAAGCGGAAGACATGGGAGATTTCTACCGCGTTCCGGCGGATAACAGAGACCTAAATTATGCGAAGTATTTTTCCGAAGGCGAAGAGGACGTTTCAAGAATTGAAGATTACCATTCTCACAATACTGAACAACAAGGTGTTGAGGGACTGAAGAATCTTGTCTCACAACTTCCTTTGATTCGTAAAGAAGTGTTCGGTGAAGATGTAATGCAATATCCATACTAAGTCGTTTTTAATTATGTTAGATTTTATTCAAGGCGGGATAGCTCAGGATCACCGTGGCCACATTCGATTTGTCAATGATTTTGACATGTCCCAAGTAAAGCGTTTCTATATTATTAAAAATACGGATCTTGACCTTGTAAGGGGATGGAGGGCCCACCGGATAGAACAACGCTGGTTTTATGTGTTGTCTGGAAAATTCTCAGTTGACGTGGTTCAAATAGATGACTGGGATCAAGCATCTACCGATCTTCCAGTAGAAAAAATCATACTTGACAATACAGAAAATAGGGTATTGCACTTGTCGTCAGGTTACGCGACTGCCTTTCAAGCTTTGGAACCAGAATCTGAATTATTGGTTTTTGCAGATTATGGTATTGAAAATGCTAAAAATGACGACTATACATATCCGCTAGATTATTTTATAAATAGAAAGTAACTTGTTTTAAATATGAAAATCGGGATAACTGGCCAAAATGGATTTGTAGGCCGCCATCTATATAATACAATTGGACTGCTTGATACAGAATTTGAGCGAATAGAATTCGATAAAAGATTCTTCGAAAGCGATGCTGAACTGGACAAATTTGTAGCGCAATGTGATGTAATTGTTCATTTAGCAGCAATGAATAGACACGAAAGCGAACAGGTAATCTATGAAACCAATGTTGGTTTGGTAAAGAAACTGGTGGGAGCATTGGAAAGGACAGGATCTAAGGCGCATGTATTGATTTCATCTTCTACACAAGAAGAACGCGATAATCTTTATGGACGTTCTAAACGAGAGGGACGCGAGGCATTAAGATCTTGGGCAGAAGGAAATGGTGGTAAATTGACAGGGTTATTGATTCCAAATGTATTTGGTTCTTTCGGTAAACCTTTTTATAACTCATTTATAGCAACATTCTGTTATCAATTGACACATGGAGAAACACCTAGCATCGCCACTGACGGTCAGGTAGGTTTGATCTATGTCCAAGAGTTGGTCGATTTTATTATTGAAGAGATTCGTAAAGGAATGCATAGTCCTTTATGTATTGTCGAGCCAACTTCGTCAAAGAAGGTTTCTGAGGTATTAGAACTTCTGGAAAGTTATAGAAATTTATATCTAGAAAGAGGTGAAATTCCCACATTGAAGGATCGCTTTGAACTAAACTTATTCAACACATATAGATCTTTCATGGATCATCGTGCGGTTTATCCGCGCAAATTTCAGTTACATACAGATCCAAGAGGAACATTTGTCGAAATTATTCGGATGGGTATAGGTGGTCAATCTTCTTACTCCACAACAGTACCCGGGATTACAAGAGGTAACCATTTCCATACGCGCAAAATAGAGCGTTTTGCTGTAATACAAGGAAAGGCACGCATTCAGTTACGTAAAATGGACAGTGATGAGGTAATGGATTTCTACCTGGATGGAACTGAGCCTTCTTATGTTGATATGCCCATTTGGTATACGCATAATATAACGAATGTGGGTGAGGAAGAATTGATAACAATGTTCTGGATTAATGAACCTTACGATCCAGCAGATCCAGATACCTATTTTTTAGAAGTGTAGAAAAATAAAAGCTTTTTAGCTCAATTAGTATATGAAAAAATTAAAAGTAATGACGGTTGTGGGGACACGACCAGAGATTATCCGATTGTCAAGAGTGCTGTCAGCGTTAGACGCTTCAGATGCTGTAGACCACATTATTGTACATACGGGACAAAATTATGATTACGAATTAAATCAAATCTTCTTTGAGGATCTCGGATTACGCAAACCAGACTATTTTTTAGATGCGGCAGGGAAGACGGCTACTGAAACTGTCGGTAATATCCTAATAAAGATAGATCCGCTATTAGAGGAGCTTAAACCAGATGCATTTTTGGTATTAGGGGATACAAATTCTTGTCTATGTGCAATTCCTGCTAAAAAACGTCATATCCCTATTTTCCATATGGAAGCGGGAAATCGTTGTTTCGATCAGCGTGTGCCCGAAGAAACTAATCGCAAAATAGTAGATCATACAGCAGACATTAACTTGACCTATTCTGATATTGCAAGAGAATATTTGTTGCGTGAAGGTCTGCCGGCAGACCGGATCATAAAAACTGGTTCTCCTATGTTCGAAGTACTTAACCATTATTTGCCCCAAATCACTGCTTCTGACGTATTGACTAAATTGGGTTTAGAAGATCGTAAGTTTTTTGTTGTTTCTTCGCATCGTGAAGAAAATATAAATAACGAAAAGAATTTTAAGGGATTGATGGAATCACTGAATACAATCGCAGAGCAATATGGTTACCCTGTAATTGTGTCAACTCATCCGCGTACACGTAACATGATTGACAAAATGGGGATTCAGATGCGGCCTGAAATACAATTTTTAAAACCGTTGGGTTTTCATGATTATAATGCATTGCAAATGCGATCTTTTGCTGTTCTTTCAGACTCCGGTACAATCTCTGAAGAATCATCAATCTTAAATTTCAGAGCGCTAAATATTCGTCAGGCTCATGAAAGGCCAGAGGCTATGGAAGAAGCTTCGGTTATGATGGTCGGATTGTCTCCAGAGCGTGTATTGCAAGGCTTAGTTCAAGTACTAAGACAAGACGTGGATGGCCAGCGAAATTTCCGTCAGGTCGTCGATTATTCAATGCCTAATGTTTCTGAAAAGGTGGTAAGAATCATCATTTCCTATACGGATTATATTAAAAGAACGGTTTGGTCAGAAGAAATCTAATAAAATGAATATTGTCTTTTTAACGCTAGTAGAGATTAACTCCATAGAAGAACGTGGGATTTATCAAGATCTGTTACGGAAATTCCGTGATGAGGGGCACAGTGTTACCATAGTAACTCCTGTGGAAAGAAGACGGAATATTGCGACTAATTTCAAAAAAAAGGACGGGGTAGAAATTCTGCAGGTTAAGACGTTGAATATTCAAAAAACAAATATAATTGAAAAAGGTATTGGTACGCTTGCCATAGAATACCAGTACCTTTCTGCAATTAAGAAATATCTTTCCGATAGAAAATTTGATTTGGTTTTCTATTCTACTCCTCCTATTACTTTTGCAAAAGTCATTGAATACATTAAAAATCGAGACCATGCTAAATCTTACCTTTTGTTAAAAGACATATTTCCGCAAAACGCAGTGGATATGGGAATGTTAAAAAAAGGAGGTATTATACATCGCCAGTTTCTAAAGAAAGAAAAGAGATTATATCAGATATCTGATACGATCGGATGTATGTCTCCCGCAAATGTTAACTTCTTATTGCAGCATAACCCCGAAATATCTTATGAAAAAGTCGAGGTTAATCCAAATACGATCGAGCCTGTCACTGTGGATTATACAGATGAACAAAAGGTGAACATAAGAGAAAAATATGGAATACCAATAGATAAAAAGGTATTCGTATATGGGGGTAATTTGGGCAAGCCACAAGGGTTGGGTTTCTTGTTGGAAACAATAGAGGCTACAAAAAATGAAGAAGTGTTCTTTTTAATTGTGGGAGACGGTACCGAATTTCCAACGATGAAAGCTTGGTTTGATAATCGTCAACCAAACCATGCGAAATTGCTGCAAAGATTGCCAAAA
Organism: Sphingobacterium sp. 2149; assembly: GCF_031455655.1. Classification (NCBI taxonomy): domain Bacteria; kingdom Pseudomonadati; phylum Bacteroidota; class Sphingobacteriia; order Sphingobacteriales; family Sphingobacteriaceae; genus Sphingobacterium; species Sphingobacterium sp. 2149. Next base: position 207,585 of record NZ_JAVDTD010000002.1, on the reverse strand, counting down.
GAAGATTATGATAAATTACTTGCTGCATGTAATATCGGATTGATTTTTTTAGATAGAAATTTTTTAATTCCCAATTTTCCATCGAGATTATTATCATATCTTGAAATGAAAATGCCGGTATTAGTGGCTACAGATCCAAATACAGATATCGGCGATATTGTAGAGAAGGCTAATTGTGGATACAAAGTATTGGCTGGTGATCAAATCGATATGCAGGCCAAAATTAGCAATTTATTAAAAGCTGATTTGAAAGAAATGGGATCTAACGCTGAAAAATTGCTAAGAGATGAATACCTAGTCAACCGGTCCTACCAATTAATCATAAAAAAAATATGAGATATGTATAAGCTATTTTTAAAAAGATTGATTGACTTTATTGTAGCATTTCTAGCGCTCTTGATTTTGAGTCCTGTTTTTATGATTGTAACTATAGGTTTGTATTTTGCTAACGATGGAAAACCTTTCTTTTTCCAATCTAGACCAGGCTTAAATGAAAAGATCTTTAAGATCATCAAGTTTAAGACAATGAATGACAAAAAGGATGCCGATGGAAATCTTTTGCCGGACGCTGACCGTCTAACTCCGATTGGCGCATTCGTTCGAAAAACTTCGCTGGACGAAATTCCTCAACTTATCAATGTACTTAAAGGAGATATGGCGATAATCGGACCAAGGCCATTATTGATACAGTACCTACCGCTATATAATGCAGTACAGCGGAGACGTCATGAAGTTCGGCCGGGGATCACGGGTTGGGCCCAGATTAATGGACGAAATGCAATTTCATGGAGTAGAAAATTTGAATTAGATATATGGTATGTTGATCATGTTAGCTTCAAAACAGATTTAAAAGTTTTCTTTTTAACCTTCAAAAAGGTATTTAAAAGTGAAGGAATATCTGCCGAGGGACACGTGACGATAGAACCCTTCAATGGAAAGAATTAAGTTTTATGTATTTATTTGGCGCAAGTGGACATGGCAAAGTAATTGCTGAGATTTTGGAGAGCAAAGGACTTGGGGTCGATGGTTTTATCGATTCAGACCCGAATAAGTCACTTGTATTAAATTATAACGTGGTAGATAGTATTCCATCGAAAGAAGTGGAGTTGATTATTGCCATAGGGAATAACCACATTCGAAAGAAAATTGTTAACGAAAACCCAGATCAGTTATATGGTATAGCTTTCCATAGAAATGCGAATATTTCGCCAAGAACGACTATCGGAAACGGGACCGTAATTATGGCGGGTGCAACTATTAATGTGGATGCTTTAATTGGAAAACATTGCATTATCAATACGAATGTGTCTGTTGACCACGACTGTATCATTGAAAGTTATGTTCATCTATCGCCCAATGTCGCTTTAGCTGGGAATGTTTCAGTGGGAGAAGGTACACATATTGGTATAGGAGCATGTGTCATTCAAGGCGTTAAGATAGGCTCTTGGTGTACTGTCGGCGCCGGAGCTGTCATCATAAGAGATATTCCTGACGGTTGTACCGTTGTAGGGAATCCCGGCAGAATTATTAAAAATAGCAAGAATTAATTTTATATATCATGTCAGATAAAATATGGTTATCTTCTCCTCATATGGGGGGGAATGAATTAAAATACATTCACGAGGCATTTGATGAAAATTGGGTTGCTCCTCTTGGACCTAATGTGAATGGATTTGAAGAAGATCTTGAACGATTCTTAAATGAAGATGTTAAAGTGGCCGCACTTTCTGCTGGAACTGCAGCCTTACATTTGGCTTTGATAGAGTGTGGGGTAGGGTATGGCGATGAAGTCATTTGCCAGTCGATGACTTTTTCTGCTTCGGCCAATCCAATTGCCTATCAAGGGGCGACTCCTGTATTTATTGATTCTGAAGAAGATACCTGGAACATGTGCCCAATCGCTCTGCGTGAGGCGATAGAAGATCGAATTAAATTAGGAAACAAACCGAAAGCAATAATAGTAGTTCATCTATATGGTATGCCTGCCAAAATGGATGAAATTATTGAAATAGCAAGGGAATTTGATATTCCTGTCATCGAAGATGCAGCGGAAGCATTGGGATCATCATATGACAATCGCTCTTGTGGTACGTTTGGACGTTTTGGTATTTTAAGCTTTAATGGGAATAAAATCATTACAACTTCTGGCGGTGGAGCGTTAGTTTGCCATACAAAAGAGGACAAAGATAAAGCGGTATTTCTTTCTACACAAGCACGTGATAACGCACCACATTATCAGCATTCACATATTGGATATAATTATAGAATGTCGAATATCTGTGCTGGAATTGGAAGAGGGCAAATGGAAGTGTTGAAAGATCGTGTGTCTGCGAGACGTGCAATGACAGCATTCTATTTGAATTTGTTTACTAATATAGATGGAGTGGAAGTATTATCTGAGCCAGATGATAAATTTTATTCTAATCATTGGTTATCGGCAATATTAATTGATCCTGATAAAACCGGTGTAACACGTGAAGATCTTCGCCTAGCCTTATTGGAAGATAATATAGAATCCCGTCCTTTATGGAAACCGATGCATCTTCAGCCTATTTTTGAAAATGCTCCTTATTATGGCGGACAAGTTGCCGAGAAACTTTTTGAAAACGGCCTATGCTTGCCGTCGGGTTCTAATTTGACAGATGAGGAAAAGCAACGCATACAGACAGCAATCTTAAAGGTGTTTTCTAAATAAAGATCGTTTTTAATTGAGGAAGGAGTTTTTGGACCATGATCAAAAACTCTTTCTTTATTTTATTGAACTATTAATCCTTGTCAATTCCAAACCATTTGGAATAAAGATACGTAGTTTGCATAAACAATGCCTCCTGAGGTGCATAGGGGAGGTAGCGAAAAAGGTTATTCCATAATCTCTTTAGTCCATTAGGATGACTCGATATAGCAGAAATTACTTTTCCATTACTATGACGATCATCATAATAGCCAAAATTCCCGCCATGCCATATTTCTTCCAACATCCAGTCAGCCTCTTTTCCTTCAAGTAATGGAAATGGCAGTGATGATTGGGGTAGGCCTAAATATTTTACCAAGAGGATATGAAGCAAATGTATCCAATTCAATATGCCGGATCGTTTATAGATTGTTTTCAAAGCATCAGTGTCTATAGCAGATATCGTTTGCGCATAGAGGCGTGCAGAATCACAAAGTTGTCGTAACCCCACGCCATAAAAAAGTAAATGTTTTAATATGTGAGCATTAATTTGAAATAATTGGAGCTCCGGAGCGAGAATCTTAATAGGAGTTTCATTTATAAAAATAATCTGTTGTTTGTCACGAAATGAAACCTGTAAATTTTTCAAGTACCTACTCTTAAGTGGGCTTGAAATATCAAAAAGGTCTTTGTGATGTTCGATTGATACATGATTTAGGAAATAATCCAAGCTGAATCCAGATTTGTCATTTATAGTGATTTCTTTCTCTTTTAAGAATTTACGGGCTTTGTCGTAGGTGTTATTTTCAAAATACCAGTCGATGTCTCCGCAGATCCGATGCTTTGGATTGTTGTAAAAATAGGCCACGCCTTGGCCTTTCATCAATAGGGGATGGATATCTTTCGCGGTAAACTCCTTATATTGGGAAGATAAAACACTATTCATTCGCTCATTTTCCCGCTCGATTTGATCAATTCGAACGGTCCATTTTAATAGTAAACTTTGGGGCGGAAGCTGATCCTCATTTAAATAATTGAAACTGTCGAAAATAATCCCCTCTATGGTATGTTTACTAGCATAGAATAAAATTTGTGACCAATCTTCCTTTGTCAATGGTTTTTTAAGAGACAAGGTTCCTTTTTGCCATAATCCAATACGTAAAAGCTGAAACAGAATCTCTCTAAGCAGTTTATCCATCGGTGTAAGTAAAGTTTAGTCTCAAATATAAAGATAATTGTAAAATGAATGCTTGTATAATACTGAATTTATGTTGAGCTAATATAGTTTTGCAAAACCTTTCGTATATTTAAAAACAAATTCATGTATTTAGTATAACATTTGCAATAAATGATTAACCTCTAAATTTAGAAAAGTAAAAAATAAAAAGTATGAAAACATGAATTTAGGCATAAATATTGATGTCGTGATGCCATTCGTTAGATAGCTATTTAAAATTGGCTGTTTTCCGTTGTTTAAAGGAAAATGTATATTTTTGTCCCGGGTGAAAAATCAATTTTGTAATTTAAAATAGAACATGCGATTATTTTTTAAGTATGGTTTTACATTAGCATTTTGTGTATTTATGCTAATGATGTTGAATTCCTGTGGATCACGCAGGAGTATGGTGTATTTTCAACCAGACTCGAGTCAAATTAATACCGTGTATGAGCAATACGTCCCAAAGATTCAACCCAATGACATCTTGACGATAGTAGTCACAGCAGCTGATCCAAAGGTGACTGCCCCATTTAATCCTTTAAGTACAATGATGTCAACGAATCTGACACAACAGACTGACTTAGCTCTTCGTCCAACATATACTGTAAATGAAAATGGAAACATTTCATTTCCCATTCTTGGAGAAGTTCACCTAGCTGGTATGACACGGACTGAAGCTATTGAAAAGTTACGTAATGACTTGGGGCAGTATATTAAGGACCCTGGGGTAAATATAAACTTCAATAATTTTAGAGTTTCAGTTTTAGGGGAAGTTGCAAGGCCGGGTTCATTTGTAATGCCTACTGAAAGAGTCACTGTTTTAGAAGCATTAGGCATGGCTGGCGATTTAACTATTCGCGGAGTGAGAGAGAATGTTTTGCTGATCCGTGAAGTTGATGGACAAAAGACTATGCATAGGTTAGATCTTACTCAACAGAAGACTTTAAGTTCACCCTATTATTATTTGGCTCAAAATGATGTAATATACGTTGAACCAAATAAAGCACAAATCAATAATTCTAAGCTAGGCAGTAATACAAATGTGATTATTTCTATTGCTGGACTACTAATTACTGTAATTTCAGTATTGACTCGTTAATCAAATTCATGGAACATAAAACTATACCTTCAAAAGAAAATCAAGAAGAAGATATTAATTTAAGACAGCTCTTCGAACAATATATGTACTATTGGAAATGGTTTATCATTTCAATAGTTGTTATGATTGGCTTGGCTGTAGTTTATTTGCGTTATGCTCAAAAGAGTTATAGCACAACTGCCAAAGTTCTATTGAAAGACGAAAAAAGTGCTTCTGCAGGTGAGCTTGCTGGAATAGCAGAGCTTTCTAGTAGTCTAGGTCTTGGAGGAACGAGAGCGGCTTTTGTCACAGATCAGATTGAGGTTCTTTCTTCAAGAAGATTAATGCGCAAAGTGGTTGATCAACACCATTTGAATATAATTTATGCCGTAAAAGGTAATATTCGAACATCTGAAGTGTTGGAGCGTGACATGCCATTTACTGTTGAACTTGAAGGAAATGCTGACAGTGCAAAAGTCAATATCCAAGTAACGTTGAAAGAAAATCTTAGTATTACTGATCTTATCTCTGGAAAGAAGTCAGCGGCTGGTTTTGACAAAGCCATCAAAGTTGGGAAAAGCACTCTTATTTTTAGAAAAAATGGAGGAAAGTCAATCTCTCCAGAAAACGAGTATGTAATTAAGATCGTACCTACGGATTGGGCTATTGATGAAAACTTAAGTGCTATCGCTATTGCACCAAGTAAAGAAATGCAATCTTATATAGTCAATTTTTCCATGGTATCAACCACCAGGAAAAAGGCAGAATTAATTATAAATACGCTGATCGACGTTTATAATGCAGATTTGACTAACGATAAAATGCGGATGACCAGAGCAACATCCGACTTTATCAATAAGCGTTTAATGCTGATCTCCAAAGATCTTTCTGGTGCCGACGAACAAGCTGCTGAGTTTAAATCAGCGAATTCGATGGTAGATATGGCGACAGAGGCAGGTGTCTTTTTAAACACGGCTTCTGATAACGATAAGAAGGTGTTAGAGTATCGTACGCAGTTACAGTTGGTAGATCACATGAATGATTACCTGAAAGGCCAAGAAGTGGGAAAATTGCTTCCTTCAAACATCGGTTTGCAAGATGCTTCCATTGCAGGATCTATTGAGGCTTATAACAAGTTGGTCTTGGAGCGTGACGATTTATTGAAGTCTGCGTCTGATCAGAACCCTACTGTTATAGCTTTAAATGAAAATATAGCAGAAAGTAGTAGCAATATTCGGAAATCACTCCAAAATTACCAGCGAGTAACCAAATTGGCCCTGAATAGTATTCAACAAAAAGCTAATGAAATAAAAGGCCGGATTAGCTCTATTCCTAATCAGGAGCAAGGTTTCAAAAAGATTTCAAGACAACAGCAAATAGTAGAATCATTATATTTGCTTTTATTACAAAAAAGGGAAGAAAGTGAAGTTAGGGCCGCTGCCACTCCAGATAATTTAAAAGTAATCGATGCCGCATATGAAAATGGTGTACCTGTAGCACCTAAAAAATCATTTATTCTTGTCGGTGCATTAGTATTAGGTTTTTTAATTCCATTCATAATTCTCTATCTGAAATTTTTGCTCGACAACAAAATTCACTCGCGTAAAGACATTGAAGATATTGTTAAAATTCCAGTTTTGGGGGAAATCCCTACGGCCGAAGATACAATTGTGCATCTAAATGACCGTTCGTCGCTGGCAGAAGCATTTCGGATTTTACGCACCAACATGAGCTTTATGTTCGGGGCTGAAAATAAAGATGCGTCTAAAGTTGTTTTCGTAACATCTACGATCTCTGGAGAAGGAAAATCATTTGTGACAACTAACCTTGCTCAAATTCTATCCATGTCTGGTAAAAAAGTGGTTTTGATCGGTGCCGATATTCGAAGCCCAAAAGTATTGGATTATTTGGGCCTGTCACACCTACAGCATACTAATGTGGGGATTACACAGTTTTTGATCAATCCGGAGATGGATGTTGATAATATTATTATTAAAAAGCCCGGAAACTATGATTTTGACGTGATTTATTCTGGCTATATCGCACCAAATCCGGCAGAATTATTAATGAATGGACACTTTGATGATGTGATCAAGTATGCGCGTGAGCAGTATGATTATGTATTGGTGGATACAGCGCCAGTGAGTTTGGTAACAGATACCTTATTAATTGCCCATAATGCTGACTTAACGTTGTATGTATCCCGAGTAGATTATCTAGACAAACGCCTACTTCAAGTGCCACGCGAACTATATGTAGATGGCAAATTGAAAAATCTTGCATCTGTCGTAAATGATGTCGACTTTGCGCGTGGTTATGGTTACGGTTACGGTTATGGCTATGGTTATGGCGACAAAGGGTCTAAAAAAACGGGCTTTGCAAAAGTTTGGCAAGGTTTGAAAGATCGCTTAAATATAAAATAATGGTCTATATAAACTAATTTTGGCCTTATTGTTGTTCAATCCCAAGTCGTAGAAATCGGCTTGGGATTTTTTATTTGATACTATTATAAAGGCTAGGCCGTTCTTATTAATATCTTAATACATTCAACCAAATGAAAAAACTTCTATTATTTAGTTTTATTGCTGTGTGTTGCCTTATATCCAGTTCTGTTTCTGCACAATTCTCCAAGCCAGTAAGCATTGGAGCAGGTGCTGGTGGAACAATCAATTTGACAGATTTAGGTAATGTAGAATCTAAATTCGCTTTTTATGGGGAATTGGACTATTTGATCACGCCATTTATTTCAGTCGGGCTGCATGGCGAGAAAGGAACTTTAGCAGGGAATGGTTACGAGAGCGATTTCAAAAATCGCTATTTTGCAGGTAACATCAACGGAAAAATCCGCGTGGGTCAATTTTTGGAAGGTGCAAAAAATTATAGCTATTACACCTTGCAGGCAAACACACTGTCTCGTATCCTTTCAAACGTGTATGTAGGCGCGGGAGCTGGATTGGTTAAAAACCGAATCTCAAGAAATATTTCAACGCTTTATGCCAATTATCTGGAGTCGGTAGGAGGAGAGATCAGCAAAGATGCAGGTGAAATTCATTTTGTGGTCCCATTAAATGTTGGGGTCGATATTCCTTTCGGACGTACATTATACGGACCGCAATGGGCAATTAATGTGAATTACCAGCATACATTGACATTTAACGATAACCTGGACGGCATAATAAATAAAAATAATGATCAATATGGATTTGTTTCTGTGGGAGTGAAATATGCATTGTTCAATCGTAAATAGGCCAGTTTAAATCTAAATAAAATAATAATGAACATACTAAAAAGTTATAACGGGAATCGTTTCCTCGCGCTTTTTTCTTTTGCTATATTAATAGGTTTTACAGCGTGCAAATCGAATACAGCGATTTATAAAGCGCCAAAAGTAAATGCTTTTAAAGGCGGAAAATTACCACCCCCTCCTGGAATGGTTTACATTCCGTCAGGAACCATTTTGTTCAAAGGATCGTTGGATAGCGGCAACGTGGGTAAAAATGTAAGTGTGAGCGCCTTTTTTATAGATGAAGCGGAAGTAACGAATAAACAATACCGTGAATTTGTTAACTGGGTGGCAGACTCGGTTGCTGTAACCGATTATCTAAAAGATGACCAATATTTTTTGGATATTGCAGGCGAACAGCTGGGACAAAAGCGGATCAACTGGGCGAAAGTAAAGAAGATATCCCCAATTTGGAAAAGTAACGATCCTGCTATCCAAGAGCGTATCGTTCCGATGCTTGAAATGCAGGGGAATAGACGAGCACTCAATCCAGAGATGATCAGATATCGTTTCTCTTACCTTCAATCGAAAGGGAATGTAAAAAAGAAATATGTAACGGATACTGTGGCCGTAATGCCGGTTGAAGATATTTGGACTAAAGATTTTCCGAATGCTCAACTAGCGTCCTTAGATGCAAATTACTTTACCCATCCCTCTTTTGATTATTATCCGGTAGTGGGGGTTACTTGGAGACAGGCGCGTGCATTTACGGACTGGCGCGCAAATGAGATGGCGGCTACCGTATTGAAAAATTCCTATCTTAATGGGTATCAGCTGAGCTTGAGCCTGCCAACAGAAGCGCAGTGGCAATATGCGGCATCGGGTAAGTTGGATCCGCAAGATACGATTGCGGGATCGCGCATGACGATTGATGGAACAGAGGGTAAAAAGAAATTGGCGGTCAATTTTAAACAGGGTGAGGGAACGTATTCGCGTGACGGTGCCACGTTTACGCTTCCGGTGAAATCGTATATGCCGAATGCATTTGGTGTGTATAATATGGCTGGTAACGTATCGGAGTGGACGCTAGATGCGTATAGCCCTTCGGCAGTTGTTTTTGTAAATGACTTAAATCCGGCGCTACTGTATGATGCTGATGAAAAGGATGGCGATGCTCTGAAACGTAAGGTGGTGCGCGGTGGATCTTGGAAAGATAACGGTGAACAGTTAAATAGTGAAACCCGAAACTACTCAGTAGATTATGAACCGCATTCTTACATTGGTTTCCGTTGTGTGATGTCGGCTTTTGAAATGCCAACCGTACAAAGTAAAACACGTAAATATTAATTCGCTGTTCTATATATAAATATCGATAACGATGAAAAAAGAAATAGTATTGATAGCGGCGATGGCTTTTGGAATTGGGTCATTGTTCGCGCAACAAGAAACCACAATAGATACTGTACCTGCGCAGCAGCGGATGTTGCAAACGGGTACCTCGACGCCTATCCCTGCAGGAGAGGTAATCCAAGACACCATTCCGCTAACGGATGGCTTTTACCAGGCCAATAGTATGGAAGATGCAGTACCGTTTGCGTACCCCGAGGTAAATAAAAAGAATATCCGGTTTTACAAGCGTGTATGGCGCGATATTGACCTTAAGGATGAAAAGAATAATCTATTGGCCGTACCGGGCAACTCATTGATTGAAGTGATTATGAAAGCCATTGAAAAAGGAAAATTATCCCTCTACAGTCCGGATGATGATTCGTTTAAAGGGCGGTTAAGTGCTCAAGAAGGGATGGCTCGCTTTGCAGATAGCGTGCTGGTTCCAATTTTTGATGGCGAGGGTAATCAGATTGATTCGAAAATGGCGCTGAATGAATTTGATCCTGCGCGCGTAACCAAATTTAGAATAAAGGAAGATATTTTCTTTGATAAACAACGCAGCCGTTTGGAGACACGCATCATTGGAGTAGCGCCCTTAATGAATATCACTACTTCAGCAGAATTAGCAGAATCTGTGGGGGCAACGCCGGCATTCTGGTTGTATTTCCCGCAATTGCGTTATAGTTTGATACAGGTCGATATTTCTGATCCGGATAAGGGTCTGTATGATATGACCATGGACGATTTCTTTGTACAGAACAAATTTGCAAGTACAATCGTGAGGGAATCATCGCCTGGTATGTTGCAAAATCTGAAAGATACGGAAAATGGGGGCCAGCAGCTGGACGGTAAAAAAGTGGAGGAGAAGCTGGATGCCTATAAGAAAAGACTGTGGAGCAATCCGAAAGGTGTAAAGGCGGAGGAGCTTGAAGGAAATAAGGCTGAAGGAAAAACAACAGAAGAGAAACTGTAAATATAAAAAGGTTCTTTGGGGATGCCTCTCTTTACAAAAGATGAGGCATCCCTATTTTAGGGTCCTATAGGGTCCTTTTTAATCAATTATTCATAGTTTGTTAACGGGAAAGGACATATAGTGGCATATGTTTTGTTATTTTATGCTGCTATTTATCCTATAAATTTTCAAATACAAACAAATAAAATAATCGTGTATTATAACGTTCATCGTGTAGTATACAAAGTGATATTTAAAACAACAAACAAACAGAAAGATCAAATCGTCATGCTAAGAAATGAAATGTATTCCAAGAAGCCAATTTTAGTCATCTTGGCTGCCGGGATGGCCAGCCGCTATGGTTCGGCAAAACAGGTAGAGTGCTTTGGCCCCTTTGGTGAAAAAATTATCGATTATTCAATTTATGATGCGATAAAGGCTGGCTTTGGGAAAGTCGTTTTTGTGATTCGGGAGGAATTTTTGGAGGTGATGAAAACGAATGTAGGGGATAAGCTCCCAGACTCCGTTGAAGTTGCTTACGCCTATCAGGATTTTGACTTAAAAAAATTTGGTGTGGATCGCGTTGTCGAACGTCAAAAACCTTGGGGAACAGGTCATGCTGTAATGAGTGCCGAGCAAGAAGTGGATAGGCCGTTCTGTGTGATCAACGCTGATGATTTTTACGGCTATGATGCCTTTCAGAAAATGGCTACTTTTTTACAGCATCAAGCGAATGATACGGAAATGGCATTAGTTGGATTTGAGGTTGGAAATACCCTCTCAGACTTTGGGTATGTGTCTAGGGGTGTCTGTGAAGTAAATGCTACGAATCATTTACAAAGTGTTACGGAGAGAACGAACATTTATCGAAAAGATGAGGCTATTGTCTACGCGCAAGAAGAGGAAGAAACTGTATTACCCGACAATACACGGGTTTCGATGAATTTTTGGGGATTTACGCCTAAAATATTTGAAATTGCACGTGCCTTATTTCCTGACTTTGTGGAGCAAAATCATGATAACCCGAAGGCGGAATTCTTTATTCCTGATTTGCCAGATTATATGGTGAAGCAAGGTATCGCGAACTTTTCTGTGCTTCCAACCGATGCAAAGTGGTTTGGTGTGACGTATAAGGAAGATAAGGATCAGGTGCAACAAAGTATCCATCAATTAATTGAGCGCGGTGATTATCCGCAACGCTTATGGCCGGAGAAGAAGGTTGTCGATGAAAGTATTTATTTAGACTTTTAATACAAAATGGTAGCGTCTCTGGTTCTAGTTTTGCATCGGAGACGCTTTTTTAATCACTATCTTTTCCTAGAAACTTGGAATATGCTTGAACGAAGGGAAATGCGATAGCTTCCTGTGGAGCATATTTAAGATACCTTTTAAAATTTACCCAAAGACGTTTACCAGAATCTGGTCGATAGAAAAACTTTGATTTTTCCCCTTGCTTAAATCTTTCATCATTGAACCCAAAATTTCCGGAGTGCCATACTTCATCTAGCATCCAATCGACACGGATGTCTTTGGGATAAGGAAATGGAATGGCAGTTTGTGGAAGCCCAATATATTCGACAAGCAATTTATGAAGCAAGTGAGTCCACTTGAGCATCCCGGTTTTCTTATAAATCGCATACAATGCCTGACCATCAATACTGGGAAGCACACTATAATATAATCTCGCGGAATCGCAAAACTGACGCAAGCTAATCCCATAAGTAATCAAATGTTTTAAAATATGGATATTAACCTGAAGTATTTGAAGCTCTGGAGCCAGCACACGAACATTTACGTTGTTTATCATAACTATTTGCTGTCGATCTCTATATAGAGATAAAAGTTTCTTTAGATAACTGCTTTTTAATGGACTTCTAAAATCAAATGTTTTCTTGTGATGCTCAACGTGAATACTTTTCCAATAGTAATGAAGACTGAAGCCTGCTGTATCCTCAAAATCAGGATGATTTTCCTTGAGGTAATTTCTTGCTTTACTATAATCATCTTCTTCAAAACACCAATCAATATCACCACTGATCCGATGCGTAGGAATGCGGTAATAGGATGCGACACCCTGTCCTTTTTGTAAAATTGGGCGGATACCATTTTGCGTAAACAACGAAAACTGTTCGGCAATCACTGCATTCATCTTTGCATTATGACGTTCGATCTTGTCCACACGGACAGCCCATTTTAAACGTAAAGAAGCTGGTGGTAATTGATCTTCGTTTAAAAATGCGAAACTGTCATAGATAATTCCTTCAACCGTGTGATTATTCGCATATTTTAGGATAGTATTCCAATCCTCATCGGACAATAGTTGGGTGAGGGAAAGTTTCCCTTCTCCCCAAAGACCGATCCGTAATAATTGAAAAAAAATATCCTTTAGTTGATTGTCCATTTGGTTTTATAAATAGAGGTTATTCCAAATATAATAATTTATAGGCTATACTTAATGAATTACTAGTAATAATTAAAAGCAATTTAAAGCTACTAAATCTCGAATTAGCGAGATCTAGATTGACAAAATCTTTTCATAAAACATCACTTTTATTTTGGTACATTTACGCAAACTTGAACCTCGGAAGGGAATTTTAATAGATTTTAAATGAGTAATTTATGGAGGGAGGGCTTGTCCATTAACAAGCCACGTTGGGTTATTCTTTTAATAGATATGATCATAGTAGTGGTGTCCTTTCTTGCCAGCTATGTGCTCATCTTCAAACACAGGGGTGGCGTTGAGCCTGATGCGCTGCGCATACAACTCATTTTGGTCTCTACCATTTATCTGATCTGCTTTCTTGCGCTCGGAACATTTAAGGGGGTTATACATAAAACCGGCCTCCGAGAATTACAACGGATGGTATTTGCGATCGGACTGGGCTATTTTTCTTCTGTCCTTGTATGCAAGCTGTTAGAGTGGACGCAGCCTTCTTTCTTGCATGAAGCCTTTCCTTTTTCTGATACCCAGCTGCTTTTTCATGCACTGATAGCGGGATTCGGAATGACGTTTAGCCGCGTGCTTTACCGGGCATTGTACCATGAGCTGATGTGGGGAGGTAAAGATAATCGTATTCCCGTAATCCTTTTTGGCGCCGGAAATATGGGCAATACCACCTTTCACTTTATCCATACAACATCACGTACCAAATACCGTATTGTGGCCATTATGGACGATAATCCGCATCGCATTGGCAGCCGTATCCAAGGATTTAGAATCCACGATATCAATAAATTGAATAAGGAATTTGTCAATCGGCATGGAAATGCAGCTGAGCTTATTGTTGCGATAGACAATAGAGCGCCTGAAAGATTAAATAAGGTATTTAAACTGGCTGAGCCGATTCCTTTGGTTGTTAAGATTATACCAGACACGGCTCGTCTGTTGGCTGGCGAAGTAGCGACAAGACAAATACGTAGTCTGCGCATCGAAGATCTACTGGGGCGAAAAGCCATTGATCTGAACAACCCGTCCATTGCGGCAGAGATGAAGGATCAAATTGTATTGGTAACGGGCGGTGCGGGTTCAATTGGTGGTGAACTGGTGCGACAGCTTGCACATACGGATCTCAAACAGCTGATCGTGGTGGACCAGGCAGAATCTGCGCTGTATGATATTCAGCAGGAACTGAGCGCGTCGGCAAATTTTGATCGGTGCCTGTTTATGGTAGGTAATGTCAGGGATGCGCTATTTATGGAAACTTTGTTCCAGGTTTACGGACCGACTTACGTCTTTCATGCTGCAGCATATAAGCATGTTCCGCTGATGGAGGCCAATCCTTACGAATCAATTTTAACGAATGTATGGGGGTCTTATAATGTGGCACAATTGGCGGACAAGTATGGGGTATCTAAATTTGTGATGGTGTCTACGGATAAAGCCGTGAATCCGACAAATGTGATGGGAGCAACAAAACGTGTCGCTGAAATTGCGATATCCACCGTCAATAGCAACTCCAAAACGAACTTTATCGTGACACGCTTTGGCAATGTATTGGGGTCTAATGGTTCGGTCATCCCGCTATTTGAAAAGCAGATGCTCAAAGGAGGGCCACTCACCATTACCGATCCAAATATTACCCGCTATTTTATGACCATACCCGAAGCTTGTCAATTGGTACAGGAAGCTGCAGTAATGGGTAAAGGTGGGGAAATATTTGTTTTTGATATGGGTGAGCCGGTCAAGATCATAGATCTCGCCAAACAGATGATTCGTTTAAAGGGCTACAACTACCCTGAAGATATTGATATTAAGTTCGTCGGTCTGCGCCCGGGAGAGAAAATTTTTGAGGAGCTGCTGGCGAATGGCGAAAACACCGAGAAGACCTATCACGAGAAGATCATGATCGCAAAGGTGAATACACCCGATTTGGATGTGCAAAAGGCGAGAGTAGAGCAATTGTGTGCGCTGGCAAAAACCGCCGATCCGAATACTGATAAAATGAAATTGGTGCAGCTGGTGAAAGATATCGTGCCGGAATACCGTTCTCAGAATTCTGTTTTTGAAACGCTGGACAAATAGCCATTCCGAAAAGGAATGGCTTTAATGCGACAAATTTCAGCTATAACAGCATTTAGTGCAGCTGGTATTTAAACAGTATCTTTTTTGTATAGTTCCTCATAGAGTTGTATAATCTTCGTCTGAATTTGCTTGATTTCTTCTTCACGTTGTCGTATTTTTTAAAATTTCAGCACACTCATCTCTTTCGTTTGCGGTACCTGTGTTATGTTGAGCTAATAACTGTGCAGTTGTCAAATTAAATACGCTTGCAATCTGGTGTAAATGAGAGAGCGTAATCGTGGTAAAGCCTGTTTCGATCTTTGAAACAGCGGGATTAGATAAGTTCAATTTTTTGGCAAATTTTACTTGTTCCCAGCCTTGCTGTATCCGAAGTAATCTAATTGTCTTCCCTATGTTTTTCATGAAAAAAATAATTTATCGTTAACTTATAAAAAATAGCTTTGACGCTGTACAGCTCAAAAAGCAATACCTCTGACGCTGATCGGAAAAACCGCAAGCAAATAGCTAGAAAATATAGGTTGGCATCCAATTATAGCCCGCTATTAGGTCAGGATGTTCATTCCAATCGAGATGAGGATGATAATATACGAAAGTCCTAAATAATACATGCTTATAACCAAATCCGTAACGATAGGGAACTTTGTGCGCCTTTAAAATGCCGTCAACAACGATCTTTCTTAAAATGGAGTTAATCCGTTCAGCTGTAATTTCGAAACTATATTCCTTCGAAAAGTCCGCAGCCATTTGATAAATTGTCCGTGGCCGGAAGAAATAATTGGTTTTTGTAGCGACAAATAAGACAAATTCATTTTCTTTTTTAAACTGCTCTCGTTTCTTTTTATTAATACTATTTTTCTTTTCAAGCTTCTTTTTCATATGTTTAGGAACTGCGCGTTTTAAATTGGAAATAAATACCTCAATTTGCTCACAGCCTTGTTTAGCCACCACCTTTTTGGGTTTGACATAAATCGTGTGCATAGTAACCACGAACCAGGTATCGTCGATAGGACACTCCGGATCCGGATCTGGATGAGCAAGTACGGTAATTTATAATCTAAGAATAATTTTAAAGATAGTTATAATAACTGAGAGTTATTATATGCTTGATTATTTATTTTGTTAACCAGTATTCTTTTTAATACCATCTTCCTTTTTGAGACCAAAGAGTACTTAATTTAGGCGTTATGATTAGCGTTTAGTTCTTAGTGCAATCTCAATCCTTTCTATGGCATTATTAGCATGTATGTGGCTAAGGAAGCAACACAAAGTAGTAAGATTGAAGGTACACAAACTAATATAGAAGATGCTTTTTTAGATAAAGAAGATTTAGTAGTTGAACGTAGAGACGATTGGGTAGAAGTTCATTATTATATTGATGCAATGAACCAAGCAATGGTTGAAGTTTTTTCTGGTAGGCATCATAGAAACTGCAAAGAATGGAATTGCAACATTTGATGCAATTCTCAAATTAAAAAAAGAATTCAGAAAGGAAAGCGGGAAGAAGCTATTGCCATTGCACTGGAGTTTAAGAAAATGGGTTTACCTATTGCTGATATTGCTAAAGGAACCGGGCTTTCGATCGAAGAAATCGAAAAACTGTAATCAAATACTTTTAAAGTTTATAGATATTTATTTTGAGCCATTTCCGGAAGGGAGTGGCTTTTCATTTTAAAGATCAACAATAATCCTCTTTTACCGATTATAAAGGGAAGCCAATTTTAAATACTAACTATATTATGAATGATTACATCTAGCGGTTCATGTTATTGAAAATAGCTAAAATAATGCTAACTATATTAGTATTTTGTGTTGATAATTCCTATCTTTGTGCTGTTAACCAGTTGATAAATAATTATGAGTCCAAGAAGAAGGCGTATAGATGATCCCTTGTGGAAATCTATTTTGGAGCAAACATTTTCGCATTTTCTACGATTTATTTTTCCGGATGCAGATGCTGTTTTTGATTTGAATAGACCCTTTGATTATCTTGACAAAGAGTTTGAGCAATTATTCCCTCCGGAAAGTAACGGTAAGGGAGTTCGTTATGTCGATAAGCTCGTCAAAGTCTATTTAAATGATGGGAGCGAACAGTTTGTGCTCTGCCATGTGGAGATACAGAGCAGCAAAGGAAATGGTGATTTGGCCGAGCGCATGTTTCGTTATTTTTATAGAATATGGGATCGTTATAAAGTTCCTATTACGGCTATAGCTATTCTGGCCGATGAAAATGGACGCTATCGGCCGGAGGTATATAGGCAAGAATTTATGGGCACGTCATTGCGCTATGATTTTAACAGTTACAAGATCATGGATCAGCAAGAGTCGGTATTGCGATCAAATAAGAATCCATTTTCTGTAATTGTTCTTACTGCTCTTTTGGCTATCAAGAACAAGAAAATAAGCGACGAAGGCCTGAAAGCGATTAAACACGATCTTTATGATGAAATGATAAACCGGGAGATGGATAAGGATACGCGACAAGGGTTATATGATTTCCTAACTTACTACGTAAGTTTTGATAATGAGGAAGTTTTGGGTATATTTGAAAAAGAAATAGAAACAAAAATAGGAAGGAGCGATACTATGGGCACTCAAGAATATTTATTAGATAAAGCTGAAAAAAAGGGAATTCAAAAAGGCATTGAAAAAGGTCTTAAAACTGGCATTGAAAAAGGTCTTAAGACTGGCATTGAAAAAGGAAAGCGGGAAGAAGCTATTGCCATTGCACTGGAGTTTAAGAAAATGGGTTTACCTATTGGTGATATTGCTAAAGGAACCGGTCTTTCTATCGAAGAGATCGAAAAGCTGTAATCAAATACTTTTAAAGTTTATAGATATTTATTTTAAGCCATTTCCGAAAGGGAGTGGCTTTTTTCATTTTAAACTGCGGAGTCTTAAAAAAGCTCTCCTTTCCTCAAGGGATGTGAGAGGAGTGTCCTTTAAAACTAAATATATTATGAGAAAATCTTATCACTTATAATAAAGCCTCCAAATGTAACTCAGGAGGCTTAGCTAGAAGTTGGTTATACTTTAACCGGCAAGACTAATTTAAGGATAAATATGTAAAAATCAAAGCTTGTAAAGGCTTTTCTGCTTAATATGTAATATCAGAGACAGCGTTTACTTGGAAGAAATAATGCCAATCATTGGGCGTGGGCCATCGCCGTAAAAGTAATTGAAAAGTTTATTAGCCTTGAGTCTAGCTGGAATACTTAGCTGAAAGGCTTTGAAAGCAATGTTGTTAAAATTATTTTTATATTTTTTGGAATATATTGCTTTGTTAGTATATTTGTTTCGTTATACCCTCGCACGCCTCTGTCTCAAGCGCATCTTGCGAGGTTTTTTTTTGCCTAATTTTATGAAATACACCAAGAAAGCTTGTACTATAGATGAGCATTTAAAGATATTAATTGATCGTGGATTAACTATTGATGATACCGATAGAGCAAAAAGGTATTTGGGAAGCGTTAGTTATTATCGTCTAAGCGGCTATATGTTCCATCTTCAAGATAAGGGCAACGCATCGAAATTTTATGAAGGAACTACATTTAGTGATATTATAAATTTATATACTTTCGACAAAAAGCTAAGATGCATATTCCTGGAGTATTTGGAACGCGTTGAAGTGTGTCTAAGAACACGCATACTTAATGCATATTCTGAACTCAAGGGTTTTTACTGGTCCGTGCATCCGGGGAATTTTCTGGATAGAAAAGATTTGAGAGATGATGGAAGTGAAGTTTTAACCTATCATTCCTATGTTTTAGAGTCAGTAATTACGGATTTTGAGAAGCCAAAAGAGCAATTTTTGAAAGCATTTAAGTTAAAATATACGGATGAAACTTACCCTCCTGAAAATATGTATTTTGAAACATTATCATTTGGTAAGTTAATTAAATTATATACTTGTCTTAAAAATGACAATACTAAAAATTCGATTGCTACAGCATTTAAACTACCCTCTGGGAAAACCCTTGTTAATTGGTTACTTTTTCTGAACGATGTACGCAATGTTTGTGCTCATCATTCTAGATTATGGAATAGAAAATTTACTGCAAACAAATTGATTTTTCCTTCACGGAGGGATCATAAGATCGATGGTGAGATTCCTGAAGCCTCTAATAGTAATATTTATGGTGCCATAATAGCTATAAATCAATTATTGTTGACTTTTAATCCTCATAATTCTTTTGTTGATAAACTTGAAACTCTTATTGAATCGCATGCAATGGATGAAAGAAATTTAGGTTTTCCTCCAAATTGGAAGGATCAGGCTCCTTGGCGGATAAAAAAATAAAGCCTCCAGACGTAGGTGAGGAGGCTTAGCTAGAAGTTGGTTTTACTTAAACCGGCATACCTAATTTAGTAATAAATAATTTAATATCAAAAGGTTTTGAAATTATCTAAGTTATTTTTCTTTGTTAGGATCTATTAGTTCCAGCTTTAACAACAATTCTTTGTTTTCCCCATACAAATATTCGAAAAGTAAGCTAGGTGATATGTTGAATGATTTGGCTAGAGCATATACTTCATCAGCATATATTTCTTGAACCTCTCCATTTTGAAGTCTACTAAACCTAGATTTCTCTATTCCTGATGCTCGAGAGATATGATTGTTTGAATTTGCATAAATCATAATAAATGCTTGTAATTTAGTCTTGGCTGTTGAAAAATCAATCACTAAATTAAATTTATTATCTTTAAATACGTTATTGCAGAGGCTTTCAATCTCTATATTAACAATTTGTGCGACTGTATAAAAGGCTCGCCCCGTAACAAATTTTCGATCACCTATTATTGAATCAATGCGACCCTTAACATTCGATAGTTCATTATTTTTATTTTCTTCTATTAGAATCCTTTCTAATTTATTTTTAAAATCTGTGGAATCGAGATGTTCAGTCATTATGATTTTTGTTGTTTAAAAAGTGCAACGTTTGTTGTTGTTTTTGTTTTTGTTTTGTATCTTTGTTTAGATCAATAAAATGATTGAGTCTTGTCATCGAAAACGACCAAAATTCAGAAGCACAAGACGTAGGGTTTCCTGATCCCCTCATTTTTTGTATTTTTACAAAAAAGGGGAAGGTCCCCTATTGGAAACTGTGCTATGGTGCTTGGTCGTGCCACGATGACGGTGGAAAATAGTGGGCCTTCCTCTTCTATATTTTAGAGATTGAACTCTACACCCCACGAGACTCTTGTTGATAACCCAACTATTAAATTATGAGACAAAAAGAGTCATTAACCACAACAAAATCACGGCAGATCAAGGATCAGCTTCGGCAACATGCAGTAATCCTGCTTATCAAGAACAAATACTCTCCACCAGAGTAGTATCAAAGAGCTTAAAACCAACAACACGCAATACCTATAGTATTAAAATGCTCATTAAGAAAGGCCCAAAAAGCCGTTCTTATTGGCACAATGTTGTTGATTTTGCCGACCTAATTTTTTCAAGATCAATGCACGACAATTGCCTGATCCTCCATTCTATTAAACTCGCACTTT
The DNA here is from genome assembly GCF_031455655.1 of Sphingobacterium sp. 2149. Classification (NCBI taxonomy): domain Bacteria; kingdom Pseudomonadati; phylum Bacteroidota; class Sphingobacteriia; order Sphingobacteriales; family Sphingobacteriaceae; genus Sphingobacterium; species Sphingobacterium sp. 2149. The sequence continues at coordinate 187,023 of NZ_JAVDTD010000002.1, read as the reverse complement.
AAAAGTACGGAATTCGCAAGTCAGATGCAAAGTTTTAGAAAAAATAGATATAGATTTTCTATAACAAAGGTCGGTTTTTCATTTTTCCAACGGATGCGGTATCGTCTCTATCAAATCACGTGTAATTGTCCTGCACCGCATCTGAAGACCTATTAATAGTTCTATTTATTTATCGGAGTGGCTCAGGTCAGACCCTGGGATGAAATTGCTGATTCCGATCGGACAGGAATACCTCGGCCTTAAACCACTCCATTAACTCTTGAAAAATGAAATATTTTTTTAGGGCAGGAGAGATCTTGCCTAATTCTGGGCTAATCACGGGAATAGCATTTTGCTTGTCGGCTATCACAACCGCATTATTTATTATAAAGGCTAAATTGATATGGAAAAAGTAAATATCCCTTTGTTGCCGATCGAGATTGCATTCTACGAACTTAATGATAAAGGGTATGATCCTCTCGACGTTATAAATGAGTTTTGGGCAAGCTACCATATCAATATGTGCCATGATAATATAGAGGATGTGATGCAGGGGTTTTTACAGAACACAGAGGTGTTCAATGTATTTGAGAAAAGCAAAAAGTATGCTTTTTTTCTGGATATGTTACGTTTGTTAATCGCTTATTTTCAAGTTCATTATCATAAAATAAAGATTGATGACCACAAGTTTTCTCTTTTTAAAATTCCTGAAGAACAGGAAAAGGAAATGGGAATAAGAAATATCATCTATGATTTTTTCGATAGAATATCTCAACAACCTTAACGACTATATTATGAAAAATAGAATTTTACAGATTTCCCTGTTTGATAGGGAAATATTCAGATTTACAATAAAAGTATTGATTTTATTGATACTATTTTTAGTTTCTATGTTTAGTTTATCTGCTCAGACGCCCCGCAAGGACAGCGGGGCCAATGGGTCTGATACCGTGGAGCCGGTGCTCGTCGGAAATAAATTACCTCAAGATTTCTGGTCCCGAAAAGTGAAAATCTATAATCAAGGGGATACAGCATCCTTAGAACTATCTAAGTACAAAGGCAAATCTTTTATTCTTGACTTTTGGTCTACTACCTGTGGCGCCTGTATAGCTGCTTTTCCAGACTTAGTCGAGCTACAAAAGCAGTTCGGGAATGAATTAAATATTTTGTTAGTAAACTCCTACGGTGAAAAAGATACTTATCAACGGATACATAATATGCCTAATGATATCCTTCGAACAAATGACCTTACCTCAATATACGCTGATGATTATTTAATTAAGCTGTTTCCGCACGATGTATACCCATTTTATGTTTGGGTAGATGCCAATGAAAGAATAGCGGCAATAACACTAAAAAGATTGATTGGTCGGGCATCTGTTAACTCCTTTCTAAAAAATTATTATCGCTATGACACGAATAATTAGCTCCATCTTGGCAACTCTTTGTTGCTTTACTTTATTTGCTCAGGGTAGGTACAGTGGGAAGGTTATCGACCAGAAGATGCATCCAATTGCTGATGCGAATATTAAATTGGTGGGTTCTACATCAATTTATCGAACGGATTCATTGGGTAAGTTTGAAATAAGCAGTATAGTTACTCCACTTACGGTCTCCGTCTCAGCAATCGGCTTTGAAACCCAAAAGGTCAGCTGGAATAGTTATAGTGCAAACTTGATAATTTCGATGCAGACTAAAGAAAATAAACTGAATGAAGTTCAGGTGAACACGGGATATCAAATTATGCCGAAAGAACGGTCCACGGGTAGCTTCGGAGTGGTATCGAATAAAGACTTCAATAAAATCCCGAGCAGAGGGATCTTGGACCGTATAGAAGGTAAAGTTTCCGGACTGCAGTTTGATAGAAGGAGCGGAAAATCGGTGTTAAATATACGGGGGATAAACACCTTTTCTGAAATAGCGGCTCAGCCCCTCATCGTGGTCGATAATTTCCCTTACGATGGTACGTTGGACGATCTTAATCCTAATGATGTGGAATCTGTCTCCGTATTGAAGGATGCGGCAGCTTCCAGTATATGGGGATCTCGAGCAGGAAATGGAGTGATCGTCGTGACCACCAAAAAGGGAAAGGTGGGCGGTAAGCCTACTATCAATTTCACAACAACAACAATGGTCAGCAGCAAGCCTGACCTATTCTATAACAAAGTGATCAATAGTAAGGATTTTATCGATGTGGAGCGTTTTCTCTTTGATAATAAGTATTACGATGATGCATACAATAGCGCCTACAATCAGACGACGATATTTTCGCCTGTTGTGGATATGTTGTATGCCAATAAGGGGGGGCGCTTGTCGGATATTGATCTGAATACGCGATTGACAGCGCTAGAAGGTAACGATTATCGAAATGACCTGATGAAATATGTTTATCAAGCTACGGTCAATCAGCAGTACTTTTTGGATATTTCCACAAGTAATGCAACCAATAGAAACCGCTATTCGGTTGGCTATGATCGTGGTAAAGGTGATACGAAAGGGGCAAATAATGACCGGTTAACCTTGCGGGCCGTAAACAGCTGGCAATTGGGGCAAAAGTTATCCATAGAGAACACGCTTTCCCTGATCAATGGTCGAGACCGAATTTTCTCTTCAACGCCACGTTATCCTATGGTGCCCGGTGGTGGAAGAAATACGTTATACCCTTATGCTTCATTGGCTGATGCGGAAGAAAACTTCCTGTCGATTCCGAGATTTTATAATTCATCTTTTCTCGAAAAGGCAAATGCTGACGGTCTATTGGACTGGAACTACCGACCTTTAGCGGATCGGGATAAGTCGACTTACAAGGCCTGGAATAGGCATCTTTATTTAAATTTTAACTTGCATTATGACATCCTCCCGTTCTTAAAGGCCGATTTGATATATGGTTATGAGCATAGTAATACCAAATCAGAATCGCTTTCGGGAGAGAATTCTTTTGAGGTGCGGGATTTGATCAATAAGTATACGCGAATTGTCAATGGGGCAAAGTTGTACGATTTTCCATTTGGAGCTATATTGCGCAATACTGACAATGAGATGCAATCGCATCGTGGAAGGGTACAAGTGAGCTTTAACAAGTCTTTTGGGGGCGACCATGTTTTGAATGCACTGATCGGTACAGAGCTTTATACCAGAAATGCCGACCAGCGCTCTTCGGGATCTTATGGTTACAATGCCGAAGTTCTCAGCCGCAAAAGCATGGATTATAATACTATCTATCAGCTCTACGGTGGGCTCGGCTACGGGTTTGTGACGCCCTTGGATTCGTATGCAGGAACATTGTCGAGAACCGTTTCCATATATTTTAATGGCTTATACGAATATAAGGGGAAATATGGGCTTTATTTTTCTGCGCGAAAGGATGCCGCGAATTCCTTCGGGACGAATGTCAACAGCCAGTGGAATCCACTATGGTCGGCAGGACTTTCTTGGCAGATAGCAAAGGAAAAATTTATGAAAGAGACCGATTGGATAGATCATCTTAAAATGCGGTCAACCTTCGGTTACGGTGGTGTACAACCTTATGGGGCACTCAATAAAACTGTGATCGGCTACGTCGGTAATTCAAATTACAGCAATTTGCCTTATGCTCTGATTGGAAGCCCGCCAAACCCGGGACTCAAATGGGAAACGGTACGTACCTTAAATTTCGGAATGGACTTTTCAATCTATGGTGGAAAATTAATGGCTAATCTAGATTATTATCGGAAGAAGTCTTTTGACCTGCTTTCTGATGATCCCTTAGATCCGACTTCGGGTTATTCGCTGTTGACAAAAAATGTAGGTCAAATAGCAACGCATGGCATTGATTTAACGCTCGCATCAAGCGGTAGGTTCGGAAAAGGTTATTGGCAATCTTCCATTAATTTTTCCTATAGCAAAAATAAAGTGACTGATTATAGAGGGACAATCGGAGCGACAAACCTGTATCTGGATGGTGGGAGGACGCTTATGCCGTTATTGGGTAAATCTCTGTACCCAGTTTTCTCTTATAAATCCGCTGGGCTGGATCCCGTCAATGGCGATCCGAGGGGATATAAAAATAGCGAAATATCGAAAGATTATCAGGCGCTGACGACAGATTCACTGCAATACCTAAATTATCATGGCACTGCCTTACCTCCAATATACGGAGCATGGAATAATACCATAGGTTATGGCAAGTTTTACCTAGATTTTAGTCTACTCTTTAAACTTGGCCACTATTTTAAGAAGAAATCCATTGTCTATGGTAGTCTATTTGACTCCTGGGATGGGCATGCTGATTTTGCTAAAAGATGGCAGCAACCGGGGGACGAATTGGCGACAGCAGTTCCATCGATGCAATACCCCAACGATAGTTATCGCGATCTTTTTTATCAGCATTCTTCCAATAATATCGTCAAAGGTGATCTCATTAGGATGCAAAATATTAGACTCGGCTACAACTTTGGCCTAAACGACAAAAAGATCAAAGGCCAACTTTACATTGGAGCAAATAACGTGGGATTGATCTGGCGAAAAAATAAGGAAAATCTCGATCCTGATTATTTGGATTTGCCTGCTCCGCGCGTAATTTCAGTTGGTGGGAATATTAATTTTTAATACTTGTGTCATGAAACAATATATTTACAAACTACTCATAGTAAGCCTATTTTGTATGGCTTCCTGTACTAAATTTCTAGAGGATAAAACAAATAAAACAAGCACAGTGCCATCCACATTGGAGGATATGCAGGCACTTCTTGATGCAGGTAATCAGCTCAATTTGGGGAGTTACCCTTTTTTGCTCGAAGCTTGTACAGATGATTTTTTCGTTTCGGATGCGGGTTACAATAGGCTTTACAATTTTGAACAACAGGTGTATACATTTCAAAATCCGGCGCTCTATGGAACAATTGAAAACATGGTTGTGTGGCGCAACGCGTATAAGGCTATTGCTGTAACAAATACGGTGCTGGATGGACTTCCTGATATTAAAATTTTGAAAGGACTTGATCCTTCTAACATCAAAGGACAGGCGCTTTTTCATCGGGCATTGATGCATTTTACTCTTTTGCAGCTATATGCTGCGCCTTTTGATCAGAAAGGTGATAATAATGGGGCTGGCATACCGCTCAAGTTGACTGCTGATATCAATGACAAAACCAAGCGGTCAACAGTTGGGGAATGTTATGGTTCGGTTATTGAAGATTTGGAACAAGCGAGTGACTTGCTGCCACATGAACTGGGTATACTGACAAGACCCAACCGGATTTCAGCCTTTGCTGCACTTTCACGCGTGTATTTGGCGATGGAAGATTATGTGCAAGCAAAAAATTATGCGGATAAGGTATTGGGCAGTTATAAGACTTTGATGGATCTCAATACAATGAATGTCGATGCAGCTTATCCTTATCCAGCGATGAATGCTGAAACGTTATTTTTTGCATACTCAAACGGCTCGACCATGTTTATTGGGAGTCGAGGGTCGTACTTGACAATGGATTTACTTCAACTATATGAAGCGCATGACTTGCGACTTCGGGCAAACTATAAAAAAGGAACAGATGGCTTCTCTACATTTAAAGGGCAGTATATGGGAACGGGGGCAGGGCTCTTTTTTGTAGGTATGACGACTTCTGAAGTATTATTAAATGCCGCTGAATGTAACGCACGATTGGGAAATGTTACCAGCGCATTGGAACAGTTAAATTATCTGTTGCAAAATCGGATTGAGAAGCAATTCTTTGTGCCTGTAACAGAAACTAACTCAGAAGCTTTGTTGAAAATAATAATTAGGGAGCGGCGTAAAGAGTTGGTTCGTAGAGGGCTAAGGTGGTCGGATTTGAGACGGTTGAATAAAGACGAACGTTTTAAAAAGGAAATTGTCCGTGAGGTGACCGTTGACGGTAATACTGAACAATTCAAACTCTTGCCCAATAGCAGCGGTTACATTTTTAATATTCCAGCTGAGGTTAAAAATATGACCAATATGGAATAATCGTAAGAAAATAGCGAAGGATAGTTCCCTCGCTAATTTCTTTGAGCTATAGCTTGAATTAAAACGGCCTGAAATCAGTGACAGTTTCATTCGGTGTTTTACTACTGTTGGCAGTGCTGATGCGAAGGGCGATCGTTGTTGGGGTCGATGATCCCGGCGGGGTAACCAGCGCCGTCATATCGGGTTGTGATGGATTTGATGGATTTGCAGGTGCATTGATCTGGCAGATGGTCTCGCTTAGTGTTCCGCATTCATCACTTGGTCCCAGGCTGTATTTGCTGGGATCCGTAGGAGAGTCTGAGGATGTGCCATGGTATGACCACACCTGATTCGCCGCTACTGTATTTACTTCTTTCTCTCCTTTAACTTCTTTTTCACTTTTAATACTTTGCGCATTCGCGCTGAATGAAATTCCTAACGCCATCACACCAATACTCATGGTGCTGATGAATCTTTTTACTAATGTTCTCATGTTTTTGTTTTTATATGGTTATACTTTTGCTTATCCTTATTATCCTCCTGGATCGGCCGTGGAGTTGTTTTCTGTTGTCTTATACCAAAGTTACTGCAGTGATCAGCTTAAGATGTATGACTTTTGGGGCGCTCGTTGTATGATTTTTTGTGCGATGGCGCCCCGTCTCTTCTTTAAGGGTTGTATTTCTATTAATGAATGGTAGCGCTCATTTTTGGGACGAGAGGTCTAATTTCAGGGGCGAATGCCGAATATGGGGGATGGATAGGGATGTTTATTTATAAGCGCTAGGACAGATGCCCGTCTGTTTCCGAAAAAAAGCTGAAAAATTCTGCTGGGACCCGTAGCCGCAATAGTTTGAAACTTCCTTGACCGAATGCCCTGCAAGAAGTAGATCTTTTGCTTTTTGAATTATAAGCGTGTTCCAGGTCTGTCTGGGAGTCTCACCATAGACGGTTTTGTACAACTTATCCAATTTACTAATGTCAATCTGTAGCTGGTCGGCAATAACCTGTATGGAACAAGTGCTAAAAGTCTGCGTTACCTGATCCCTAATCATTCTCTTGGCCCTTTCGGCCAGGAACTGATCGGGATCTATCTTTTCATAGTGTTCAAAATTTTTGTAGATGGCGATATCAAATAGGTCATAGATAAGTTTTACAGCCATAGCTTCATTGTCTTTGTGATAATTGAAAAAATGCTCTTCAATTCTAGATAGCTGATAGCTTGTCTTTTCTTTGATTGGCCATGCGGCACTTTGATAGAGTCGTTTCTTGTCGCGGAGATGTGCTGTACTGAATTTGAATAGAAAATGGTCTTCTTTAAATATGGCTGACCGGATATATCCTATATCGACCAGAACACCGTAGATCAAATATTCTCCCTGCACCAGAAGCGTTTGCATCTTCCCTTTGGGAATGTAGGCATAAGTGTCATATCCAGCAGGCAGTTGCAGGTGACTATTATTTGCTGCATGTTCTATTTTAATGGTCGAAACGGAATGTCTATTATACAGCAGATGATAATCGGGTTTATTGGTTTGCACGGACAAATGAAATGTTCTTTGCACCTGAGCCTGCACGCGATAAAATATGACGCTATGATAATCAATGTATTCTTCTATCAATTGGATGTTCGCATCCTCATAGCGCTGTAGATGGGAATCGGGCAACTTAGGTGAAAAGGCTTTTACTTGCCTGGTAAATTGGGCCACCTTGGGCAATATAAAATCAAAAGTTTTGATCATTGGATATACGGTCAATCAGGTTTTATAAAGGGCTCAATCCATGTTTATAAAAGTAATATCGAGGTTTGAGAAGTAGCTAAAAAAATGATATATGACGTATTTCTGAGGAAATCATGCACCAAATTAGGGATATCTGACCTGTTCTCGTGTTCTTTATGACATCACTGTCAATTTGCTTTCTTTTTTTGTAACCTATCATTCTTTTTCTTTTTTTGAAGGATTTCAGCCACATTTGATCGTTAGCTTATACAATTTTAGTGGATACACAGCCAGCGGGAGTGGCCTGACCCGTATCGTTGCAGGCCGGTATTTAATTCAAATCAACATGAACGAGAACATGCAGACAAGTGATCAGATCGTCAATGTAGGGTTGATTTTGTCTCAGATGATGCAGCTATTTCCGGAAATGGGGGATGTCGTTGACGATGAAAAATGCTGATGCTGTTGACTGATTGAACAAGAACCTAAATTTTTTTTTAACCACAATTTAAATGAACAATAACCAATTGACCAAACCGTTTTGGTTTGCCAACGTATGGAATTTTTTTCCGGAATTTACTGTCGAAGATCTTGAACTGAATTACCTGAGATGGAGCGCTTACCGACAGTCTTTTGCCAAGATGCTGCACCCCGTCCACCTGGACCAAATGCTGGATGCCACGTGTCTTGAAAGGCTTCCAACTGATCTTACCGGGATTGTCATCTCTTTCCATTATGGCCCATACCGTCTGATACCGCGCTATCTGCTTGCGGCAGGCTATAAAATTACTGTACTCGCTTCGCCTAATATTATTAAAGAGGAACAAAAAGAGACTGAACAGCTGCTGCTGTATAACAATCTCGAAGCAGACAGCCTACGCTATATCGATGCTTCAAGACGTACAGTGCTCAAAAATATACTTTCGGCCCTAAATGAAAAGCGTTTGGTCTTGGTATACCTTGACGCGGACGAAGGGGCAAATCGCTTGGCTGTCAAAGAGCCCCGGGCCCTGTTAAAGGTCCCCGTTGCAGCTAGTAGACTGTATTTCCACGCGAGTATCGCCGAGCTTGCCTTCCGGTTTCATATTCCCCTCTCTTTTCTGCTGATGGAAAAAAATGTGAACAATGGCCTGTGGAATCTGGCTTTTTCAAAAAGGCTGCGCTGTAAAAGAGGGGAGCAACCCAACGGGTTTATGAAGAGGTTTAAGGGACAATTAAACAAGGTGATCACTAGGATCGTTATGAAGGATTGGACGGCATGGGAAAACTGGCCCTTGATTCATATTTATCATCCGGATTTTGAGGATAGAACGGTCGTTTTACAAGATGCACTGAGGTGGGTAATGCCTATATATGTACAAGAGCGTGCTTTCTTTTTCGACGTGAAAAACCGGGAATTTTTCGAATTAAAAAACGAGAAATTTGCTGAAAGGGTAAAAAGTATAAAATCAAGTAAATGAGGTGCTGTATAATTTCTTGATAAGGATTATGTTTCCTTTTAGCGAAATATTATTTTTAATTAATTTATTATTTATGTTTTGTTTTTTGTAATTTAAGTGTTCAAAGTACATTAATTATAGGGGAAAAATAATTTCGCCAACATTTTAAAGAGGATATCATGGAAGATAGACGGACCAAAATAACCCAGTTTTTCACGCGTAGATACATCTTATTTTTTATCGGAACAGGATTCTTGGTGCTGCTGCTGCTCAAAATGAATATTCATGTATGGCATCGATTGACCATGCGACATCTATTGGCCTTGACCGGACCCTACCTGTTTTCATTTACGCTCTATTGGCTTGCCATAAAAGTATTCCAAATGAGCGGTTTATATGGCAAGCTGCTCGTGGTCTTGTTGACTGGTGGTTGGTACTACCTGAGTATGGACTTTTGGGTCTATTATACCTATTCATGGCTCCCAGCGCATAGTATTTCTTTTATCGGTAAACTGACCGATTACCATTTGATGAAATTTCATGATCGTATAGCGATAGGCAATTTATTGGCACTGGAAACAGCCTTGCTTGTACATATCGTTTATAAATATTGTTCCTTTCGGCTAAGATTTCAATTGCTCACAATGGAATTGGAGGTCGGCAGGCTGGCAGGACGTCTTTCTAAGCACTTTGTGAAAGAATGGATCAAGATCGCGCAGCAGAATAAATTGCTGAACCGAAACGATACACTGGAACTATTCCGATATATCATCGCAGTGACAGCAAACCGAAAAGTCAAAGTAGCTATTGCTGAAGAATGGAAGCAGCTCAAGGTGATGGCCTCGTGTTTTACGGACCGCCTCATGCTATTTAAAGGGGAAGAAGTGCTCCTTGCGACCGATTGGAGCCGCTCTATCATTGCTGCATCGATGCTCTCGTGGTTTGAAAATGCGCTGAACTACAGTCCGCCGGGAACACAGGGCCAAATTATCATGGAATGGACCCGGGTAAATGGTCAGTTGCATTTCCAGATGATCAATCATGTCTGCGGAAAGCGCTCGGAAGGGCATACAGGGGAGGGCAATAAGTTGCTTCGGGAACTATTTGCTGCGGTATTGCCCGGAGCCTATCGGATTGAATATCGGGAACAACATTCCATTTTCAGTGTCCAGCTAACGCTGCTCCACAACTACCGGAAAGCGATTTAACGGAGTATTTTAAAAAATAATAGCGTATGCCAATAATCCCTATTCTTATCGTTGAAGATTTTCGACCTGATGCTGAGAAACTAAAAGCTCTTTTAGAAAAAACAGATTTGGATCTGCTAATTGATGTGGCGGATAATAAAAAAGATGCGTTGCGAAAAATCCACTCAGGCAAGTATGATGTACTCTTTATGGATATTGTGCTGAATCGGAGCGCTGAGGATATTGTGCTCAATGGAATGGATCTTTATGAGTCTATTGATGCGAAGAGAAGACCCGAGGTCGTATTTGTGACGGAGCATGAAGCGTTTTCGCTGCGCTCTTATCGTTTGGATGCGGCGGACTTTATGCCCAAACCGGCTACATTTGCGATGGTCTGTAGAGCGCTAGAAAATGCTTTTCGACGTTTGGCTGTTCCGATCAATCTCACGTTTAGGCCACAACCTGAATTTGCCTTTATCGAAATGTCTGATAAAATGTGTCAAAGAGTACAGTTCAGTGATATTTATTTCGTGCAGAAAGTGAAAGGGGACAATGAACTGGCTTTTTTCGAAAGAAATATGCGATTGGATGGGTTTGGCAAACCAGTGCCGAGAAAGGCAAAAAAGACCATAAAAGAAATTGTCGATTTTCTACCGGCAACCGAATTTGTTCAGGTGGATCAATCGACCCTAGTCAATATGAACTTTATTGTTTCCTTTTTGAAGAATAAAATTGTGATGAGTGAGGGTCCTCAGCGCTCGTTTGCCGTGACCCGTAGCTATATCAAGGAACTTCGGCAGAAGCTGCACGTGTTTGAATGAGCAGACGGATAAGTAGGGAGGGATGAATTAAACTGAATTAATAAACCGAATGATAGTCCAAATAAACAAAGATTATGGAAAAATTTTTTGAAGAAGTTCGATCCGAATTACGCGCGCTCGTACAGGCTGTGCAGGTAATCGCCACGGAAGCGCAGCATTTAAGCCAAAACCTGGCCGATAGCGCGGTGGAAATATTGGATAATACCGATCTTAAGGCATTGCTGCATATACGGGATACTAAATTGGGGCAAATCAAAGCCCAGCTCCCGATTTACAATCTCGACGGCAAAGATTATTACTTTAAAAATGAGATTGCAGCTCACATCAGGGCAAACCCCAAAAAGCAGAAATAGCAAAGGAGATCTAATTGCCCGGATTTTATATGGACCGGATCTGGGCAATTATGTGCTTCACCCTAGCCTCGCACAAGAAACATACTACAACAACTAAACGATGACCCTTTCTAAGCCCTTGTTAAGCACAAGGATAACATAAGCCAGGGGCATCTCGCCGCCACATACCGTTGGATTCATCTGTTTAACCGTTTTTAAACATTTTCCGTCAGATTTAACCGTATTTCCCCGCATCTGTTTGACGCTATTGACATCGCTTGATTTCGAGTGCATATTTGTATCGTCAAGGCAATGATGGGCGCCCTTCGTTTTGACATTAGACAGATTATTTAACATTTAGAAACAAACGTAATGGCAAAATCAAAAGGTAATATCGTCATGGAGGGAGCATCGGGGACAGTAGGCAAAATGCTCGTATTCCGGCAACGTGGCAATCAGACAATCATTGCCCGCAGACCGACTTTTCAAAATAAGAAAGCACCCACAATTAAACAGCTTGCTGTACAGAATCGCTTTATTGATGCATCGTTGTACGCCCGTACGGCGATACAGGATCCTGACCTAAAGGCGGCCTATCAGGCCAAGGCAAATATTAATCAGACGGCCTATAATGTAGCCTTTAAAGATTACTTTACGGCACCGGTGATTCGTCGTTGGGACGATAGTAGTTATCAAGGTAACGAAACGGATCAGATCTTTTTTATGGTGAAGGATGTGATGAAGGTGGTGAAAGTAGAGGTCGGAATTTTCGATTCAAATGACTTGGAGCTGGAGGTAGGGATGGCGCAGGACATGGACGGACAAGGGATATCGTGGATGTACCAGGTGCAGACCGATAATCCGAATTTCGAAAATGCGAAGTACCGGGTTACACTGACGGATACGCCCGGGCATGAATATACGTATGAATTAGTATATGGCAATCCGTAAGGTATGGAGCTGACACTAAAACGTTTTCGGCAGGGGAATAATAGTACCCTGTCCGAACTCTACATCGACGGAACCTTCCAGTGTTATGGTCTTGAGGACACCGTGCGCGATGTAAAGATAAAAGGTCGGACAGCTATTCCCGCGGGAACCTACAAACTCGGGATCAACAGGAACGGCGGGATGAATACCGCTTACAAAAAGCGTTTTCCGGATATGCACGAAGGTATGATCGAAATTAGGGCTATTCCCAATTTCAGTCTCGTTTACATCCATATCGGCAATACGCATGACGATACGGAAGGCTGCCTGCTGGTTGGAACCTATTTTCATAAAAGTTATGACGACTGGGGGGTATATCAATCGGCCGAAGCGTATAAACAGTTGTATAGGACAATTATTGAACGGGTAAAAATTGGGCAGGTCACTTTAAAAATCGAGAATAAATTTTCGCGATAAGGCTGACCAAGAACACGTAAGATCAATGAAAAGAATCGTAAATAAAATCGCAAAGGTGCTGCAGGTAATTCTGCTGGCACCTGTTAAATTGCCAAATAAGGCGTTGAATGTTGTTAAATATATCGCGCTAGGGCTTGGCATTGTGGAGTCCGTTCTAGAAAAAGATACGGACAGACCGGCGAATGAAAAGACAGCTGCTTCGGCAGATTTGCTGGACGGGAGCCGACAGGACGACGATCCGGATAAGGATAAAAAAGCGGTCAAACGGATCCGCAGGAAGGGGGGAGCCGATGCGCTGGAGTGATATTAAACTTTCTACCATTGGTGGAACCGTTTGTGGGGTCTGGGCATCATTTTCAGTGGGCGGGCTACTGTACAGTGCATTGACAGCGCTTGTAGGGACACTAGCCAGCTTTTTGTTGAGCCGGTTGTTAAATCGTATGTTCAGGAAGAAATAGAATTTAGGCATCTGCATAAGCAGGTGCCTATGCCTTTAAAATCAGGTACCCTTACCTCATTTTGTAAATCGCTGTATTGGGAAATGATTGTATTAATTCATGAAGCTCATTCCTTAAAGAGTGACCAGAGGAAATTTTATCATAGTTCAAAATGACATTCGTCAGATTTGATGGCCAAGCGTACCTTGTTATCAAAATTCTATCAAACGCTTTTATTGAGGCAAAAAGGAGACTAAATTGATGCGCTAAGATTACCTGATACTTAAACCAGATCAATTTTCCTGTTTCAGATGTTCGATTTCTTCGATCAGCTCGCCTGCTGTCTCTTGCTTCAATACCCTCATGACATAGATCTCATTGACAAAATTGACGATAGCGACCAAGATCGGGGTAGCAAAAAGTAGGCCTAAGGGGCCTGTGAGTGTGCCCATTAGCAACTGAAAAAAGAGTACCATAGCAGGCGGTAAGGACAGCATTTTCTTTTGGACAAAAGGTGCGAATAGGGCAGATTCTATAATTTGAACGCCAACAAAAATGGCTATAATATACAAGGCCGTTGCGGGGCTATCCAGCAGACCGACCAATGCAGCGGGTACCAGTGCCAGTGTAGGACCTAAATTGGGAATGAAGGTCAACATTCCTGCGATCAAGGCCAAAATTAACCAAAGGTCGATACCTAAAATAAGCAATGAAATCGCGGTGAGTGTAAAAACAAAGAGCATATCCAACAGCTGTACTTTCAACCATATTTTCAGTTGCTCTCCTACTTTATCTAACACCGTTTCGACGGTTTGCTTGTTTTGATCTGGAAAGAGGCTGAGGATGCCGATCATATATTCTCTGGGGGAGATCATAATAAATATGCCCAAAAATAGGAAAGCGTAAAGGTCTCCAAAAAAGCCAAAGGTGCCGCTGAACACCTGGGGCAAATGCTGAATGACGGTATTCACCTGATCTTCGGCACTGTCAATGTTGTCGATGAGATAAGAACCCCAGTTTGTATTGGCAAGGTAACGCTGTAAATTGTCAATCATTTCGGGTAATGTGGCAGCAAGTTCTTTATACTGGGTTACCGCAGTATTGCCAATAAAATAGGATATGCCACTACAGAAGACAACCACCCAAACGATAGCGAGTAACAAGGATACCTTGGTATGGCAGCCTGTCCATTGCCTTATTTTGGCAGAGATGGCATGAAAAAGTATAGAAAATAGTATTCCACCAAATAGCAAGAGTAATAACGTGGTTGCTTTGACGAATAGAACGGTCATCATCAAAAAGAGTAAAACAACGATACATACAGCTGCAGTTTTTTTGTAAATATAAGTCATAGGCAATTTGAGCATAAAAATGAATTTGTTTTCTACGAAATACGGATGATTGAAAAAAAGGTGAACTCTACAGATAACATGCTACCGTTAGGATTTGTTTGAATAGATCGCAAAACGCAGTGGTTTGCTAAATATATTAGTTTTTTTTATTGTTATTTGTTATCTTAGTATTGTTAACCAGTTAATAAATCAAGATGAGCCAAAGATCAAGACGGGTAGATGATCCCTTGTGGAAATCTATCCTGGAGCAAACATTTTCGCATTTTTTACGATTTATTTTTCCGAATGCTGATGCTATTTTTGATTTGAGCAAACCCTTCGATTATCTGGACAAAGAGTTTGAGCAATTATTCCCTCCGGAAAGTAATGGCAAGGGGGTCCGTTATGTAGACAAGCTTGTAAAAGTTTTCTTAAAGGATGGCAGGGAACAGTTTATACTGTGTCATGTAGAGATACAGAGCAATAAAGGCAGGGGCGATTTGGCCGAACGTATGTTCCGTTATTTTTATAGAATATGGGATCGTTACAAAGTTCCAATTACAGCTATTGCAATCTTGGCAGATGACAACAAAGGTTATCAGCCGGAGGTCTTTACCCAGGAGTTTATGGGAACATCATTGCGCTACGACTTTAACAGTTACAAGATCCTCCATCAGGAGGAGTCGGAATTAAGAGCCAATGAGAACCCATTTTCTGTGATTGTCTTAACCGCACTTTTGGCCATATTAAACAAGAAAGTGACCGATGAGGGATTGAAAGAAATCAAGCATGATCTCTATGATGAGATGATGAAAAGGGAGATGGATAAGGACACTCGGCAGGGGCTATATGATTATCATTGATTTAATTTTTTTTAATAGGAAATGATGCTGTTATGAGCTAAGCTCATAACGGTTTCTAACTTACTACGTAAGTTTTGATAATGAGGAAGTTTTGGGTATATTTCCTCAAAAGATTAGTTCAAAATGGCAGAGGAGAGATCGATAAATTACTTTTTGTATGCAATTTATCTAAGTTTGAACAAGAGATAAAAACAAAAATAGGAAGGAGCGATACTATGGGCACTCAAGAATATTTATTAGATAAGGCTGAAAAAAAAGGCATTCAGAAAGGCATTCAGAAAGGTAAGATTGAAGGTAAGATTGAAATGCTTAGAGAGCTAGGTTTTACTATTGCTGAAATATGCCAAAAACTTGGTCTTTCCAATGGTGAGGTTGAGAAATATTTCAAAGGAGCATAGAAACTGTATTGGTCTCCATCTTTCAGTTAGATCAGATGTAGGGCTTGAAAAAAGTAGATAACGTAGGCATAGAGAAAGGCAATATGTAACGAGATCTGGAAAGCATCATTGAGATGCTTTCCAGCTTTGAAATAATTTAAATTTTTCCGTTAAAACGGTAGAAATATCGCTATACAGCGTTTCATCAAATAAAATATCATTTAGAAACTGATCTGTGGCGCTAAAATTCTGCTCATAAATCTGTTCAAACACTTCATCCTGATTTAAAATATCTAATATGATAGTGCGAATGTAAAGCGATACACGATTACCTTCAGGATCTTTTAGTATTCTATTTGTAGTAATATGATATAAAAAACTGGAGAGCTGATCAATAGCTACCAATTGATTTTTCCAAAGATGACTCTTGAGATCATGTTCAACAAAATCCAAAATAGTTTCTGCATCTCCTTTTAGTGGCAACTGATATACATCATCAGTAAGTCGTAGAAACCGGCTGTCAAACAACCATTTGATAATCGAAGTGTGTGCTCGTCTTAAAAATGGAAAGTTCTCAAAATTATTTTTTCGATCATAGAAAACTCGGCTTACAATTTCTGATTCTTGACGTATCGATATCCAGCTATTATAGGATAGCTGGTTTTTTGAACTTTTAGTATAGTTCAAAACAAGGATTTTTTCTTCCTCTATGGACAATTTATAGCTCCAGGTGTCATCATTAATATGCACTGGTGGACCCATTGACATTTCTGTCTCTTCCCGAGATGCGCTCGGTGGAGGGAGTACATCCCAAAATTCTTCAGGTTTGGGATCAGGATGTTTATCAGAATGTTCTCTATGAGTGAAAATGATGCTGGATAAGTAAGCTTTAAATTTATAATTGTCGTTACGAGGGCTAATTGGTGGCTGATAATGATCATTAATAATATCGTAAGCAAACCAAAATGATATATTTAATGATTTAGAAATAATGCTTTTTGTCCCCTGATTGCTAGTGATTGTTTTTGGCAACTTTCCTAAACCATGATGTTCAAAAAACTGTACCAAAGAGGTATCTGTTGAGGCTAGCCCAACTAATTTGATTAACTCGCTCTGTTTAAATCCACTCATAAATATGTTTATATTTTTAAATCAATACATTATTTAACATAAGAGCTTAATGATTTGCAGCGGATACACTCATCATATGGAGTGTGAAGACACGCAAGCTCTTTATCTGAGTAATACAATAATACAAAATGGCAAGTTTATCTGGGCTTGTTAATCTACAATTGGTAAGGTTGAATTTGTATTTGGTATATCCCAAGCGATTTTCTCGAGCATGCTAATAATATTGAGAATTTTGAAGGTTATACGTAAGCTGTTAAAACCATCTCCGAAAAGGAGTGGCTTTAATGAATTCAAGCTTCTGTAATTTATATTGCACATAGGGATTAAATGATTAACTTTAGGAAAACCAACAGCCTAGATATGAAACTTACATTACTTTCTTTTTTTTATTTGTTCTTTTTATCTTTTGCTACGGCACAATTATCTACTGAAAAAACGCCGAAGGCCGATCCAAATGGCTGGATAACGCAGCAGTTGGCTAAAGCTAAAGTGAAAAAAAGTCTTACTTCGTATAAAAAGAATTTCTTTCAATTTGATACTGTGCGCATCATCGGATTTATCGAAGATTATAGTCCTGCATTAGAATTTACAAGTGGTATTATTTATAGCAGTAATGAGCTGACGCGGGAAGATTATCCTACCACTGTAAAGATTCATCCAGATGGCCGTTTTGAAGCGAGTTACTTAGCGACCAACCCAAAGCTCGCTTATATTCGGTTTAAAGATAACCTATTTGATTATTATATCGAACCAGGGCAAACACTAGCCTTGCGATTTAAAATGACTACAGATCAAAATGTAGCACTAATAGGTTATGAAGGTCCGCTTGCTGCTGATAATCAGCAGTTCAAAGATTTCAATTGGGGAAAGAATCCACGCGCCTTTTATCAAGGTCTGGAAAAAATGTTGAAAGAGCATACTATTTCAGCAAGCAAAAAGCAGGTTGTTGCGGAATGGGATTCGGTGCAAAATGATGTAAACAAGCGTTTGGCAAAATCCAACTTCTCCGTCAAGTTAAAAAACCTGATCCGAACGGATGTTGCGCTCTATTATGCGGTTCAATTAATGAATATGGATATGTATCGAAGTAGTTATTTAAGGAGCAATCCGACAAATACCTTCCTGCAAGAGCCACTCCCCAATGATTATTTTGATTTTATAGGGCGCTTAGACCTTAATGATCCGGCTATTTTGTCACAAAATGAATTTTCTACCTTTATCAACCGATTCGAGTATTCAACACTATTTAGTCGTGATGCCTTAAATGGTAAACGCCAAAAGGCTTTCTATTTTGTATTGGATTCGGCAAATCGAAAAGCAAACCTTACTATAGCCAATACGTTGGTCTCTGAAGTAGCAAAACTACGTACATTACAATCTGCACTAAATGGGGCTACCGATGCAGCCGCGATAGCAAAAACTACTGATCAGTTGCGGGCCATATTGACGAACGAGGATCTACAAGGTGAAGCGCTCAGTCTGGCAGACCGTGTATGGAAGTCCAGAAACGGCTATGTACTGCCCCAAACCGATGCCGCCTCCGTTTTTAAAAAAATGACAGATAAGTATCGTGGTAAAGTCGTTGTTGTGGACTTTTGGGCACAGTGGTGCGGTCCCTGCCGATCGGGTATCGAATCAATGCAGGGGAAACGCCTAAAACTCAAAGATCATCCGAATGTGGTGTTTGTTTTTATAACAGATAGTGAAGGTACTCCTGATATGGAGTTTTATAAAGACTATATTGTTAAAAATAGTATGTTTGAATCTTATCGGGTTTCTGCCGATGAATATAGGGCATTACGCGAATTATTTAAATTTAACGGAATTCCGCGCTACGTACTCATGGATCCGGATGGCAGAATTAGAAATGATAATTTTCAAATGCATAACCTGACAACTGAGCTCCCAAAAAACTATCCGCAGCTGTTTACGTATCAATTCATGGAAGGGATTTGATTTCCTGTTTTTTATTATGGGCCATTTCCCAAACGGATTGGCTTTGCCTACATCATGACTTGCTCAGAAGAAACAGGGATGATTGAATCAAGGGTTGAACGTAAAAACGACGAAGAGCCCAGTTGTACTTAAAATCAGACTGGGCTCTATTCGTTTAAATCGGTTTTTTACGTCCTTTAATAACCTGGATTTTGTGTCAGACTATTATTGCCGGCAATGGCTTGATTGGGTACGGGAAAACGATTCAGATGTGCCGAAGTACTTGGATTATGATCCCACCATTTTTCTGTGGTGAATGCTTTCCATCGGATCAAATCGGTACGCCGGCGTCCTTCGCCTAAAAATTCAATACTCCATTCATCCAGAATACGGTACTTGTCTATATTGGCTACAGTTACGGGATTAGGATCCTGCTCTTGCGCAAAATTCCGTTTTCGGACGGTATTGAATAGTGCTGGAAAATCTCTCGAAAGAAGACCTTCTCAAGGTCATTTCCAGTCGTGACCACGCTCTTTCCGAGCGAGACGAAAAGATAGATTATCTGGAAGCGCAGCTTGCCATGACAAACGTATGCAGTTCGGTCAGAAGCGCGAACGTTTTGAGCCTGATCCCAATCAGACGATGCTTCCATTTGAAGCTCCATGTGCAGAAGTAGAGCAGCAAGAGCAAGAAATCAAGGAAAAAATCGAATACTTACGTAAACGCCCTAACCATAAAGGACGTGCGAAATTGCCCGCACATCTTCCTGTGGAAGAAATTGAGATCCACCCAGAAGGCGAGCTGTCTGAAATGGTGTGTATCGGCAAAGAAATCACCGAAGAGCTGGAGTGTGAACCGGCAAAGTTCTATATCAAACGTTATATCCGTTATAAATATGCAGCCAAAGATAAATCTGGCGTATCCATGGCAGAACTTCCTGAGCGGGTAACCGATAAAGGCATCCCCGGGGCAGGCCTGCTGGCGATGATCCTAACACATAAGTATATGGATCACCTCCCATTATACCGCCAAAAGCAGATCTTCGCAAGGGAAAACATACAGATCCCCTCATCAACGACCGAGGGTTGGACAAAACAGGCACTCGAAAAACTAGCCCCCCTCTATGAGCAGCTTATCTTCCAGAGCAAAACACAGGGATATTTACAGGTTGATGAGACACCGATAAAAGTACTGGACAGCGATAAAAAAGGAGCTGCCCATACCGGTTATTATTGGGTCTATCACGCTCAATTGGATGGTATCGTGCTATTTGATTATAGTCCCACCCGTGGTGGCGCTGCTGCCGTGCCCATGCTTGGAAACTTTAAAGGATATCTCCAGACGGATGGATATGGTGTTTATGAAAAGTATGCCAAAAGAAAGAGGTGACACACCTGGCCTGCTGGGCACACGCGCGCCGTGAGTTCGAAAAAGCTTTGGAGAATGACAGACCCAGAGCAGAAAAAGCGCTGTTGATGATACAGCAGCTATATACTATCGAGCGAAAAGCAAAACAGGATAATCTTTCCCCAGAAAAGATAAAGGAACTACGGCTGGAAGGATCCTTGCCTATAATCAATGATCTGGGCAAGTGGATCTTTGAAGAGACAAAGAATACGCTCCCTAAAAGCCATTTCCGAAAAGGAGTGGCTTTTTCGATGCTCTTATTTATTGGGGTATTTAAAATTCATTCCCTTCTAATGAAGACTCATTATCTTCTTGATTAGTAATAGTTTGTAAAGCACTTAAAATTTTGAGTTTCAGGGATTCATTATAATCGTCTTCAAATAAAATTGATTGAATTATTTCTTCCAAAAAATCACGGTCGATTATGTTGTCTGCAACGCAAACCGCTATATTTTCCATTTCCCTTATAAATTTCGTGACTATATGGTCGAAGCCATTTAATTCTAAAAAACTAGCCCCAACTCCTATAGAAGTTCTTTTATTTCCATCATGGAAGGCATGTAACTTATTGATTGAAAAAACCAAGTGGGTAAGTTTGTTCTCAAATTCTGGGTAATATAGGTCGTCTTTCACCTTTTCTATTACGCTAGCAATATAGCCTATATTTTTTACTCCAGGTAATCCGCCAGAAATTGATATAATTGTATCATGAATGCCGATGACTTGTTCGATAGTCTCAATGTAAATATACATAGTTAGCGATCTTTTAGTCTCTTAAATACGTCCTGATTTTCTTCTAGTCTTTTTGTCAAAAAAGCACTCTGCTCTCCAAGAAATTTATCGAAATCTTCCTCCGAAACTTCCTTGACGTATTCGATCAACCTTTCGTGTAATGCATCACGAAAGGCAAGATCCCTACTCGCCATTTTGCTCCGGGCTTCACCTATTGAAGCTTCCATCATATCTTCTGCTCTTTCAGCAAAATCATTGAAGAGTTCGTGGGCTTCCGTTAAACTTAATTTTTCGCCTTTTTTATTAAATGCTCTTTCCAATTCTTTTGCAAAGGCATTTTCATAATCTGAAACAATTCTTAAGACATCTGAATAAAACGTTGATCGGACGCTTTCTTTTGATCTTAAGCGTAAAATTTTTTTATATTCACTGGCATTCTCCTTAAATATGCTCTTATATACTTTATCTGTTAATTGAGAATATTTGAAGTTGTTTGGGTGAATATAATGATCTATTGCATCGGTGAATTTTTGCCTGTAGTTAAATTCATCCATTGCAGTTATAATGTATTGTTGCTCTCTTTGATTAATGTATTTTGTATGACCATTAGTTTTTTGATATAGGACATCGATTACAATATCTAGAATCATAGATCTAATTTGACGGGCTTTATCAGAGTCATTTAGCAACATGCCTATATTTAAAAATGCTTTAAAATTAAAGATACCTAATGACGGGGATTTGTTAATTTCGTCTTTATTTTTAACATTTTGGGTACCTAAGTATTGAGCCTTGAATATGCGTAACCGCTCGTTAGTTAATACCTCATAGCCATTTTCTGTGATTTCCCCCTCATTATTTTCCAAAATTCTTTCAATTGTTCGTATATCAACTTCATAAAAATCAGAAACTTGTTGTTTTGTGAATCTATACTTTTTTTCAAACATAATTCCTGGATAATCTATTTGTTGATAGATCTCTTTTATGGCGACGTTGTTATTAAGTATATTTCTTCTTTGAATCAGAGATGTTGTTAAGTCGGATATCATGTGAAATCAATATTAGGATATAAAAATACGGTTAAAATATTGGAAAACAAGTTATTGTGTCATTTGGTTGGGGGATGTCTCCGACATCTGTGTCGGGGACATCATTGTTTTTAAGTGTAAGATGCTAATTTTCAGATGATTAATTGGAGCGTCGTCACACTTCTATTCTCTTACTAATATCTCTTCAATTGAGCGTTCTTAGGAATGCTAAAATACCCATGTCAGGATGAAAGATAAAAAGCCTATTTCATTGAGATAATGTTGAGCAATTGTTCGACATATGTTTAATTATAAAGCGCTCTAATTGATTAAGTTGCTTCGTTGCATTTTGTGTATTTCATCCAGCTAAAATGATATAGGAACAGTTTGCTGAAATTGAAAAATTAAAAATATCTTTTTGGAGTTTGTTTTTCCTCGTTTTTGGGGCTGTCTTAGCTGAGTCTAATTATTGGGCGCTTACTGTGCAGTACATATAGTCGAAAAAGTTGACTAGGGGACGCTTGCTAATCTATTTCACCTAAATAGCATAGAGCATGTTGTGTCGCGAAATCAATTAAGCATTTTTCTTCTTCACCTTTGAAATACTCTTGTTTTTCAATTCCTTGGCTTGAGATCGCATTTTCTCTAAGGAAATGTTGGACTTGCTTGAGTTTGCTTGAACTGCCAATTGGTCCATCTCCAAAAATGATATTTTGTAGTTCATTTTTAATATTTTTCATTTGTATCTTCCTCAAAGATACGAATTTGTATTCAAACTTGTGCTTGTTAGGATATATCCATTCTTGACCAACAGCTACTGTTCAACAGGTATCGATCGTAAAACATCCTTTGTTAAAGGCTTTGGTAGATAAGAGAGCACCATGGTATTGTCTGCTGCGCGACTCTGGTCTCGTAAATCTACGGAAGAGGTTAACATATGTATGCGCAGGTTGTCCTTGTTTGGAAAATCTTGCATCGCTTCCAGAAATTGCCAGCCATCCATAATGGGCATATTGATATCCAAGAAGACGAGATAGGAATTTTGTTGGTTTTGTTGTATGTAATCCACCGCTTTCTTCCCATTTTCTAAAATAACCACAGTCGCATCTGGATAGACACTAGCAATGATTTTGGTATGTATAAAATTGATGACAGCGTCGTCATCTATGAGTAGTATCTGTTCCATGTTCGTGATGAATAAGGTTTGTTTTAACGGTGATCTGCGCAATCACATCATCTAATTCTTGTGCGGAATCCATAATCAGATCCATAATTTCATCGGGCGATTTTCCGCCACCATCTAATTCCTTTGATAGGTAAATTAGGCTCATGATCCGTGTTAGTGGAGCGCGGATACTGTGAGACTGCAGCCAGGCGATTTCACGGAGTGTGTCATTCTGCTTCTTAATTTGATCCATAGCCTGACGGGAAGCTGTAATGTCTTGTATCGTGCCTTCAATTTTAACGACATTCCCCTGCTCATCGGTAACTAATAGTACTTCCTGATGCACCCATTTCAGCCTTCCCGACCGGGTAACGATTTTATGCTCAAAGCTCTTGGTCGTTCCGGGCTGGAGATGAACGGAGGGGTCTTCTTCCATCAAATGCCGATCGTTGGGCAGTAAGGCTTGTTTTACATTTTCTACGGTGGGAATAAAAGTGTCCGGTGAGCAGTCATATATCGTATAAACCTCCTCACTCCATTCGGAGATATCGGAATCTATGGGTCTAAACCAATAGCCTAGCTTAGCGATTTTTTGTGCTGTCTTTAACTTTTCATAGGCCGTTTGTAACGCTTGTTCTGCAAGCTTTTGCTTGGTAATATCCTTTCCGACAGCGACAATCGTTTTAGATTCTGCTGCGACAGTGGCCGACCATTGTAACCATTTAATTTCGCCCTGAGCAGTTAAAAACCGACCCGAAAAACGTTCGGTTAAATGACCGCTTATTAATAATGATAGCGCTTCAGCTGCACGTGATCGATCATCGAGACAAATGAAATCAAAAATTGCTGTAGCATATAAATGGGATTTTTGATACCCCATTAGGTGGGCAAAGGCTTTATTACATTTCTTGATATAGCCATCAAAACCAACGATGCAAAGCGGATCTGAAGATATATTAAACACATTACGATATTCTTCTTCTGTCACTTTTTGTTTGACAATTGGGCCAAGTTTTTCACTTAAATGGGTCAATAAAGTGATCTTCTCCGCAAGGATCTCGGGTGGCGATGTAGAAAAGCATACGATGCAGCCCAGAAATTCATCGCCATACATGATCGGTAGACCGATGCCTGTGGAAAGACCCGTCATTTGGGCGGCTTCAGCGCGTAGAAAATGTTTATTTTGGACGAGATTGTCCCAAACAATTACCTTTTTTTCTTTCCAAACGCTACCTGCTAACCCTTCTCCTTCTGTACAGGAAGTAAATTCTTGTGTGTGTTGATAAAATAGGTCGAATTTACGCTGCTGCAACGATGTCGAGACTAGGTGTAACTCACTGTGGTCTGGAGCGACTAACCATATTTCGCTCACGCGTATTTTGGGGAGCAGGACAAGTCGCTGAAGGGCTTTATCCAGCGAGGATACCAAGGAAAAAGACTTCGCAAATGTTAGCGTCAGTTCGGTAAAAAGATCGCTGACGATTTTCTCTTTAATTTCGGCGGTAACTTCGTGTGTGTTGGCAATAATACCTTCAATCAGCGGTATGTTGAGATGGTTTGATAACTCGGTTTTAAACCAGCGCAGATCGCCGTTTACATCAGGAAATCGATACGCTTCAATGGATACGGACTTTGACTCCTGCATTTTGCCAAGTTGCTCCATTACACGCGGAGCATCTTCTTCATAGATAAAATCAAACGCATTTTTGCCCAAGAATGCCTCGGGCTCAATTCCCAATACTGTTGTGGAAGTCGGTGCCACATATTTATAGTTGCCTGCTAGATCGATAATGGCAACCAGATCGCGACCATTTCCGATTAACGATCTATACCTTTTCTCGCTGAAGGACAGTTCCTCGTAAGCCTTGTTTAAATTGCGTTCTTTCTCATAGAGCTCCGTTAAATCTGTCGCGGTAACAATTTCCGCTTTTTTGCCCTTGAAATTGATGGTGTTGCCCTTAATCTGGACATACATGATAATTCCATCGCGTCTTTGGTGTCTAAAGATACTTTTCTTGAACTTCGTACGTCGACTTTTGGTTCTTTCTACGGCTTCCTCCAATTTGGGTACATCCTCTTGCGGACGAATATCTCTGATTGTCATCTGCTTAAACTCTTCCTCGCTATATCCGTATTGATGAATGGCTTCTTTATTTACTGCCAGAAAATGCAATGTATCCAGGTCGTATATCCACATGGGAAGAGGCACAAGGTCAAATATGGCTCGGTCAAAATCAGATTTTTCGTTAGTTACACTAGGCATATAGATCGTAAGTAGATGTTTTAGACAGTAAAAAGTCGTGTTGCTAAATATAACAAAAAAACGGCCACAATTAAATGACATGCCGAAAGTAAATTATCAGCCAAGTTTAGAACGCTTTAGCGTCTGTTTTGATAAAAGGGAAAATGTTGGTTGGAAGTAGCGGTTGGAAATGTACGGACATCAAAAAGAAAGAGGCTATAGAGGCTATCTTGGATAGCCTCTAATTGGAATCTTTATAGGGCTTTTAAGATACCATTAATGGCAGGCCACTGGCTCGGGATAATCGGCTGTTGCCATTCCCTTGACCACTTGGCCACAATTGCGCATCGAGGCTGCGTACGGATTTTCTATCGTCTTGTCGTAGCTTAACCAATAGCCTTTTTCCATGGGGCAGTACTGTAGGTAGAGGGCATCATCTGTACATTTCATGGTCTCCATAATGGTAAATAGGGATTGTGTGACTGCAGAAAAAGACGCTTTCATGGCCGTTAGATCTTGTGCGGCTTTGAGGCTGGCAGCATCGGCCTTCATGGTTTGACTTACCTTCTTGAGACGCATCATGTCGTCGAGCTGCAATCCTTTCAGCCGAAAGTTCTGAACTTCTTTTTCCAACTGAACGGCATGTGCTTTGCCGCTGTCAAAGTTTTCATCCTGGATGTCCTTTTTTACCTCCATGTAGTTTTTAAATAATCGGTCACGTTGTGCCTGTGCGACATCTTGTCCGTGGCTTGATTGACAGGAAATCATGAGAAGACTGATCAAGCAGGTGATGTAAATTCCTTTTAGTTTATTTTTCATGTTCTTATTTTCTTTTAAATATCTGATGAGCGCTCGAGTAAGCTTTGATTTTGAATGCGTTTTATTTCGAGCAGCATCAGCTCGAGGTGTTGCTTATTTAAAGGATCTTTTTGTTTTGCGACAAGCTGGTTAATTTCGGGTACTAGAGCGATCAGGTAATTCCGTACATACAATTGGA
Organism: Sphingobacterium sp. 2149; assembly: GCF_031455655.1. NCBI lineage: Bacteria > Pseudomonadati > Bacteroidota > Sphingobacteriia > Sphingobacteriales > Sphingobacteriaceae > Sphingobacterium > Sphingobacterium sp. 2149. The sequence continues at coordinate 160,551 of NZ_JAVDTD010000002.1, read as the reverse complement.
TATCACTGCGCTGTGCCTGTGAAATGATATCGGATCCCTGTCCAACTTTGGGATTGATGATCTGATTGACTTTTTCGAGAAAAAAGCGTTGTTGTGCACGTTTAAAGACGGCAACCCGGGGATCTCCAGCAGGTAAGGTCCAGATCGCTCCGCCCATATCGTTTAAATATTCGTTGAGGCCATAGGGATTTGTACTGTTGAAGGACTTCATGTACACATTGTAGAGCATGCCTGGACTCATCAACATGTTCAGCATCTGTTCGTGCTGCTCGACGATTTCCTTGTTGGCATCTTTGCCGATCAAATCCTGGATGTCCTGCGGATATAACCATAGGGGTGGGGTGAATACATGGTCATTCACATACTGCATGGCTGCTTTGACTTTCTCTCTCGGAACTGCTGCATAAACGGCTCCCTCCTGGCCGCGTACTTTCTTGGTTATTTGCTGACTACCGATGTTTTTGAGGACATGGTAAAGATAACGGTCAAACTGTGCGCGCACCGATTTGTGCATATCCTTTAGGTTGCTGTAATCATCGCCGGGTTCATTCGTCCATTCGACCAAATTGGAAACGACCCGTTTTAAATTCTTAATTCCATAGTTGCTTGCCAATACGGCATCATCGCCAAGGTCTTCCCGTTGTGACCGTGGATCCTCATCGTTCCCTTCGCCGCCAAACCATAGCTTGGGGTTGGCGCTGAGGCTGTCTGTTACTTGTTTGCTGAGGTAGAGTTGCTCGTCTTCACCGCTGGTAAATTGTGGGAGGTATTGGTATCCCCATTGGATGGCCCATTTATCGTAGCTGCCGATGCGTGGATAGATGCCTGCCAGGCCAACACCGTCTTCGGGCTGCGCCACATAATTGAAGCGCGCATAATCCATAATGGATACGGTATGCCCATTCTTTTCGACCCACTTTTTGTCGCGCAATTTTTCTACTGGCGTTTGGCTGCTTGCTCCCATATTGTGACGGAGGCCCAAACTGTGCCCTACTTCGTGCGACGACACAAAGCGGATCAGCTGCCCCATCACTTCGTCATCCAACTGCATTTTTTGTGCAGCTTTGTTCAATGGGCCCACTTGGACCATAAACCATTGCTGAACGAGTTTCATGACATTATGATACCAGCCTACATGGGCTTCGATAATCTCGCCACTTCGCGGATCGGATATGCGTGGCCCATAGGCATTCGCTTTTTCGGAGGCAAAATACCGGATCACCGAGAATCGGGCATCCTCGAGGCTCATGGTGGTATCTTGCTCAGGCCATTCTTTGCCTACAATGGCGTTTTTGAATCCGGCTTGTTCGAATGCCTGGTTCCAGTCGTTGATGCCGGCAATCAGATACGGGCGCCATTTTTTTGGGGTCGCCGGATCGATATAATAGACGATCTGCTGTTGAGGCTCTACCAGTTCGCCTTTTAAGTAGCGTTTTAGATCTTTCGCTTTGGGCTCGAGACGGTAGCGCTGTATAAAATTCAGGGCTTTGGACCGCTGGTTTTTATCGGTGAATAGAATATACTTGTTGGCAAAATATCCTACGCGGTCATCGTAAATCCGTTTGTTCATCGGTACTTTTGGCAACAGGACCATGGAGGTGTTGGTGGTAAAGGTCAATGAACCGGTTGCGGTTGCTGCGGGCGTACCTGATGTGGAGCTGTAGGTTTTGGTGGTCTTTACTTCCAGATTGATGGGGAATACCTTCATATCGGTAATGAAAGAACGGTCATCTGCCAGGGAGGATAGCTTATTTTCGCTTTTTATTCTGCTGTCAAAGGAAAGTGCGGCGTTGTCTTTTCGGAAAAGGTCGGTCACCTCCACCAAATAACTGTTGCCCCCTGCTTGTAGTCCTTTGATATCCAAAATAGCGATAATGGGATCTTCCTGCGACTGGATCAATGCCGTACGAATGGCATCGTTTTCGGGCGCGTCCTGCTTGTAAATCGCTGCCCGCAGCTGGATACGGTCGCCCAGGCCTTTTTCGAAGTAAAGTGTCTGCTCATTCAGCTTTTCGCCTCCATACATCGTAAATCCCTGTGGAGCCGACACCAGACGCGTTACGGTCAGAAAATAACGGTTCAATATACTGTCGGGTATTTCCAGGTACCACTTCTTTTCGGATTCGATGACATTAAAAACGCCTGAGCGGGAAATTCTTTTTTTATTTAAAATTTTACTGTAGGCCTCATAGAGGTCATTTTTTGTTTTCAGGGTATCTGTTTTAGCCGCTGTCTTCGTATCGGTCTTACTAGCCGTTTTATCGGCTTTCTTTTCCACGGGTTGCTGCGCTTGGATTATACCGGCAGACAAAAGCAGGGCGAGGGTACTAAAGATAATTTTGTTTTTCATGTGTTTGTTATAGCATCTATTAAAACGGTACGGCTTCGTCTGTATTTAACCGTAAGTTTGGGTTTAACTTCATGGCATCCAATGGAAATGGAATGATGTACATCCTGGAGTTTGGCGCCAGCGTATAGGTCTTTTGCTCGACCGTCTTATTGACAATCGGGAAGACACGGACGAGTGTTTTGGCATATTCTTTTTCGAGATTTAAGCGTTTCAGATCAAAGAAACGGTGGTACCCGATCGGCAGCTCGCGACGGCGCTCGTTAATAACCAGATCCATCGCTTCCTTGCGTGTCGTCGGAACTGGCAAGATCGCCTTGTCGCCTTCAATGCGGGTTTTGCGTAAGCTATTCAATAGGCTGATGGCTTTGGCATATTGATCTTGACGGGCATAACATTCGGCCAGCATCAGGTAGATTTCCGGTGTTTTTAATCCTACGGTAGGGAAGAAAAATGCGGTATACCTGACATTGTAATAACTTGCTCCGGCCCCGATATCCAGAAAGCTGGCATTGGTCTTGGTATAGAATAGGCTAAAGCGCTTGTCTTCTTTATCGAACATGCTCGTCAGTTCGGGGCTCAACATGTAGCTGTACCCAAAGTTCATTTCGGTGTACCCGTTGATATACATGTAGCTCAATACTTCGGGATTATTTTCGGCGATGATAGGCGTCTTGCTTGGTCCGCCTAATTTTTCGTACTGCACCAGGTCAATGAGCTGCCCATTCAGCTGCATGGCTTTTTCGGCAGCCGCCTGTGCTTCGGCAATTTCCCTTTTAAAAAGGTGCACCTTGGCTTTCAGTGCATAGGCAAAGGCCAGCGATGGGTGATAGGGATTGGCGGGTTTTTCCTGCAGATGGGGTATAGCGTCGTCAATATCCTTTTGGATAAAATCGTATACCTGCTGCACGGTTGCTTTGGCTGGTTTGGCCTCCAGGTCATATTTGTCCATAATGCAGACACCGCCGTCCTGCGCTGCGGTGCTGGCATCATAGGCCTTGGCGTAGACATTGATGAGGTGGAAATAATCAAAGGCCCGAAACATCTTGGCCTCGGCTTTGGCCAGGGTTTTCAATTGGCTATCACCTGTACTCTCGTCGACCAAAGAAATAATCATGTTCCACTGTGCAATGTATTTGTAGCACTGGTTGTAAAAGCTCGATGAGTTGAGTTGACTGACCCTGTCTTCCTTTTCTTGAAACAAAAAGTTGATGGTATTGATGTTCGGCGTCAAACCGATCACATTGGATTCTTTGAGGTATTGGTCATCGACCAGGTACTGAAAATTATTGACGGGGTAGCCTCTATTGGGATAGGCCACCAAATCGTAATAATCTTGCGTAGTGCTTACCAGTTGGGATCCTTTTGGTGTAATGTCGAGGTATTTATTGCAGGCGGTAAAGACTGCCAGAGTCGCACATGCCGCCATTATGGTTTTTATAGTCATCGTAGATTCGGGTTAAAAAGTTAATGAAAGTCCCATCAGGAATGATTTTGCCAGGGGCAAGGTGCGTGTTCCACTATTGAGCGAATAGGATTCTGGATCGATATCATTGCCGGCAGCGCTCCATGTCCATAAATTGTTGACCTGCGCCGTTAATCTGACGTTTTGCATGCCGGCTTTATGGGCCAATTGCTTAGGCAATTGATAGCCTACGGCTATATTTCGCAGCTTGATGTAATCTGCCGAAACAATCTGCTGATCGCTATAGCGCCATAATTTTGATAGGGTGCTCGCCCCACTCCGTAGGTTGTCTGGATAATCGACCAGTAACCGGGGATAGTCGTTATTGGCCCCTTCTGCCCAGCGGTTCACCAAACCCGCGTTGGTCAGTTCATCGCTTGCGAAGTCGATGGCATCTTTGCGCAATTTATGTCCACCGGAGAAGACAAACATCGCCGAAAGATCAAACGCTTTATAGCGCAGACGCTGATTGATGGATCCTGTATATTTTGGAAACAATGTCCCTAAGTTGACCAATGCATCGGGTGAATTGATATCATTGATCTTTGTAGGGGTGCCATTTTCATCATAAACAACATTGGAGTCGCCGTTTTGATCCAGAAAATAAGGGTAACCATTCATCATGCCGGCATAGCGATAGGCGAGTACAGCATTATAGCTGTTGCCTTCGAAAAAGTAATTGCTAGGTGAGCCAACATAGGACTGCGCGGTCGCTGTTAATCCGTTTACTTTCTCGACCTTGTTTTTGTTGAAGGAGAATACCAGTTGGGTGCTTGCTGTTAAATTTTTCTTTTTGAGCCACACGCCATTGATGTTAAACTCGATCCCTTTGTTGCGTAAGGCCCCATTGTTGATAACACGTGAATTGGCTCCGACGGTTGGGTCAAGTATAGCACTGATCAACAAATCGGAGCTGTAGCGATTATAGGCATCGATAGTCGCGGACAGGCGGTTGTCTAAAATTGAAAAATCTACACCGAAGTTTGTCGTTGCTGTTTTCTCCCAGCGCAACATGGGATTGGGCAACGATTTTTGTTCAAGATACTGTAGGTAGGGAAACAGCTTATCCGATTTCCAGGTGGCCGTACCATAGCTGGAACTTTCCTGGTCGACGTTGCCGGTAATACCGTACGTTGCGCGCAGCTTGAGCGAGTTTAGCCAGTCGCTGTTTTTCATAAAGTCTTCGTTGCTGACATTCCACCCTGCTCCGACAGACCATAAAGGGCGGTATCTAAACTTTGGATCTACCCCAAAGAGATCAGCCTGATCGACACGTATGCTTCCCGTAAGGTTGTATCTGTTGTTATAGGTATAGCCGGCATTGGCATACAGCGAGGTATAGCGGTGTAAAGTTTCTTTTTGTGCACCGCCGTTTAAGTCGCCCAAGCGGACATTGCCCCCATAGATATAACTCGATATACCGGTTTTACTCAATGTGGCCCAGTCGATGGTGGTGGAGGTCAATGTAACGGGATTGTACCCCACAAGCAATTGTTGGATAGGACGCGGTGTATGCGACTGACGCATCTCGAAGCCGGCCAGGGCGGTTAGCTGATGCTGGCCATATTGGCCAAAGGTATTATCATAATTAAATTGATTCCGGAACGTATAGTTGTACCGTTTGGATTCGAATTGATAGTAACGGCCTCCGGCTGGCAGGTTTTTGGTGTATACTCCCGTCGCCGCATTGTAGCTGACCATTGCATTTGAGGCAACACGCATCATGTAGCTATCTTCGTCGTAGAAGCTTTCACGGGATGTTTGCCCCAGTTCATAGGAAAACTGTGTTTGAAAAGAGAGTCCTTTGTAAATAGTGGCCCGCAAAGCCGTAAATGCGCGAAGATTCAAATTCTTTCTGCTCTCGATGCCTTCGCCTAAGGCTTCAAGCACATTAAAGGCCGTACTTTTTAAATTTGGGTTTGCAGCAATCTGTTCTGCTGTCTCGCCGTTAATGGCCGATCCGGGTCCGACGGAACTTGAAAGGTCAACGTAAGGCGCATACACGAGGTTGCCATTTTCATCTTTGATGCGTGTATACCGTGGCTGTAAAAACAGATCATTGTAGACACCATCAGTTTGTTTGTTGACACCGTAGGTACCATTCAGTCCCACTGTCGCATTTAGCCATTTGGTGACGTTGAAGCTGGATTTCAAATACAGGTTGAATTTCTCATTCTTCTCATGGCGTACTAGACCTTTTCCTTTATCGTAGTTGAACGAAACAAAGGTGTTGCTTTTGGACGAATTCTGTGAAATGCTGGCGTTATACCGTTGGCGTGATTCATTCTGCCAGATATTGTCGGTAAATTCTTTAATATAATCGTTGTTGCGCCAGGTATTGATCGTAGCGTCGCGTTCTTGCTGGCTAATGGCCCCGGTAGATTCTTTACGGAATAGATCGTACAGTGGCGAATAGTATTTTAAATTGCCGCTGCCCAGCTTTCCATAGTAATTGAATAGCGATTCGGTGTTTGCGTAGCGTGAACGTTCTTTGTTGTAGACATCGATTTCGTAATCGATCAGATCGGATGTGCTGGCGTAATGCATCTTGGCGATATCCGGTTTTTGCGTGATGAACTGATCGACATTGAAGTTGACGGAAACTCCTTGGCCTTTTCCTCTTTTTGTGGTGACGACTATAACGCCATTGGCTGCGCGGGCGCCATAGATGGATGCTGCCGTTGCGTCTTTGAGTACGGTAACGGACTCGACGTCATAGGGGTTGATGTCGCTCAGGGTGAGTTCGGTGGGTAAGTCGTCCACGACGATAAGCGGATTGGTAGTGACACTATTGGAGTAGGTACCGATACCACGAAGGATAGGTTTGTCGGCGTCAGAACGTGTTGGGTTTTTGATATAGGTCAATCCGGCCACCTGGCCTTCGAGCGCAGAAACTAAGTCGACGTTGATCTGTTTGTTTAACTGATCATTGTTGACCATGGTATATGCTCCAGGGCTACGCTCTTTGCTGATGCGTTGATATCCTGTGATCATAATTTCGTTGAGCATAGACTCTTTTGCGCTCAGCATGACCCGCACAGGCCGCGCCATTTGCTCTGGACTGAAGCGCATGACCTTTTCATTAAAAGACACATGGCTAAAGGACAGCTGGATGTCGGCGGAGCTGGCAACATTCAGTTCAAAATCGCCATCTCCGGAACTCATCGTCTGGCTATTATCCTGTAGATTATGAATAGACACGCCGGGAATAGTATGGCCCAAACTGTCGATTACTTTACCGCGTACAAGCTGACCAGTGGTGGATGCCGCTTTGCGATAAAGGATGATGCGCTTGTTTTCCAGACGGTAACTGAAGGGTTGATCCTTAAACAAAATGGACAACGCGTCCTCAACGCTCGAGAGTTTGAGGTTGACACTGATTGGACGGGCTGATTTTAACAGGTTGCCGTCAAAAACAAATTCGTAGCCGTAGCGATCCGATAGGCTTGTAATCACTTCTTTGACCTCGGCATTTTTAAAATTTAATTGAACCTGTTGAGCATGTAGTTCGTAGGGATCAATCATGCTCATCAGGGCAATTCCAGCGACCAAACTCAAGTATTTCCGCAAAAATACCGGTCGCTTTGGGGTTAGGTAGGACATGGTAGATGTAGGTTAATGTAAAATTTAGTTTTATTTTTTATACGTAGTTTTTAAGGTGATTTTTTTATTGTTCAATTGAAAATGGAGGCCGCTTGCTTCGTTTAAGAGGTTCAACATTTCCTGTAACGGTATATTTTTTCGGACCTTCATATAGATCGATTGATCGGTAGGTAGTGTGATGGTATCGACTTCGACGCCATACCATCTGGACAAATCAGCGAGGATGACACGGAGCGACTGATCGCGGTAGTCAAAGTAGCCTGCGGTCCAGGCGGTAGCTTGCTTTGGCGCGACCTGCTCCCGATGTATGCCATTGTGGTCGGTGATGGCTGTTTCCCCGGGATGAAGCACAATGCGCTGAGCCGTTCCGGATTTGCTCAACGCGATCCGGCCGGACAGCAGGGAGGTGGTGACCTGTCCGTCGCTCGCATAATTTCGTACGTTGAAAACGGTGCCCAGCACTTCGACGTTTGCGGCTCCAGCGTGTACAGTAAATGGTCTTTGTGCTTGGTGAGCTACATCGAAATAACCTTCTCCTTCTAAAGAAACTTCTCTTTTGACAGCATCAAAAGGAACCTGAAAGGTGAGGGTAGATGCTGCATTCATCGTAATCTTGGTGCCATCTTCCAAAATAATCCTAAAGTCGGAATTGGGGGTGTAGATGGTTTGCAGACTTGGGGTTTTTCCTGTTGCGGTGACTTTTACCGTTTGGCTGTCGATACGAGCAAATGCGATTTCGCCGATCTGCCATGCCGAATCTGTTTTTGGTAAAATGGCGATTTCTTTGCCAGACTTATCTTTAACATATAAGGTAGGTGCTGATGGTGCAGCAATATCGGAAGGTGCCACGTGCTGTGCGAGGTAAAACCAGGTGGCCAATCCGGCAACCAGTAGAATAGAAGCGGCAGCCCACGACTGCTGTTTGTATCTTAAACGAAGCGGTTGTTTGTTCGTTTGGTTTAATCCTTCTGATTGGTTTAGCCTATCTTCCAATCTTTCTTTAATACGGGCGATATGGGACGCAAAAGGTTGATCGATTTGATGTTCGTCAATATCGATCGAGGCCAAAGAAGTGAGCTGTTCGAGCTCTTCGTCGCTGGCACGTTCAAAATAGTGGAGCAGTCTATCGAGGTCGACACGATTGATACTTCCATCTAAATAGTTCTTGTAAATATTTTCTATTTTTTTTGCCATATCTATAAGTTAATACGCAACTTATTAGCAAAAACACTATCGTTGTGGTGTTTTTTTTAAAAAAAATAGAATGTGACAAGAATTGCTAAAATCTCTTCATAATGGTCTTGCACAAATTGGCGGATATGTTGGTTGGATTTGACCATGGCATTACTCACGGTGGATACTGAAATATGCAATTGCTTAGCTACCTCTTCGTAGCTTTTTTGCTCTATTTTGCATAGCACAAATATTTCTCTTCTACGCTCACTTAGGGTGTTGAGCGCTTTTTCTAATAATGCGGATTGTTTTTCTTCGATATCAACCTCTTTTTCCATCAGGTAGAGCTGCTCAAAATGCTGGTATAAATTTTCCTGCATCGCGGCTTCCTTCGCTAATTTTCTATACCAGGAGATCACATCATTTTTAGCAATTGTAAAAATCCAGGATTTAAAACTTCGAGTGGGGTCAATGGTCGATCTTTTTTGCCAGACTTTTAGAAATACATCCTGCACGATCTCTTCACTGACCTGCCGATCTTTGACCATTCGAAAAATAGTGGAAAATAGGGCATGGCTATACTGATCATATAAGGCAAAAAAAGCTTGTTCGTCGCCATGGGAAAGCGAAATCAATAGCTTATTTTCTGCAGTAATATCCATAGTAAACTTTTCAACGGTCAGATCCTATGCGGTTTAAATCTGAAGCCAGCTGTCAAATTTACAACTTTTCGGCTTAATACTTCCTATTGCTGGCAATAGTTTTCTGCCGACAGTACTATGCTGTAAAATGTGGATGGGCTGGCTGGAGAGGACTGTTGACTTCCTTTACCGGAGCTTATGGCGTTGGATTATCTTTTTCTAATTGCTCATAGAGCGCAATGATTTTTTTGCGGAGCTGGATAACCTCATCGCCTTTTTGTTGTAGCTTTTCGTTCAGGAGTCTTATTTCTTTGGTGTAATCTTTAACGTCGTCTGTCTCCGAATTGGATACCAGCTGCACCAATGTCAAATTAAATAACTTGGCGATTTGATTTAATCGAGAGAGGTTAAGATCTGTAATCCCTGTTTCCATTTTTGAAAATGCAGGAATTGAAACGTCCAATTTCTTTGCTACATCTTGTTGCGTCCAACCTTTTTGTTGCCTGAGCAACCTGATCTTTTTGCCTAGTGTTTTCATTTGAAGATTTGTGGAGGGGTAAGATACGAAAAAAAATGCATAAACAATTTTTTTGGTGCGGTATTAAAAAAGTAAGGGCTTAAATCTGGATAGGGAGCAGACACTCGGCAGGGCTTATTTTTAGTTTGATTATTGATTTTAAATTTGTTATACTTGCCATGAGGGTTTCCAGCTCTTGTCTTGATGAAATAGACCTAAGTGATAACATAACCATTATTTCATGTAAGATTAATATTAAAAAGAGGAAATTAGCGAAAAATTTCTACCAGCTTTTATGTCTTGGATTGGATTTATACAGGGTAACCGAAGTTCATTTGAGGAAATCTACGATACTTATATCGATGATTTGTACAGCTATGGTAAGCAGTATCATTATGATAAGGATACCGTGTTGGATTGTATCCACGACCTTTTTGTGCACTTATTTGATAATCCAAAAATAGCGAAGGACGTTCAGGTGAAATATTATCTTTTCGCGGCGTTGCGGCGGAAGCTGCTGCGGCTGAAGGTGGAGACTGTGGCTATCGACTCGCTTTCGGAAGACATGTATTGGACGAATAGCCACGAACTTGATCTCATCAACGATGAGGTGGAAGCCGGTGTCGTGAAAGTAATCAAAGAAAAGGTAGATGCATTGCCGAAGCGGCAGCGGGAAGTACTTTTTTTGCGCTATTACCTCGATTTTTCCTACGACGAGATTGCGCAGATGATGGGGGTGAATGTGGAGACCTGCAGGACATTGACCTTTCGGGCTATCAAGCAATTAAAAGTGGAATTGAAGCCCATTGAACTTTTTACTATTTTTTATATTTTTTTTAATAGATTTTAGTCTATGTTTTTGAAAATTATGCTCTATAGTTATAAAAGCATAGTTTGTGAAAACCAAGAAAGAAAAATTTAAGCACATATTCAACCTCACGCCAGAGCAGGGCCTGTCGAAAGAAGATAAGGCCAAGCTCTTTGAGCGGATTGTCCGCAGTACAGCCAAAAAACGTACTCGTAGGTTGCTATTCTATATTGGGCCGCTCGCCGCTGTGGCGTGCCTGTTAGTCTGCTTCAAGCTGTTCTTTCCAAGGGATGCAGCAATGGAGCCGAAGCTTGATATCGAAAGGGTAGCATCCATCAGCCAGACGTTGAATACACACAAAGATAGCCTCCAGCTTATTTCTGTTGATCCGCATACCGAAAGCCATGCGATTTCATTTTTGAACGTAAAAGGTTCATCTGACATACTCGATTTGATGGAGCCTGAGCCTAAAGCAGCTACACCTCAATACCATACCCTATTTGTTCCTTACGGAAAAAGGCAGGAGTTTACGTTGCCAGACCACTCCAAGGTATGGCTCAATGCAGGTTCATACCTCACCTACAGTCCAGATATGCTGGGCAAACCCCGCGAAGTATACCTCAATGGCGAAGGATATTTTGATGTTGCTCATACGGGTACAACGTTTATCGTTAGAACAAAAAACGCATCCGTAAAAGTTTTGGGCACCAGCTTTAATCTATCGTCGTATGAAGAAGATAAAAAAATGGCTATTGAATTGATTACGGGCAAGGTCGAACTGAGCAGTCCGCATTTCAAAGACATCACCATGGTGCCAGGTCAATTGATTACATATGATCTGCACCGGCAGAAAGTCATCGTGGATAGTAAAGCGGAAGGGAATGAAATTTTATGGACTAAAAAACAGCTTGTACTAGACCGTCTGTCTACGAAAGATCTGATCAAAAAATTGGAACGTATTTATAATGTGCGCATTCATGCTGACCCATCGGTGCTGGAAAATGCAACGGTCTATTCAGGCAGGATCAATCTGGATGTTGATATACTGACTTCGCTAAGTACGATATATGCGCTGAGAAACTATAGGATAACACAAGTAGAAAAGGAGGTGTGGATAAAGAACAATTGATTACTAACCATAAAATTGGATAAAGAGGAATTGCGGTCCCCTTTATCCGTTTAAATTAAACGTTTCTAAAAATTTAATTTCATCAAAATTATGAAAAAAAAACAGGTGGGACAAAATCTCTCCTCTAGACAATTATTGTCACCTAAAATTAGGTATAATATGAAGATAGGATCCCTTGCCATTACAGGAGTTTTACTTTCTGTCAGTGCACTCGCGTTTCCCCAGCGAATAACGCTCAAAATGAAAAATGTACCCTTGAAGCATTTTCTGCAGTCTGTTCAAAAACAGACTGATATTGCGCTGCTTTACCCTGAAAATTTATTGGCCGACAAACGGATAAACGTCGATATTGACAAAGAGGAGCTGGTGCCAGCGCTAAGGCAGGTGCTCCGGAAATTTAATTTGACGATTGCACAGGGGGCTGGGCAAATCACTGTAATACCCGACCTGACTGCCCGCAGTCAGCAATTTAACAGACCGGTTGTTTTCCAGGGAAAAGTAACTGTCAAAGGACGCATTTTTAATACGGCTGAACCCCCTGTTCCTCTTTCGGGCGTTACGGTAGCTGAAAAAGGCGGGATGGCCACGTCGGTTTCGGACGATGAAGGCTATTATTCGATCACGATAGCTAAAGGGAGCAGGTTGTCGTTTTCGGCAGTTGGCTTCTTGACCAAAGAGGTGCTGGTGAATAAGACCGAAGCGAACCTTACGGTATCGCTTAAGGAAAATGTCTCGGATCTGGATGAGGTGGTGGTCGTGGGGATGACGGAAATGCAGCGAAAACATATAGCCAGTTCTGTCGCTTCATTGGATATTAAATCCAATATCGAAGGAAAACCTATTACCAATCTTTCGCAGTCGCTGCAGGGCGGTGTTACAGGACTTACCGTTCAGCAAGGCTCAGGCCTGCCGGGTGGTGATGCGGCCAGTATTAAAATACGGGGTATTTCGACGTTAAATAATTCGGACCCGCTGGTGCTTGTCGACGGCGTACCCATGGATATGAATCATATCGATCCGGTAACGGTGGAGAGTGTAACCATATTAAAAGATGCGGCTGCAGCAGCTATATATGGTGCCAGGGCAGCGAACGGTGTTATTTTGGTGACGACCAAACGCGGAAAAGCGGGGCAGATCAATGTGCTCTACGACGGTTCCTACGGACAGCAATCGCCGACAATCCTCCCTGAATTTGTGGACGCGCCTACTTACATGCGTATGTATAACTATGCGCAGGTAGCCTCCGGAGGACAAATATTGTATACGGATGAGCAGATTAGCAAAACCGAATCTGGGGAAGATCCCATCAATTATCCGAATACCAACTGGACGGATATTGTTATCGATGATTATAGTCCGCTAACCTCCCATTCTTTAGCTGTGAGCGGTGGAAATGATGTTGCGCGATTTGCGGTAACGGGCAATTACATGTACCAGAAAGGGATGTTGCCGCTCAACAAGATGGATCGCTTTAATATCCGAGCGAATACCTCCGTATCACTTTCGAAGCGGTTTTTGATTAATCTGGATGTCTTGGGTATCAGACGGAATACGTTGTACCCAAACCGAACCATCGATAATGGGGGGAGCAGAATCTTGGACGACCTTTATCGGCTGCCGCCTACGGTACTGCCCAAATATCCACAAGAGGAGGGATGGCCAACCATCTATGGTCGGTATGCGGATATTGTCAACCCACTGGCTTATGAAGAGGTTGGCGGTACCATTGGGTATCAATATGATCAGGCAACAATCAATCTACAGCCAAAATGGTCTATTACTGACAATTTAAACTTGCGGGGGCAGTTTAGCTATAGGCTCAACAGTGATGTTTATAAGCAAAACCGGGATAATTTCTATTTCTTCGATTATTATACCAAACAGTTGGTACAGACCTGGGCGGTACAGCGGAATGCATATTCGGAGACCAGAAATACCTATTATTATTTGAGCGGCGCGCTGGATTACAACAAGACGTTCAAAAAGCATAATCTCTTTGCCATGGGTGGATTTTCTGTTGAAAAATTTAATGAGGGTTATTGGAAAGAATCGTCGTTGGTGTCGAGCTATGCGAAAGCAAATTATTCGTACGACAACCGCTATCTTGCCGAACTATCCTTTCGTGCAGATGGTTCTTCCAAATTTGGCCCTGGAAAGAAATATGGTTATTTCCCGTCCATCGCATTGGGATGGAACCTACATAATGAAGCCTTTTTTCATGTGGATGCGATCAGTAATCTGAAGCTGAGGGCTTCGTATGGACAGCTGGGCAATGAGAATATTGGTTTATATCTGTACCAAAATCTTATCAATGCGACCAATGGAACAGAGTCTGTATGGGGTAATCCAAACATTACCTGGGAAAAGGTGAATATCCTGGATGTGGGCTTGGATCTGTCGGTTTTCAAAAATAAGCTTTCTTTGACCTTTGATTATTACGACAAAAAAACGAAGGATGTGCTTCTGAAACCTACTGTGGCACCCTCCGGCGCTATTGGTTCGGCTCCTTTGAATGCAGGTAAGGTGAGCAATACCGGAATGGAACTGTCGCTGAATTATAACGATAAGCTCGGCGATGACTTTAGTTTTTCGATAAGACCGGGTATCTCTTACAATAAGAATAAGATTACTGAACTATTGGGTGGTCCGTACTATTCGGGTATCTCGACGAATGAGGTGGGGTATGCTATAAAGAGTCATTATGGTTATGTAACGGATGGTATTTTGCAGTATGCTGATTTTGCTGCTGATAAAAAAACAGCATTGGTTCCGGCGCTCGCAGGCGAAGGCCCGGGCGATATCAAGTATGTTGACCTTAATGGCGACGGTATGATTGACGAGAGCGACCAAAAAGTGATCGGTGACCCTACGCCGAGGATCAATTATTTTAGTAATGTAAGTTTCAGTTACAAGAACTTCGATTTTGAGTTTTTGTTGCAGGGGGCAGGTAACCACGATTATTCGGCAAATCTCGGGGGTAAATCTGCCGGTTACTTATGGCATCCGCTGAATTTGAGTGCCTCGGGTGGTATCCCGACAACCTATCGGGCGGCGAATACCTGGCGCGAAAATAACCAGGATGCCATCTATCCTCGTTTGCTGGCAAATCCGGCAAATAACGTGCTGCGCAGTGACTTTTGGTTGTTTAATGCGAAGTACCTCCGTGTCAAATTTATTCAGGCTGGGTACCGATTGAATAGCGCCTACCTCAATAAATACGGAATTAAAAATGCGCGCTTTTACATCAATACGCAAAATCCTTTTCTCTTTACCAAATTGAAAATGGCTGATCCGGAGTCGCAAGGGGGATCGTGGACCTATGGTATGATGCGTATATTTTCTGTTGGGTTAACGGCTAATTTCTAATAAACATGAATACAATAAAAACTAAGATAAAATTACTGAGCCTACTTGTGGTGGTCTTGTCAACTAGCTCATGTGAAAAATTCCTGACTATCGACAGTCCGGACGGTGTATCGGACGAGCAATGGTGGAATACAGAAACAGATGGGTATAATGCCTTGGGAACTGTTTATGCGGGAATACCGGGGGGCAGCTCTGGGCGGAACATCATGTATTATGCTGGACTTACGGACGAAGCCGTGCAGCGCGGTGACTTTAAGGGTGATTACGACGGTTTCACCCGCGGTCTGGCCTCTAGCCGCTGGGGGGTGTCGAATAGCTTATGGGCAGATGATTATACGTGTATCCGTCGGGCCAACAGGTTTTTGGAAAACATAGACGGGGCTTATATTGATACCGAACTGAAAGAAAGGATGAAGCTGGAGGCTAGGGCATTGAGAGCGTATTATCACATGGAATTGATGTTGGTGTTTGGTGATATCCCCTTATTGACCCAGTCTTTGACGCCGACGGAAAATCAATCTTTTCGAACCGCTCAAAAAGAGGTATACGATTTTATTGTAGCCGAATTGAAGGACTGTGCTGCCAAGCTGCCGGCAAGTTATGTGAATGCTGATCGGTGGCGGATGACAAGCGGTGTTTGTCTGTCGCTGCTGTCGCGACTGGGATTGTACTATAAAGATTTTGAACTTGCGAAGGCTTCGGCAAAGCAGGTGATCGACTCCAAAGTATATAAACTCTGGATCAGTACGGCAAATAAAAATGACAGTTATTCGGAGCTCTTTAGCTACGCGGGTGAACTGAATGATGAACGGATATTTTTTAAAGAAAATGGCTGCGCGAATGCCTGGACATCTTTTGCTCCTTTTGGTATCGGTGGCGAAACTTATCTGTCGCCCACCAATACGGTAGTCAATAATTTTGAAACCAAACAGGGCAAGACCATCCAGGAGCTTGGACGTGACTCGGTGCTGATCTATCAGCGTAATCCAAATTATAAAAACAACAGGGATCCACGGTTGGCAGCGTCGGTTTTTTCACCGAATGATAAATTTCAGAACCAATATACCCTTGATCCTTTTTATAATCCGACAGATAAAATCGGTGAAACGAAGTCTACTGCCACAGGGTATTGGATAAAGAAATATATTGATGCCAGAGATCGTCAGGCTAAGAGCGGAAGTCTGGATTTTATGATCATACGCTATGCTGAAATATTGCTCAACTATGCGGAGGCAATGATAGAGACGGGGCAGTGGAGCAATGCTGAAACGCTTGCTGCGATCAATGAAGTGCGGGCAAGGGCAGCGATGCCTGCGGTTAACAGTGGGATATACGGCACGCAGGCAAAAATGCGCGAGCTCATCCGTCGGGAGCGGCAGGCGGAACTTGCTTTTGAAGGAGGCCGTTATTTCGATATCCGCCGTTGGGGGATCGATGAAGCTGTAATGAACGGTGAGGTCTTTGGGGCAACAAACCCTAAAACAGGAGAACTTGTGCGGGTACAGAGCCGGACGTACAAAAGAAATCGCGAGGGCCTGTGGCCTATTCCAGAGGCTGAGATCATTGCAAATCGCAATATGGTGCAAAATCCAAATTATTAATATTTGATACTGATGAAAAAGAAAATAAAGATCGTTTTGTTGGGCTTGCTCCTACTGCAGGCTATCGTGGGTTTGCAGGGATGCCGCAAGACTTATAGTCCGGGTGATTGGAATTTGCTGCCAGCGAAAGAGCCGGAGCAACCTCAGGAACCGGATGATACGCCAGCTAAAAATGTGAAAGTGATGTCACTGAATATGAACGTGGGTACAACTGTTGCTAACTTTGATGCTATGTTGGATCTGATTAAAGAATATGATCCTGACCTATTGTTTTTGCGGCAGGTGGATAGTGCGACGACCCGGGCGGGGAAGGTAGATCGTCCGGCTGCCATTGCTAAGGCATTGGGTATGGTATCCTATTTCAAGAAAAATATAGATTACCAGACGGGGGGATTTGGGAATGCCGTGTTGTCCAAATTTCCGGTGAAGGAGAAATATAGCCAATTGTTGAGTCGTGAGGAGGGGAGTACGGCCGAGCTTCGGAGTATGGTGATGGTTAAAGTGGAGGTGCAGGAAGGGCATGCACTGTATTTTGCGGGCACTGAGCTGGATCCATCGGTTGCCAATAACCGAGCGCTTCAAGTCGTTGACTTGCTCAATGCGACGGAGAAATTGATGCAACCCGTGATTTTGGTCGGTAATCTCAATGAACAGGAGTCGGGCAATGGTCCTGTACTATCTTATCTTAAGGGCAGCTTTACCTTTGCGTGTTTAGGTACTGGGTGCCCCTGGAATGCACCAAAAGATAAACCCACAGGTGTATTTGACTATATCACCTTTAAGAATACGGACGATAAGCTCCAACTCAGTAAATATGGCCCTTTTTCTAAATCGGCCAATAACTTTCTGCCGATGACTGCTGAGTTCAAATTAAAACTTCCTAAATAAATTATACCATGAAAAAAATAATCCTTGGGGCTATGGCCCTGTTAAATTTAATGAGCTGCAGTGGGGATGAGAAAATAGATCTTACGCCCCCTGCAAAGAAAAAGTTGGTCACCATGACGTACAATATTCACCATGGGGCACCTGAAAATTCGGAGGTGGTCAATCTGGCTAATATTGCTGCGGTGATAAAAAGCAGTGGAGCGGAAGTTGTTGCACTTCAGGAAGTGGATGTCAATGTGGCACGTTCGGGTAAAGTGAATCAGGCTGCGGAGCTGGCAAAGCTACTGGGAATGGAATATCATTTTTCGAAGTCCATTGATTATAATGGTGGTGAATATGGTGTGGCTATTTTAAGTAAGTATCCAATGACCAACAAGCGGCGGGAGTTGCTGCCCATGCCGACAGCGGGCGAACAACGCAGTATTGCTGTGGCCACGGTGACTCTTCCCGATGGTAAAAGCATTGAATTTGCATCGACGCATCTGGATCTGAATGTGCCTAATAGGACCGCACAGGCTGAATTTTTGAACCAGCTGAGCACTTCGTTAAACAAGGCGCTTTTTGTAGGGGGAGACTATAATGCAATACCGTCGAGCAGCGAAATGCTCAAACTTAAAGAGCGGTTTACTTTTTCTTGTATGAGCAGCTGTCCGCTTTCATTCCCGGTTAAGACACCGACGAAAGCCATTGATTTTGTTTTATTTAATGCTCAGGCCGCCAGTAGCTATACCTTGGTTTCATCCGTTGCGCTGACCGGTCAATATGCATCAGATCATTTACCTGTATCGGTTGTATTTCAATACGATTAAGAAACAGCCAAGAACGCTGGATAACAAGAAAGATGTGGCGTCAGTAATGAGCAAGATTAGGCCTTGATAAAGAGAAGATTGAGACGTTGCTCATGAGGAATTGGCGGCCTAGTAAAAAGGGTGCAGTAAGGGAGTCTTGTATTGGACTCCCTTTTTTATGTACTGATGTAGACTGCTTTTTTCTATAAAATTTTTCATGCAAAACCGATTTTGCCAAACGAAATGGATTTGAGATTTGTTTAATTCATTGTTGTAAACCTGCAAAACAGGCGGCGCAGATGTGCCTGAGTTATTCCAACGAACTATTTATATATAATGCTAACTATTAAACAAGATGCGATTTTGGCTAAAAGCTAAAACGTTTTAAAACCAACAATTATTAGACATGAGCAATGTTGATTTAAAGACAATGGTGCGCTTGACCGGGAAATCCAGGTTGTTTTTCTCACTGATTGTGCTGGCCGGTACGATCACTCACGCACAATCAGCTCCGAGAGCCATTTTGGAGAGCAGTTTCCTGAAGGAGACACAAACTAACCAACAACAATTAACAGGTAAAGTGCTGGACAGCAATGGGAAGCCAATTGCAGGTGTGACTATCACCGTCAAAGGAACTGCTAAAAGTACACAGTCTGACGCATCGGGAAATTTCACGCTGGATGCGAAGGCGGGGCAAGTACTGGTGGCGACTTCCATCGGCTACAAAACCAAAGAAGCCTTTGTGGAGGACAGCAGTGTTTCGATTCAACTGGAGGCTGATCAGAGTCAATTGGATGAAGTGGTCGTTGTCGGATACGGTACACAAAGGCTAAAGGAGGTCACTTCCTCCGTTGCGCATGTGAGCGCAGACCAATTTCGTCAAAGTGGTGCGCGAAATCCCTTAGATCTTATACAGGGTAAAGTGGCGGGTTTACAGGTGTCCAGAAGCGGTTCTAACCCAAATTCAGGTGTAGCGACGCAATTGCGCGGAGCAATTTCTGTGACCGGAAGTGCAAGTCCTTTATTTGTAATTGATGGAATACCTGGCGGAAATCCGGATCTGCTCCAACAGGATGATATCGAGTCTGTGGATGTTTTGAAAGATGGTTCGGGCGCGGCGATCTATGGTACCAGTGCCAACGCAGGTGTCATATTGATTACGACCAAGCGAGGAAAGCCGGGAAAATCGGTATTTAACTATTCCAATTATTTTCGAAAGGAATTTTTGTATAATAGACCCGATTTTTTGACTCCACAGGAATTCAGGGATAAGATTGCATCGGGCGAATTAAAGCAGCCGGATTTTGGCCACTCAACTGACTTTTTTGAAGATTTGATCAACAAGGATAATTTTTCACAAAATCACAATCTATCCCTTTCTGGTGGCAATGAATCGACCACATATCGTGGTAGTGTAAATTTCAGAAATCTGGAAGGTATCGCCAAGGAAAATTCGCGGAAGGAATATACGGTGCGCGCCAGTATTAATCAGAAAGGTTTGAACGACCGATTGAATGTGTTGATGAACATCGCGACGAATACCAACAATGCGAATCTGCTGGGCGGGGGGGGCTGGGAGAGTGAGGCGACTAAAAATCCCACCTTGTCAAATTTTAATGACGATGGATCGTATCGTTACGACCGCACAAGCACAAATGAATTTGCACGCTTATTTACGGAAACCAGTTACCGGAAGCAACAAACATCGTCGCTGGATGGAAAGGCGGATCTTACCATCATTGAGGGACTAAAAGCCAGCGTGTTTGGATCGGTGCAACGCAACTCGTATATCGATGGTTCGTATCGGGCATTGAACAGTGAAGCGTCTATGGAAGATGAGGATTATCCGGGTGGAGGCTATGCTTCGAAATCGAACTTGCTGAATGAGCGGTATGCGTTTGAGCCCACGCTCCAATATAACACAACCCTTGCTGAGAAGCATAGCATAACAGCATTAGCTGGCTATAGTTATCGTTATGAGAAAGATGAGGGGCAGAGTGCAGATAATAGGGGTTTTATAAATGATCGTTTTCATGAGGATAACCTTTCGGAAGGGCAAGCATTACGCGATGGTCGTGCTAATATGGACAGCTACAAGAATGACAATACGTTGATTGCTTTTTTTGGAAGGGTAAATTATACGTATTCCGATAAGTATATGGCTCAGTTTATCCTTAGACGAGAAGGTTCTTCTAAATTTGGTGCAAACAATAAGTGGGGCAGTTTTCCTGCCGTATCGATAGGATGGAATATCAGCAATGAAGACTTTATGCAGGATGTTGATTTTATCAACAATTTGAAACTTCGTGCGGGTTATGGAGAAACGGGAAATACAGGGTTTTCCAACAACGCTTCCCGATTGACATTAGGGGGCGGCGGAAAGTACCTATACCCCGACGGAGCCTACCGGGAAACTTACGGTCCTGATCGTAACCCCAACCCTAACTTGCGTTGGGAGACAAAAAAGGAGACGAATATCGGTGTCGATTTCACGCTATTCAGCAACAAACTTTCGGGTTCGATTGATGTTTTTCAGCGTAAAACCGTTGACCTGTTGGATACGTACACTACACCTCAACCTCCTTACATACGAAATAATATCTATTCTAATGTGGGTACGCTTTCTTCCAAAGGTATCGAATTGGCGCTAAGTTATCGCGCTATTGAACGTGACAATTTCAAATGGAATATGGACTTTACAGCGAGTACGTTGAAGAATGTAATGGATAGTTACTCGAATGATATTTTTACGGTTAAGTATAAGGAGTTTGGGGACATCGGCGGAGCGGGTGCCCTCGGCAACGCATTTACCACCTATGAAGGACATCGCATCGGGGAGTTTTTCGGTAAACGATTTGCCGGATTTGATGCGGATGGGAAATGGCTGTTTTATAACCGAAATGGTGAGGCGGTAAGAAATGATCAGATCAATAATTCGCGGGATGATCTCAACGCTTCGGATTTATCGGTGATCGGAAATGCTGTACCCAAATATTATCTTTCGTGGACAAATAACTTTTCGTATAAAAACTTTGACCTCAGGGTGTTTATGCGTGGGAAATTTGATTATGACATCTTAAATACGACTGCGCTTTCGTATGGTAATAAAGTGTGGTCGGGCAACCTGTTGAGAGATGCTTTCACCAAATACAAAGATATCAACGATACCTATATGTATTCGGACTACTACCTCGAAAGTGGAAGTCACTTAAAAATTGACGAAGTCACCTTGGGGTATCGATTTAAATTAAAAAATGACAGCTGGGTAAACAACCTGCGTGCTTACATGACTGTACAAAACCTGGCGACGATAACCGGTTACTCGGGCAACGACCCAGATTTTGTATTGGATACGGGTTTGGGGAATGAAGTGAATGGGCAGCGCTTGGGGATTGACAGCCGCGGTCCTTATCCGAATACGCGGTCGCTTTTGTTTGGTGTAAATTTTAGTTTCTAATTCCTATGAAAAATATTTTTAAAATTTTAATGCTGGCATGTGTCGTCAGTGCGTCAAGTTGTACAAAATTGGATGAAAATGCTTACGATGTTATTGTCGCAGAAGATTTTTATGCAAATAAGAATGAAGTAATTTCTGCTGTATTGCGACCGTATACCCATGCCAACGCTTGGATATCGCCCTCGGGACAGGATGGCTGGTGGCGTCCAGCCGAATTATCGGCCGATCAATTGGCCTGGCCAACAAAAGGGCGGCATGGAGAAGATAATGGAAAATGGAAACGCCTTCATTACCATACCTGGACGGTCGATGAAGGTGGGTTGAATCAAGCCTGGGTACTGATGTACTGGGGGGTAGGTCTATGCAATAGCCCCATCGATATTCTTGAAAAATCTGACGTGGCCAGTATGGGGATTACAACGGAAGAAAAGAATCAATACATTGCCGAGCTTAAGCTTTTACGTGCGTTGCACTACCTGAAGCTGATGGATCTTTTCGGAAATATTCCGATAACCACAAAAGCGCCGACCACTGCTGAAGAACCTCTTCCGGAGCCCTCTTCTACCAAAGAAGTGTTTGAATTTATTGAGAAAGAAATTCGAGATAATATTGACTTAGCCCCAAAATTATCGCGGGCGATGTTGGGTCGGGTGTCGCAGGCTACAGGGTACGCGATGCTAGTCGAACTATATTTAAATGCTGAGAAATGGTATGGACAGCCGAGATGGGACGACTGTATCGCGGCCGCTGATAAGTTGATATCGGGTGACGGGGGTGGTTTGAATGGCGCCATGGAATTAGATCCGAATATTAAGGACGCTTATGTTCCGACGAATGATCTCTCCAAGGAAACCATTTTTTCTATCGCGTACGATTATAAAAAAGCTGATTTTTCGGCGGGTTTTCCGAGTGAGTTCTATCATTTTGTGCAGAGTGAAATCTATGGTGGCGGCAGAAACGGAAATAATGGGATTGTATTGGTTCCCGGTGTTTTCGGTCAGTATGCAGCAAATGATCTACGGAAAAAGGAATGGTTTTTAAGTGGCCCAATGGTGAAATTTGTGGACGGTAAAATGGTTGAAGGATCGGAAGAGTATAAAGGTGAACAGCTTGTCTTTGTGGATTATATTCGTCGGGCAAAATCGGGGGGTACATCGTCTACCATGAGCGACGGTGAAGAAAACAGTGGGATCCGATTTAATAAATATAAAATTGGAAATAACGTCGAAGGGAATGTGAATGGCGTTGTTATACCTGTTAATGAAAATTACAACAATACCGATTGGAATGTGTATCGCTTGAGCTGGATTTATTTTGCGAAAGCCGAAGCGCTGATGCGCAAAAGCGGCGGTACTGCTTCACAAGTTGCAGTAGACTTAATTAATATGTGCAAAAAAAGGGCATTTGCTGATGCCGACTGGGCGGCAGCACAATACAATACGAGTACGCTGACGTTAGATGAGCTTTTAGCGGAGCGTGGGCGTGAGTTTATTTTTGAGGGGTTCAGAAGGCGTGATTTAATCCGTTTTGGTAAATTTCATACCGCAACGTGGTGGGATCATAAACCTACTGCTGAAAACAAAACGGTGTTTCCGATACCTCAACAGCAGATATCGATGAATCCCAACTTAAAGCAAAATCCTGGTTACTAAGATGCTTTGGGTTAGGAGCGGTTAGGGGGGTAATTTACATTTGAATAATGTTATTATGTTAGGGGTACCAGCAGAGCTGCGGTACCCCATACTATAAAGGGATAAAAGGGACAAATTAGTTTTGACGTTTAATGCTGATGTTTAGATAGCGACTGTTGTCATATCCGCTCAAAGCATTGACGATAACGACACCATATTTTTCGTCTGGTGTCTTAAAGTAGAACATGCTGCCCACTTTAAGATCATTTAGCGAAAGGTTGGTCGTTTTGCGGGAAATTGCATTGTTCTGAATAACTGTTCCAGATGTTAAGGTGTTTAGAAATGTGGAGGCCTGATTGGTCTGTATACCGGAAAAATAGGTTGCCCGGCCTTTTCCGGATAGATCCGTAAAGTCGAAAGCTTTAAAGGGAATTGGACTGGCTTGTAGCGAATAGATATTATAGGAATAGGTAATGGCTCCATTGGCTTCTACTTTATAGGTGCGATACATCCCCAGATCGATTTTTCCTGCATTCGCTTTGGCTTCAGCATAGGTATATGTTTTCCCTTCCATCAGATCAATAAAGCAAGCGCTGCTTTGCGCTGTGCTATCTGGCATATAGAGCACGCGATTGTTCAGATGGGCGTAATCTGATAGCACATTATAGGTCACTGAAGTATAGCCATCGCCCATAAATACGCCTTCGCTGTCCACCGCCATTATTCGAAAAGTGGTAAGACCCACCTTATCGGCCTTAATTTTATAAACATAGCGGAGGCTTCTTTTTTCGCCGTCTGCCAATGGGATTTTGAGCGCTGCTGCACCGGCGCCATTGTAAAAGATCCATACCTGATGCATGTCTTTGGAAGCTGAGCTAATCGTAAAATCGACATAGATGGAGTCTCCGGAAGCAACATCCTTGTAAGTACCAATACTAAATTCATTTTCTTGGTGCAGCGTCACTTTAACATCCGTAAACTGATTGAAAATATTGTCGCCTTCCCGTTTGCAGGAAAGCAATATGCTGAAGAGGATAAGGAGCAATAAATATTTCTTTTTCATAATTAGTTGTTTAGTGGATCGAATGTACCGCCTTCATAACCGATTGTTTGTTCGAGCAATGGAGAGGAGCTCATAAAGGTATTTGGCAGTGGGTAGAAATAATAATAATCACGGAAAGCAAAGGCTCCATTCGCGCTTTCTGCGCGTAAATTATAGGGATATTTGAAGTAATTCAATACGGTATCTCTATTGTTCATGTCCAAACGCTCGCGATGCATGATCCCGGCAGCGTTCTTTGCTTCTAATATTTTCTTTAGAGCATCGGATTTGGTTTCGAACAGATACGTTTGGATCGTTCCTTCGAGGGTATGCATGCGACGCGTCCGTCGTAGGTCGTGATAGCGCTTGCCTTCAAAAGCGAATTCAATTTGCCGTTCGTTCATCAGTAGATCGCGCATCTGTTCTTTGTTGGCAGCAAGGGACAAACCGTAATCGTATTTCCCCTGTTCGATGCCGGCGCGTTGCCGGATACTACGGATCAGTTCTTTAGCGAGCGCCAGATCGCCTGTTTCATTTGCTGATTCAGCATAATTCATCATGACTTCGGCAAATCGGATTTCAATCCAGTCCATACCATTGCCGCCTATGTCATTGAAAATGCCCACAGATGCAGATGAAAGTGATGGATTGACAAATTTTTTGCAATAAAAGGATTTTATGGAGGATTCTCCGTCTGCATTGGTGTAGTTCCACTGTTTTCGTCCTGTCTTGCCGCTCAATGGCCAGTCTGCACCGTTATAGACGATGGTGTTTTTGAACCGTGGATCTCTGTTTTTCCAAAAAAGCGCATCATCATACAGGAGGTTATCCCCGTTGGCGGGTGTGCCATCTTTCATGCGATAGGCTTTGAGCAAAAGGGTGGTCGGAACATAATAATCTGCTGGTGCTCCGCCTTCGGAGGCGGGGCGCGATGCGCGTTCGACAATAGTGTAACGCTTAGGTGATGTGGCAGAATAGGAACGAAGTAGTACCGCTTCTGTATTGGCTATGCCTTCTTTTAAAAAGATTTCATTATAGTTGGGCATTAAGGCCCGCCCAGTAGCTTGACAGAGTTCATAGGCTTCTTTGCTTGCCTGAAAAGCAGTTTGCCAACGTTGTGCTTCGTAGGGATGCGCTGCATTGTCGGTTGGATTAAACTGTGGACTGGCCCAGTATAGCAGCGCTTTGGCTTTCAGCGCTGCTGCTGCTGCTTTGGTAATTTTACCGCGGCCAGTGCCATCGTCCCAGGTTACGCCATCTAAATTCGTCATTGCAGCATCCAAGTCGCTGACGATTTGTGTAAAGCATGCTTTTGCGGATACCCGACCACTTAACTCCAGTTTGTCTGGATTTTGAGGGTCGAGTACAAGGGGCACGCCACCGTAGAGCCGTGTAAGCTCAAAATATACTATGGCGCGTAGGGCATAAAACTGTCCTAAAAATTTCTTCTTGACCTCTGGTGGCAGGGTTCCTGCTGGAATATAGGCGATCGCATTGTTGCAGCGTGCAATGTCAAAGTAGCGGTTATCCCCAATATTGGTACCCTGGTATTTGGTGGCAATGTATTTGACATCATTAAGTGTGATTTCCCCACTCAGACCCAATACTTTTTTGCTGGCTGCATTCGTTCCCGAAAAGTAGTTTTCGTCACTGGCATAGTGCATCTGCATATCGTTTGTTGTGACTTCATGCGGATGGGTAGGCATGATCATGCTATAGGTACCAGCCAGATAGTATTCAATGGCACCTTCGTTGTCCCAAATGCGGGCGTCCAGACCACCATGATCTACGAGCTCAAAAAAATCATCTTTACAGCTCTGTGTCATCAGGGCTGTACTCGACGCCACCAATAAGGCTATTATGTATGTAAAATGTCTTTTCATGTCTTAAAATTTTAAATACCAAAGTTTAAACCAAAGGAAATCGTACGGATTGTGGGATAATTGTACAAAGAAGAGGAATAGGGGTCGCGGTGTTTAAATGGTGCGACAATGGTCCATAGGTTATTACCCGACAGCATCAGCTTGAGCGAGCGTACATTGATCTTATCTGTAAAGGTTTTAGGGACACTCCAGTTGAACACCATATTGTTGATCCGGATGGTTGTACCATCTTCTGCCCAGAAGGTAGAATTCCACTTTTTCATCATCGCAGCATCGTCATATCGTGGGAATTTTCCATTGGGGTTTTCCGACGACCAATGGTCTTCCCAAAAACTTGGAACATTCACGAATGCAGTAGGAGCGGTCATGGCTTGGGACTCATAGAATACCTTTCCGCCAAATACGGCCCTGAAATTGGTGTTTAAGGAGAACGATTTATAAGCCAAGCCAACGGTGATCCCTGTTGAAAAAACCGGCGATGTATTATCAAACATGGTGGTTAGGTCTTTTTCGGTGATCTTGCCATCGCCATTGGTGTCTTCGTATACGGTCCAGCCGACCTGTGGTACTTTGCCGTCGATGGTATAGTTGGGGTTTTTGGCCAAGAAATTATCCACTTCCTGTTGTGTACGTAACATATCCTGATAGATCAGTCCATAATTTGAACTGTTGTATTTACGGGAGTCTGTTCCCATTTCCACCTTCCAGTCTGGATAGGAGAAATCCCATAGCTGGAATTTGTTGAAGTACATTTGGGTCGTGTAACTTGCCGAATAGCCAAAGTTCATATTGGTGGAAAGTTTGAATCCGTTGGAGAAGGTGTTTTGGTAACCCAAGGAAAATTCGGTACCCCAGCCTCTTCGTTTCTGGTAGTTGACGACTGGTGCTTTGAATCCGGCGTACATCGGAAAATTCTCGTCGTTACCTTTGTCAAATACATCGTACGAGTTTCGGAGATAGTATTCGAACCCAAAGCTCAGTTTGTTGTCAAACCAGCGGGATTCTATTCCGAAGTTGAAGGTACGGTGTTTCTCCCAGGAGATATCGGGGTTGGCAATAATGGTTGGGTTGAGTGATGCGACCGGTGTTTCGCCGTAGAGATAGCCTGTATTAACGAGGTCGACACTGAACCGTTCTTGCCATAGCCGCGCTAACACACGGTCTTCACCTACCAGTCCATAGTTAGCCCTTAGTTTTAAGTAGCTGATATAATTGAGGTCTTTAAAAAATTCTTCGTCACTGACCACCCAACCAGTCGCGACCGTGGGGAATACCCCCCAGATATTACCTTTCGCAAAATTGGAGGAGGCATCGACACGGGTAATCACTTCAAGTAGATACTTTTTCTTGTAATCGTAATTGAGCCTTCCAAAGAAGGATCGTTTGACGGCTTCGGTGATTGATCGGTCGGACCGCGTGAAAGTCGATTGGTCGAATGCCCAATATTCATCTAAATTTAGCAGCTGTTGATTGGTCCAGTAAGCGGATAATCCTTCTGCATTGGAAGCCGACTGCTCTGCACCTACCATGAGATCAAGGCTATGCTTTCCAAAAGTATTTGCATATTGTAATACGATATTTCCCTGGTAACTATTCCCTTTACCCAAGGAGGGTAAAATCCTTGTCTTGCTACCATCCATACGAAACACTTTGTCTACGGTGTTGGTGTAGAGCTTGTTGTTGTTGCCTGTGCGTACAAACTCGTATAGATCGTAAGCCGGGAGGTATTCTTGGCCACTGGAAGATGTTCCCGAATTGGAGATCTGTATGCGGGCGCTGAATCCTTTGAGGTATTCTGGCGCATAATTTAGGGAGGCGTTAATGTTATAATTTGCGTTGCTGCGTTTTTGGTAGTAGCCTGAGTTGATGATTGCCAGTGGATTGGTATTGCTATTGGCATTGATGTTACTGAAGTTTACCGGTAGGCCATCGATCTGTATGGGTACCCATTGCGGCGTCGTAATCAGGGTTTGATAGAAGTTTTGATCGCGGTCGTCGGATAGGCTGTTTTGGCTATTGGTCTTTGTATTATTTACATTAAAGGCAATATCAGCTTTTAAACCGTCAATAATTTGTGTATTGAAGCCGGATCGGAATGAATATTTCTGTTGGCTCATACCTGCATAGTTACCGTCTTCTTTTTGATAGCTTCCGCCTGCAAAGAAGGTTATCTTTTCACTTCCACCGGAAATGGATAGGTTATGGCGTTCCATTTTAGAGGGTTTCCAAAGTTCATCATACCAGCTTTTATACGGATTTGTTTTTAAATAGGCTAAGTCTTCATCCGAAAAGAAGTCTGTGGGTTGGGCATTATTGAGTGCGTAGGTTTCGTTCAGTAATTTGGCGTGTTGATAGGCTGAAAGCATTTTTGGCTTTACCGTAGCGTCTGAGATACCGAGGTAACCGTTGTAGGTGAGCTGTGTCTTTCCTGCCTGCCCTCTTTTGGTGGTGACTAGGATAACCCCTTTTGCTCCGGAGGCTCCATAAATGGCTGCGGATGCGTCTTTAAGAATCGAAATGTTTTCTACCATGGACGCATCTAGGTTTTCAAAGACATCGGATGATGAAATAATACCGTCAATAACATACAGTGGCTCATTGGTTACCCCTTGCAATTTGGCTTGGTCTGAGGCGAAAGCATTACGAACATTGAGGGTAACTGCTGCTCCTGGCCTGCCCGAAGACTCGCTTACGCCCAATCCTGCGACGCGGTCGCGTAGGGCTGCGGCAATATTGGCTGCCGGGATGTCCTGGATTTCTTTTGGGTCAACAGAGGCCACGGCACCCAAGACTTCGCGCCGTTTTTTTGTGCCGTATCCGACCACGACAACCTCATCTATGCTGGTATTGGACTCGAGTCGGATTGTGATATTGGTTTTGCCCTTCGTGTCTATTTCTTGTACTTTATAGCCCACATAGCTCACAACAATAACTGTATTGTCTGCAGGAAGGTTGATATGGAACACCCCATCTTCTCCTGTTTTTACGCCGGCTTTGCTGCCTTTGACCAGAATAGTTGCGCCGTGGACAGGCTTGCCGTCTTGATCAAGCACACGGCCGGTGACACCAGCAAATTTTGTGGAAAGCAGAAGTGGAGAATTTGTTGTTGGCAATGCAAAAACCGGGGCTGGCGAGAGCGCAAGCAGGGGGCAAAGAAGCTTGATACTCCGCTTTAGCAAAGATTTTTTGAAAAATGGATAATTCATACATTTAACTTGTTTATAATAGGTTTTAAAAAGCGTTTTACGGCAGATTAATTGGTTATCGTGCAAACCTGAACAAGTTCGTATTATCCACTATTTTGCGTGGACGATATTCCATTAAAGAATTGCTTTGTAACAGGTTTGTTGGGTAATGATAGGGGTAATTTTTTAATCAACTGTCCTGAACTGTTGGCTCGGCTGTAAATGAAATGAGCGCAGCTACTTAAAACATTTTTTGGAATGGCCAAAATAAAGGAAGTGATATATTAAACTTATTTACTAAATATTTTAGTTTTTTTTTGTTATATTTGTATTGATAACCAAAAACTTAAATTATTATGGCAAGATTAAAATCGATTGGTAAATATGTTGATCCCCGTACTGACTTTGGTTGGAAGCTTTATTTCGGGCGAGAGGAAAATAAGATTCTTTTAATCGAATTCCTCAATAGCTTATTTGAAGGTGAGAAAATAATTTCCGATTTATTTTATAAGTCTATAGAGTATGACGGTGATCAAGAAGATATGCGAAGGGTTGTTTTTGATTTACATTGTATCGGTACAGATGGAGAGATATTTATTATAGAGATGCAGCAGTTATTTCAGGAATATTTCAAGGATCGCGCTGTCTATTATACGTCACGTTTGATTAATAAGCAATTGTCAAAGGGGAAGAAGGGTAATGATTACTGTTTACCTGTGATTTATTTTATAGGGGTTTTAGAATTTAAACTTCATGGGGAGGATGAGGCTTTTCTTTTGCGCAAGACTGATCGTCCTTATTTCTATGATGTCGCATTATGTGATAAGACAACGCATGAAATCTTTTATAATAAGCTGGGGTATAAACTAGTGTCTTTGCCGATGTTTAATAAAAAGCCCGGGGAGCTTCAATCAGTCATGGATCAGTGGTTATATGTACTTAAACACTTGAGTACCATGGATAAATTACCGTCTTTTTTGGATAAAAGGATATTTGGCCTTATCTTTGAAATAGGAGAAATAGGTAAATTAACAGAGGAGGATCGCATGTCATACGAATCGAGTTTAAAACATAAGCGTGATGCAGAGAGCGTTTACAATTCAGCTATTCGGTCTGGCGAAGCAATGGGTCTTAAGAAAGGTCTTGCTAAAGGTCTTGAGAAAGGTCTTGCTAAAGGTCTTGAGAAAGGTCTTGCTGAAGGTCTTGAAAAAGGTCTTGCTGAAGGGCTCGCGAAAGGAGAGCATAAACAGGCTTTGGAATCTGCTCGAAAGATGCTAGTGAAGGGTTATAACAAAGCGGATGTTAGTGATATTACAGGTCTTTCTATTGAAGAAATTGAAAAACTTAAAATGGTTTAGTCATTTTGATCTAATAGGTGCATGATTTTTAAATCCAGTTAATAAGAGATTTTGTCTTTATATAAGCGATGTATTTCTACTGTGTAGGAATACATCGCTTTTTTGTGTTATCACTTTTTTAATGTGGGTCCATGTACGATAAGCTTGCCGTCAGCGGTAATTTCCATCGGGTCTATAAAAACCAGTCGTTGATGCCCCGTTGCTTCGGTGCGACCGTGATAGACACAATACCGCTGCTTGCCATCCCGCGAATAGGCTATGCTATTGTGACCAGTACCTGTTACCAGCCCATTTTTTTGTAAAATGGGATTGTTTGAGGCTTTTTTAAATGGGCCTAATGGACTTTTCGAAGTGGCATAACCGATTGCATAATTTTTGCCATCGAAATTATTCGCCGAATACATCATATAATACGTGTGGCCTTCTTTAAAGAGATAAGAGCCTTCTGTCCACCGCCGATTTACTTCTCTGCTGGTTACCGATCTGCTCTCCCAATCGTCGGAAACGCCCATTGTTAGTGGCGGACGCAACAGTAATTTTGGCTCGCCAATGATACCGGAAAAATCAGGTTTAATTTCTACGCCGTATACCCAGCTTTCTTCCACCTTATCATACCAGCCTTTCTTTTTTGCCCAGGTGGCCACCTCGCTTTCGACCGGATGTTTGTAGCAACATCTGGAATAATAGAGGTAAACCCGGCCATCTTCAAACCAAAGATTGGCATCGATAATGGGATAGCCTGGATCAAAAATTGGCCGATCGTAGCAGTCGATAAATGGCCCCGTGGGCTTATCTGATACGGCAACACCGATCCTGAAATTCTCAAGTTCTCGCGTCGGATTATCTTTCCACTGGGCGCTATACAGCATATAGTAACGACCATTTCGCCGGTATACTTCAGGTGCCCAAAATGCATCTATTCCCCATCCGTTTTTATTGTCATGATGATAAACCTGCCCTTCAAAAGTCCAGTCTTGCAGGTTGGTGGATGAATAGGCTCCAAAGCCTTTGTGTACATCGCCGCCGGTGCCATACATATAATATTTCCCATCGGAATCCGTCAGGACGAAAGGATCACCGAAAGCGATTGGTAAAGGATTTTGTATTACGGTCTGTCCCTTTAACACAAAAGATAATAGTAGGATAAATAACAATAGGGGAAATGGTCTTTTCATCGTCATGTATAATTGGTGTTAAATTCTTCAAAAGAAGTCAAAATTTCATTCCTTTTTTGCTCAATCTTTTGTCGTTTTGTCTCAAAGTGAATAGACTTAGCTAACATTTTCTTGATTTAGACCGCGCTGTACCATTTTTTGTTTCACACGGCTATTGGCTGTCCGTAATGTCATCATATGTGCTCTTGTCATTTTTTGGTACATTTGATTATATTTGAAAGAACCGATTGCCAACATAGATTATGTCTTATCCTACTTTTTTTGTTTGGCTGATCCTGCAGTTTAGCGTGGTTGTTTGTCATGCCCAATATTATTTCAAGCACTATCAGACGCAGGATGGACTTCCTCATCAGGCTGTTCGCTCCATCTTACAGGATGGCAAAGGCTTTATGTGGGTTGGCACGCGTGCTGGTCTGTGCAGATTTGACGGCTACAATTTTAAGCTTTGCGAAAATAAAGATGATCCTTTTAATAACATCGGCAACAATGTAATCAATACATTGACCGAAGGGCAGCCAGGAATACTATGGATCGGCACAGGAAAGGGAATGTACCGGTACGATACCATTGGTGAGGTGATATCGCCGGTTGATCTGATTCCGCAGGTGTATATCGAACAGGTAATTGCCAATGGGGATGATATCTGGTTTATTGCCAATTCGTCGCTTTGGCGCTATAGCATAAAAAAGAGCATGGTCAAAAATTATCAGATACAGACTACTGCCTTATTTTTGGATGGTGCCACAAATCTGTGGACGGGTAATAAGCAGGGGGAACTCCGTATTTTCGACTCGCGTGGGGTGCTTGCGAAAACCATGAAAACGGTGAACTTTAACAGGCCTTCGAATATGAATACCATTAGTGCTATTTTCCCGCTTGATGATGGTGCCGTACTCGTTGGATATTTTGGAGCTGGGCTTAAGCGCTATGATTTGGATAAGCAAACAACGACAACGATTGTGCTTAGTGAAAAGGAGGATAGCGCTATTTTTGTGCGGGATATCTGTAAGGGAAATAATGGCGATTATTGGGTCGCAACTGAATCTGGGGTGTATATCTATAATGCCAATATCAAAAAATGCCGGCATCTTGGTAAGCGTGCTGATGACCCGTATGCTATGACGGATAACGCGGTCTATAAAGTGTGCAGAGATAAAAGCGGGGGGATGTGGCTGGGTACTTTTTTTGGTGGCCTGAACTATTGCTCGCTTGAAAACGCACGTTTTCGGAAATACTACCCTATTGTGGGACAGAATTCGATATCAGGATATGCCGTCCGTGAGCTAGTTCCTGATCGGGATGGTCACCTCTGGATTGGCACGGAAGATGCCGGTCTCAATAGGTTTGATCCACAGAGGCAATTTTTTAGGCACTATCCAACAACAGGTGAAAATGCGCTTTCCTATCCGAATATCCACGGTCTGCTCGCTGTGGGAAATGATCTTCTTGTGGGGCCCTTTCATCGGGGATTGGAGATTATGGATATTCGGACAGGGCTAATCCGTCAGCAGCATCGTGCTATCGGTCTACCCGCCGAATCTGGCAACGATTTTGTGTTGAGCATCTTTCAGACAAGTGACAGCACGGTATTAGTGGGTACTGCTTATGATGAGAACGCCGGCCTGTTCAGGTACGACCTCAAAAGAAAGACTTTTGATCGCATCAATCATATCCCTGGTCGTCCTTATGTGCTGAGCATCCGGGAGGATAGAAATGGGTTTATTTGGGTGGGCACCATGTCGAACGGTGTTTATTACTATCATCCCAAGTCGGGTGTACAGGGGAATATTCGATTTGGGAGCAGCACTAAAATAGGTCAGATTCCCGAATTTCCGGTATATGGTATCCATGAAGATAGCATGGGGGCGATCTGGTTTGCCACAGAAGGTGGTGGGCTGATCCGCTTAAGTCGAGACCGAACGTCAACTAAAAGATACGACACTGCTGCGGGCTTTCCGACCAATGTGTATTTTAGTATACTGGAAGATGATTTTCAAAACCTTTGGATAAGTTCGTTGAAGGGAATTTTGTGCCTGGATATTAAAACGGGGGCCTTTAAAAACTATCAGCAAGCCAACGGATTGATCACTGATCAGTTTAATTTTTGTTCGGCTTACAAAGACAGGTCTGGTATCTTGTATTTTGGGTCAGTGAAAGGGCTGATCGCCTTTGATCCCAAAGATTTTTTAAACACTGGACCTCGCCCGGCTTTATTTATTACTGGCCTGGAGATAGACAATAAAGCTATCCATCCTGGTGTGGATAAAAGTCCAATCAAGCGTTCGGTAGTGTACCTCGACAGTATTTGTTTAGCTTATAACCAAAATAACTTCAGTATTGAATTTGCTGCGCTCAATTATGCTTCTCCGGCCGTTACCAGATATGAATATATATTGGAGGGGTTAGCTCAAAAACGCACAATTCTTGCTAGCAATAGAAAGGCTTATTTTACGGATATACAACCGGGTAAATATATTTTCACTGTGCGGGCGAAAAGTAATACGGGCAGCTGGAGGAGTATTGAACGTAGGCTTGTGATTATTATAACGCCGCCATTTTGGAAAACTTTTGCCGCATACAGCTTCTATACTTTGCTGGTGATCGTTCTTTTGGTTTTGATTGCTTTTTATTACCATCGATGGACCATTCGAAAAAATGTGGCTAAACTTATGCGGTTTGAACATGAAAAGGAACGTGAAATCTATGCGGCTAAAATTGAGTTTTTTACGCATATCACGCATGAAATACAAACGCCGTTGACATTGATCCTCGGTCGTGTGCAAGGCATGCTACGAAAAATTACGGATAGCGACACTATCCGTAAAAACTTGTTACAGGTTGAAAAAAATACATTGAGACTGACCGAACTGACAGCGGAACTGCTGGATTTTAGAAAAACAGAATTGCATCAATTTGGGCTCAATTTTGTGAAAACAAATATTGTTGATTTGTTAAAAGAAGTGATGTCTTCTTTTGAACAGATCGCCGAACAGAATAATATCCGTTTGAACAGTGCTTATCCGGAGGATGATGTCATCGCTTTTGTCGACCGTGAAGCTACGGTAAAAATATTGAACAATCTACTCTCTAATGCTATAAAATATGGTCTCACCTACGTGAATGTGCGGCTGGCAGATCCAGATATCGAAAAAAACAGTTTTAACATTACGGTAGAAAATGATAGTGAACCTATTCCTGATAAATATGCAAAAAAGATCTTTGAGCCGTTTTTTAGGATAGAAAATAGTCTTGGGTTTGGAACCGGGATTGGTCTTTCGCTGGCCAAGTCGCTCAGCGAGCTGCACAAGGGTACGCTCCAGCTTATAGAAAATGGTGGTAGCCTTGTTGTATTTGAATTGGTGCTGCCGCTACGGCAGGAAAGGGAGTTTGAACTTAGCAGTTGGAAAAAAATCAGATAATTATGAGACAGCACATATTGATTATTGACGACAATTTAGAAATTCTGGAATTCTTGTCTGAAGAATTGAATGAAAATTATTGTACACACACCGCTGACAACGGTGAAAGTGCAAAACTTATCTTAGATAGCGAAATGATTGATCTGGTTATCTCGGATATTATGATGCCGGGAATCGACGGTTTCGAACTCTGTAAATTCATAAAATCGAATCTGAACTATTGCCATATACCGGTACTATTGCTGACTTCAAAGAACAGTTATACTGCGCATATCGAGGGGCTTGAAGTGGGTGCCGATGCTTATGTTCAGAAACCTTTTCCTTTGGAACTTTTATTGGTGCAGGTGGACAATCTGCTAAGAAATAGGGTGAATGTAAAAACTCATTTTGCTCATGCGCCGTTTGAAGATGTCCGTTTGCTGGCGCCTTCGAAGCTGGACGCTGAGTTTTTGCACAAGCTGGATGCTTATATCAAAAAAAACTTTAGGTATCCGGAACTTGGTATTGATGAACTTGCTGAACATATGTTGATGAGCCGGCCTACATTTTACCGAAAAATAAAGCAGCTTTCTGCGCTTTCGCCCAAGGAACTTGTCGATAAAACGCGTTTAAAGAAAGCGACTGAACTCATGGCGC
Organism: Sphingobacterium sp. 2149; assembly: GCF_031455655.1. Classification (NCBI taxonomy): domain Bacteria; kingdom Pseudomonadati; phylum Bacteroidota; class Sphingobacteriia; order Sphingobacteriales; family Sphingobacteriaceae; genus Sphingobacterium; species Sphingobacterium sp. 2149. Next base: position 124,439 of record NZ_JAVDTD010000002.1, on the reverse strand, counting down.
AAAATGAATTTAGTTTACAGCAGATCGCTACCCTGGTCGGGTATAGTTCACAAAGTATCTTTAATAAGAACTTCCAAAAATATTATAAGGTATCTCCATCGGCTTACCTGAAGTCAATGCCGAGATCCTGATTCGATGTAACGATAGGGGATTAAAAAGGGGCAATCCAATAATTTTGGACTGCCCCTATAGTTTTCAGTAATCATCGTTTAGGGTATACTAATCGCTATTGCGGAATATACCGACTTCCGCCAGGCCGGGCTGCTGTTGATTGTCGTAGCCTGACTTTGGTACGAGTTTAAAATAGCGAAATTGCTTGGTCTGCGCCAGGTCGATAAACTGCCGCAGGAGATTGACATCGCTCAAGGTAAAGGTGCCCAGATTTTCCCAGTTTTGATTGTCATTGCCGACATGGATTTCCAATTCTTTGATCTTTCTGTCGCCATCTTTCTGATGGATTACAAAACCATCTACGGGTTGGGCTGCTCCGATGTCGATGGTGAGGTAATGGTCGGGGTACTTTGTTGGATTGACTGAATAGCGGGTTATCCATATGGAGTTGATATTGTCATCGATCACTGCTGCAGCCGACCGGTTGTTATTGGGTTCTTCGGAACTGAAGTCAGCGACCGTCCACCCTTTCTTGGTATACATTTTCCGCCATTTTTCTCCTGCTGGACGCTTTTGTTTGAGTGCAGGATTGGCCGGTAGACCGAAGTTTGGGGAGCCATCTGTATGCCAGGAAAATCGCTGGATATAGGGACGTCGTGTGGCATTGCCGTCGTTGGCTACATTACGTGCGTGATAAATCATCCAGTCTTCTTTTCCATCAGGAGATTTAAAAAAACCGTTGTGGCCGGGACCATAAATGCTACTTTCGGGTCTCATGGAAAATACGGGATGGTTGCGTTTTGTCCAATCTGCTGCCTGTAGTGGGTCTCCGTCATCTTTTAGCGTGAGCAGGCCGAGGCAATAGCCGTCAGACCAGTAACCGCTGCCCGAATAAACGATATGGACTTTGCCCTGTGGATTGATCAACACCTGGGGGCCTTCGTTGATTGGATTTCCGTTTTTCTCCCATGCATAGTTGGGCGTGGCAATCATGACCTTTGGTCCGGAAATGGTCCAGGGGTTGCTCATGGGCGCTATATAAATGTTTTGGGGCGGTGCACCGGCATTCCCGCCCGACCAGATCATATACATCTTTCCGTCATGCCGCAAAATGGTTCCGTCAATGGCCCACTCGCTTGCACTATCGGAAATCTTACCTTTCATTTCCCAGTTGCCCTGAACGGGGGTGGGAGAAGAATTTTCGAGCACATACATTCTGTGGTTGGCATTGCTGCCATTATCTGCTGCAAAATAGAAATACCATTTGCCATCGATTTCATGCAATTCGGGCGCCCATAAATTCTTTGAATAGGGCTGATCTGCAGGAGGGGTATAGACTTCATATCGCCGTGCGGAGGCAAGTTCGGACATGCTTTTGGTTTCGAGGATGACGAGCTTGCTTCCCTGGGTATAGGTATAATAGTAAGTACCGTCTTTTTGGATTACCCAAGGATCGGGACCACCTGGCATGAGTGGATTGGAGAAGGTACTATCTACCACTACTGTATTGTCTGTAGCAGAATCTACGGGTTGGGTATTGCTTTTTGGGATGGGATCTAAATCGTTTGTGGGATTGTTTTTTTGACAGGCAGATACCCATAACATGCTGCTCATCATAAAATAAAAGGTCACTGTCATTCTTTTCATGGATGTGTTTGTTTAAAGATTTTCAATTGGATTGCATCGCTTGTTTGATCAGCATTTACCTGGACGTATGCTACCACTGTATTGCCTGGTCTTCATCTGGAATAAGGGTGTTGCGTGAGCGTTCCATCGTCATGCTTCCTTCGGCGCGGTAGCGCACGGGCACACCGGGCATGGTGGTGATATCGTCATATTTGTATTTTAGGTTGACGGTGCAGTACTGTTTGACCAAATATTTTTTGGTGGCATCTGCGATTTCCCTTAATTGATAGGTGGGCTGCCCGAGCATTTCAAAGTTGATGGATTTGTCGGCGGCATACACATGAAGGGTACCCGATTTTATACCGTTAACATCCTCCGAGGGTTCCATAAACTCCATGATAATCTTGTAACGGCCTCGATCTTCTGATTTCTCTTCCAGAACTCCGGCGTAGAAAAATACCGCTTTTTCGTCTACCACCCACGATGTTCTGACGCTAGATACAAGTGGGTTTTTAGTTTGCCCGTCGGCATAGACATTCATGGATGTGGCGGAATAATTGCCCGAATAATTATTAAATGGTTTGACATAGAGCAATGCTTTGCGCCATCCTTTGCGCTTATTGGTCACATAGGAGGGGTCTTCCTGAATGGACAGTGGAAGTACATAGCGTTCGACAAGATCGAGGTTGTCAAACTTAAATTTGATCGGATAATTTTCGGTATGTGCTCCTTTGGGAATTAGGCAGCTCTCGTTGGGCAGTGCAAAAAACTGTTCGGGAAGCTGTTTAAAATATAAATCTTTGCGGTACTGATATTTTTCCTGGTTAAAAGTGGCTAGTGTATCGCTATCCACAGCCACCTTGACATAGCGGTCTTTATCGTTCTCGCGGGAGCCGCTCAGTATGATAGGCAATTTATAGGTGACTTCACCGGTCTTGTTGTAGCGCAGATAGACTTCGGATACACCTTCACTTCCAATTGGGGCTTTAAAAGACACCATCTGTGTATACAATTCTTCTTCCCATTCATCGTTGCACCCCGTTTGGAACAAGGCCAAGACTAGGGTTAAAATATAGATATAAATCTTTTTCATGTGTTTTTATTTCTAATGCTTAAATAAGTATGCAATGTTTATTGCGGTATTTTCTATCTAATTCTTTCTGGCTGGTTTCATTAATCGAAAGAAGGCCATCCCGGTGCCTGCGTCATGCGTCTGTTTTTGCGGAGCTCATCCCAGTCGACGGGCCAGAAGTACATTTTTTTAGAAAATATAGTCTGGAGTTGCGGTACGCGCACAGGGGTGTAGAATAGGTCCGCATTGTCTTTGGTCATATATACATTGTAGCCGTAGATCTGTTCTGCCTCATCTATTGGAGCATCTTTCCATCGGCGCAAGTCGTAGTAGCGCTGATTTTCGCCCAGCAATTCGATCTGCCGCTCACCTTTGATTTGGCGGCGTAACGCTGCCTGATCGGTATATATGGCGTTGTCATAATTGGGCACTCCCGCGCGGATACGAACCATACCTATACTGTTTTTCATCTGATCAATATTTCGAGTGATCTGATGCGTAGTTTTGCCGTCCCAGCTGGCAATCATATGGGATCCATTGATCTCATTGAGCGCTTCAGCATACATGAGCAGCAGGTCGGCATACCGTATGGCGATTTCCACTTTGGGGTATATCTTGCCGCCATTGCCTGTGGCATTATCTTTTGGGTTGACAAATTTCATCATGCCTATCCCCGTAGGTAGCCAGCGGTCACCATTGATCATGCCCTCATTTTCACCCCGATAATAGAAGATCTGTTTGTTCGTGACATTGGATAAGTTGGAGGTGGCGCTAGACATGGTCCACAGCGTGCCACTATAGGCCACTGAAGCATAAAATCGTGGTTCTCGATGGGCAAAGTCTTTCCAGACATTTTCCAGGAGTGGCTTGAATTGATCAAGTTCAGCCTTTTGCACAAACATATTTGCTCCGTATTTCTGCCGGATTTGCTGTCTATTAAATGTGGTTCCGTCATTCATGGCGTACGCATCACATTGTTTTAAGGTAATGCCATGGCAGTTGTATCCGCCGCCCACCTGGGGCATCTGGTGCCTTGTCAGCGCGATAATACCATGGTTTTCATCGGTTTGATTTTCCCCTCTGGTAAAGATCATCTCTGGATTTTCGGACGCATATAGATCACCGTTAAATACGGCGCGATAGGATTCGAAGGGATCAATATTGGCCCACCCTTCCGGAAAGTTCTTGTCGGAGTATTCTGGATGATGTGGGGGTGTGATGGTGGCTGGATAGTCGGTAGTACCTTTGGCTTTAAAATCGGCTGTATAGAGCTTGTAAGCATTTAAATCGATCACATCTTTGGCCGCCGCTGCTGCGCGTGCCCATTTATCTTCGTTGTATTGTGCCGAAATCAGCGCACGGCCTTTATCGTCGGTAAAGTCGCTCATTTCTGCGTTACCATTGGCCAGGGGGCTTGCCGCAAATAATAATGCTTTGGCGCGTGTGGCCAATGCTGCTCCACGCGTAGGACGGGCGATATTGCGATTGTCGCGTTTTAGGGGTAGATCTTGCGCTGCCAGGGCCATTTCTTCGGCAATAAAGGTGGCTACTTCATCGTAGGTGTTGCGCGGGTAGGCTAGTTTGTCGTAGCTTTCGTCGTAGTCTACGCCTTTGTCTGGCATAATTGGTACTGGACCATACTTGCGTAGGAGTAGCCAGTACAGGTAGGCACGGATAAAGCGTGCCTGCGCCTTGTAATCTGTTACCTGTTTTGGTGTGAAAGCTCCGCCTTCAGCCATGCTGTGTATCATGACTGAGGCTTGACGGATTCCGCCATAGGACTGTGCCCACGATTGACGCTGCCAGGTATAATCGTACTCTCCAAATTTAAATCGCCGGTACTCATCGCCGTTGCCCCCGGCGGATTCATTGTAGAACATATCGTCCGAGTAGTTGGAGATGGTATAATTTCGATGGCCCATTTCGAGGTTGTAGTCCAATAGTTTGTTGTAACAGTTTCCGAGCCATTGCTCGGTATAATCCTTGCTTTTAAAAATGCGATCTTCGCTCTGTCGGTCATCAAAAAAATGCTCAACATCCAGGTATTTGGAGCAGGAGCTGATGGATAGACATAAACTGACGCTGAGCAGCAAGGGTGCGAGTAGTGTTATTTTCTTCATGTTTCTATCGTTAGAGGTTGATGGTAAGTCCGAGGGTGATTGTTTTGGCCAGTGGATAGGCTTGACCATTGGAACTGTTCATTTCGGGGTCCCACAATTTAAATTTGGAGAAGGTCAGCAAGTTGGTGCCCATGGCATAGAGTCGTGCCGATTTGACGCCTATTCTTTTTGTGAATCCGTTGGGTATGGCATATCCTATATCGAGGGTTTTGAGCCGTAGGTACGAACTCTCGCGGAGCCAATAGGTTGAAGCGCGGTAGTTATTGGCGCTACCGCTGTAACTGAGTCTGGGGTATTGGGCATTTACATCTTCGTTGACGCCAAGTATCCAGCGGTTGGATTCGACAACATCGGTCAGAATATTTCCCCAGTCGCCCTGGCTGAATGGGTATACTGTATACCCGTTAATAAAGAAGGAGGATTTTCCGGCACCCTGGAAATGTACGCTGGCATCAAATGATTTGTAGTTTGCTGATAAGCCAAAGCCATAGACGAGGTTAGGGTAACGCGTAGCGCCGATGGGTACGATATCGGTGTCGTCGATTTTCCCATCGCCATTAATATCCTTGTATTTGATATCTCCGGGGGCAGTACGGCCAAAGTTTTGGGTAGCACTGTTTCGGATATCTTCATAGTCTTTAAAAAGTCCTAAGGCGATGAGCCCTTTGTTCTGATTGACCCGAAAGCCGGAAAGGGTGGTGTATGGATAGTTGCTGAACTGATCGTCGGCTTCGAGGATGGTGTTTTTACTGTAGGTCAGGGTGCCACGCGCCGTTAGACTGAGCTGATTGATCTTTTGGGTAAACCGCATCTGGCCATCAAAGCCTTCGGATCGTGTAGAACCGACGTTGGCCCTGGGATCTTGTCCTTGTAGGCCGACCACAAAAGGGATATATTTACGTTCCATGTATATTCCATCACGTTGTTCATGAAAGTAGTCGAGCTGTCCACCGAATTTGTCATTGAAAAAAGAAAAATCGAGTCCGAGGTCGTGTTTGGTGGCAATTTCCCAGGTAATGGAATTGGAGGCTATACGGGAATAGGTGAGTCCAGGGTAAAGGTTTTTGCTTTCGATATCGCCCCAATTGTAGCCGAGATTTTCATCGGTGCTAAAAGAAGCTAGATAGGGGAAGCGTACGGGCATGGCGTCGTTGCCGACCTTACCAAAAGAGTACCTGATCTTGAGCATATTCATCCAGCTAAGCCGCTCTTTGATGAATTTTTCTTCTGCTATATTCCATGCTCCGGAGACGGCTGGAAAGAGGTCAAACTGATGGCCTTTGGCAAAATTCTCTGATCCGTTGTAACCGAAATTGAAGTCGAAGAAGTAGCGCGACTGATAGCCATATGTAAACCGACCTGCGAGCCGCTGATTTCGGCGTTCTATGCCCTGCATAATATCCTCGCCATAATTGGAGGTGTTGACGCGTTTTTCTTGTGTATACTGTACTACTCCGCCGAGGGTATGATCTTTGAGTTGTTTGTTATAGTGTAATTCACCTTGCATGGTCTCAAAGCGGTCGCCGGTGGCATTGGAGCGCTGTGTGAGAAGCTGCTCGGTAATTGTTCTTTTGAGTACAAGCTCGCCGTCGGAGTTGCGCAGCCGTTCGGCCATCCAGCCTTCTGGCCATTTCATTCTGCGGATATTATTGTTGTTGTTGATGTCGTAACCAAAGCGTCCTACAAAACGTAACCCCTTGGTCAGCACATCGAGGTTTTGCTCTAGTGTAACGTTGGTCTGCAGTTTGTTTTCCCAATTTTCGATATATCCCTGCTGTGTGATCAATACCCAGGGGTTCTGCTTTTCTGCCCCACCTCTGGATGCAACACGTCCATCGCTGTATTTAATGGGAATAGAAATGGGATTCTGCCCCATGAGCGAGGCCCAGATTTCATCATATGTGCCGCCGGGAAGGTTTTGTTTGCCCAGCGACCCGCTGATACCCACGCGTAGCAAAGTGGATTTGGTGAGGTTCATATCGATATTGGCGCGGTAATTCCATCTTTTATAATTGGCGTTGGTATTATAATTTTTGAGGTTTTCGTCGGTTTCGTACATTCCGCCTTCGTTGATGTAACTTCCGGAAACAAAGTATCTTGCCAGTGAGCCGCCACCGTCGAAATTGAGCGAGCTACGTTGTGTAAAGGCACCGTCCTTTAAAAACATGTCCATCCAATTGATGTCGGGGTATAGATCAGGATCGAGTCGATTTTTTATGAGGAAGAGTTCCTCGTTGTTGTAAAATGGCTCTTCGTTGCGGGTGATACGTGATTCATTCATGAGGCTTGCATAGGTATGCCCATCGACATAACTCGGTGTAAATGTTCGTGTATTGTAGGAGGCCTCGTGTTTGCCGTTGATGCTCACGCGATCCGTTTTTCCTTTTTTTGTGGTGATCAAAACAACACCATTGGCTCCCCTAGAACCATATATCGCGGTTGTGGAGGCGTCTTTGAGGATCGAAAATGATTCGATATCCTCAATACTGATTTCGTTTAGGCTACGCTCGAATCCGTCGACAAGGATTAAAGCTGAGGTGCCGGCGCCAAATGTGGAGATACCTCTTATCCAAAATTCGGACATGTTACTTCCGGGCTGACCACTAGACTGCATCGCCATTACGCCCGCCACATTTCCTGCTAGTGCGTTGGTAATACTCGAGGTTGGTGTCTTTAGCTGGGAGAGATCGACAGTAGTGACGGCACCGGTGACTGTGGCTTTCTTCTGTGGTCCGAGCGCGGTGACGATGACCTCGTCCATGGCTCTATGGTCCGCTTCTTTTAGTATAATATCTATTTTGAGGTCATCTTTGATTAATATTTCCTGTTTTTCGTAACCGAGCATGGCAAAGACCAGCCATTGGTATTTGGATGCTTTGATGGTATAGTTTCCTTTGTTGTCGGTGGCTGTTCCGAGTCCGGGTTGGTCTTTTATGGTTACCGTGACGCCGCTAAGCGGTTCCTTCGCCTTGTTGCTGACAGCTCCGGTGATGGCGACCGGAATGCGCGAGCCATTTTGCGCATGGTTGAGCTTAACGGCGATCAGAGCCAGTAGGAGCAGTAGAATTCTTTTTTTCATTGGTTTATTATTGGTCAATACGCCTTTCGGACGCTATCTTTAGATTATAGCGTACGGAATGGATCTGTTTGTATGCTTTTAAATTTTTTTATTCGATCGATATGGTGCGGATACGTTTATTATTGCGCTCGGCAATGTAAAATATCTTACGTTCTTCGTCGTAGGCGATTCCGGTGGGATCGGCAAACCGGGCTTCCTTGCGCGGGTCGCCATCAATATAGCCGCTTTTACTACCATCGGGGGTGGGGCTACCCTTGCCTGCGAAAGTGCTGACCACACCTGTGGGGGCTAACGTGCGGATACTTTGATTGTACTGGTCGCAGAAGTAAAAATCATATTCATCGGCCTGTCCTGCATAGTCGGGATTCTTGACAAATACACCTTGATAAGCACGCTCGATCCTGGCGGAGGTGCCGATGGCATCGACATCGCCTTTGGCTGTAGGACTACCGGCAAAGATAATGGGCGGTTGTAATTCTCTGGTCGTCCAGTCGTACACGCTTTTATAGATACAACCGTAGGAAACGATGTATGCGTAGTTACCTGTTGGATGAAAAAAGATCAGGGAGCTGTTATTGGTATTTCCGCCGATTTTAAAGAGTTCCTTGGGTCCGAGTTCGTTGAGGAAAGGGTCAAATACAGCCTTTTTGATGGCTATACCGGCATATCCATTGTAGAACATGTTATTGTGAATGGGGTGTGGGGCGCAGGAATAGGCGGCAGGATCATAGAGATATGGATGTACCCGGCGGTAGTTTTCGGAGCGGAGGGAATAGGCAATGGCGACCTTGGTTCTGGCCGTCAGATTCTGGTTGTCGTCGGTGAGGAATAGGGTATCTGTATTTGCACTCAATGTGGTGGTCTGCATTTTCGTGAAGCCGGCCTGTCCATTGGTAATCAGTGTGGAAACTGTTTTTGTTTGCAAATCTACGCGGCGGACGGCTCTGTCCAGTTCGGTTACGAAGAGTGCATTGCTTTCGGGCTCGTAGGTGATATAGGCTGGATAGGCAAATCTAGCCTCATCAAAATTACCATCTATAATGGATGAATTACCGTTTTCATCCACATTGCCGACAAGGGTGCCGACAGCGGTACTTTTAGCATACTGGAATTCCTCGGGGAAAATGTGTTCAACTGCTTCTCCTGCGCTGCGGGTAATAACCACTTTTACTTTTCCGGAGCTGGTGTACCGCGGGATCATGCAATAAATCTGGCTGCCATTTGACCCAACAACTTTGAGTTCCTGCTCACCAATAAAGACCTTGATTTTGTTGACATCGCTGCCGAAATTACTTCCTTCAATATACAGCCTTGTGCGGACGGCTCCTTTTTTTGGGGCGAAATCGGTAAAAACGGCCTTGCCTGAGATGCCCTTGTCTGGATCTTCACTGGCACCTTCTTTTTCCTTGCAGGAATTAAAAAGGAGACCGAAAATCATAGCTAAGCTGAGGTACATGAAATGCTTTTTATACTTTTTCATCATTCATTCGGTTAAATTCTGCCGATTTTCAAACTACGTGAAGTATGTGTTTGATTTTCTCTAGATTCGCGTTTGTGGACAGCGAGAATTAAGAGTAATCGTGAATTTGGTTTATAAATTGGTTTATCTAATACTGCTAATTTCGGCGAATGCGCAATATCAATCCATTCAATCTTTTGTTGATTTGTCTCAGGCCGCGCGCGCGGCTAATTTGTTAGGATGCTGGTATATGCGTTTTTTGCAGCTATTTTTTAATTTTTCTTTGTGTACAGGAGTGCAATAATGGCATTATTTCTGTTGCGTAAATTTGTTTAGAATTCCCATATATTTATTGATACACGAACATTAAATTTTTGTTTATGCCTTTTGATGAGCACCTTTTGCTTTCGGTACTGGAGCAGTCTCCGCTAGCTACGGCTATCTATGATAGTGCGGACTTGAATATTGCCTTTGCCAATCAGGCGATGTTGAATACCTGGCATGCAGACAGCTCGATTATAGGACGTACTTTAAGCGCTTGCTTTCCCAGTTTTGAAAAAGAAGGATTTTCATCTATTTTAAAAAATGTATGGAAAACCGGAATTAGCTATCGGGCCAAGGACACACCTGCCGATATCGTATCCGGGAAAAATATTATCAGACGATACTTTGATTTCGAGTATAAAGCGTTGCTGGATGAGAAGGGAAATACCTATGCTATTTTACATTCGTCGTGGGATGTTACCGAAAGAAAGCTTGCCTATGAGAAAGCCGAAAGCCAGAAGGAGCAAATCTCTTTCAATAGAAAATTGGATCTCCTGTCCAATACGCTTTCCCATGATTTAAAAAATCCCTTGTCTATTTTGAAGATGGGAAACGATATGTTGCGTCAAAAGGATATCACTTTACCGGAACATGTTCAGCAAAAGTGGTATGAAAATATGCGCGGTGCGATAGAGAATATTCAGTCTATCATTAACCAAACGCTGCAGATCAATAAAATACGTGCTGTCAATCCCGTTAAGGAATGTATCGAGATGGATAAGAAACTTGTTGAATGGGTTGCTGAAGCGAAGCTTATTTATCCGGCTTCGCAGCTGGCATTTAGGTTGGGGAATCTCCTCAAGTTGGAAGCAGACTGTGGTGTGGTGTATCAGATTTTTTTTAATTTGATTGTTAATGCTGTAAAATACGCCAAGCAGACAGAGCAGGATTATCTTGCTATCTATAGTGAAAATACGAGCAAAGGGACTGTCTATTATTTGGAAGATAATGGGATTGGTATTCCGGAAGAAGATTTGGAGCTTGTATTTAAAGCGCATGAGCGTGCGAGCAACACTGTTGAAGCGCAGGGATCGGGAATAGGGCTTTCATTGGTAAAGGAGTTGATGGAGCGTTTGAACGGTACTGTTAATCTCTCCAGTAAGCCAGGTAAGGGAACGGTTATTCGCTTGTTTTTTCCGCATCATTCATAGAAACTATGGTATTAACAGAAACAACTATTTGATATAGTTTTTCGCGTTCAATCTTTAACATAAAAACAGGGCTACCTATTTTTGGCAGCTCTGTTTTTGTAGTGTTTAATAGCTAAAAAAATTTAAATGCAAGTATATTTGGCGACTTTAGTTTGCCGTTAACGCGACAGCATTCAGCTGGCGCGATGTACCGTCAGGACCTACGGCAACAATATTGTCGAAGATCACGCGGGTGCCAGGTACAATACCATTTAGTGCCGAAGACATGCTAGAACTCAGCTGCCCTCCGGACGTCGATAATACGATGGCATCGGCCCGTGGCTTAGCAATGATCATCGTAAATTTGGTCACCCTGAAGGTAGCGTCGAAGTCAAAGTTATCCAATTTTGCGAACAGTGCATTTTGCGCTTTAAGGGCCACGGTAGCCATGGATCCACCTGTTTTGCCCGCAAATTTGGCAATGGGGTCTGGAATGCGTTTTACACGAAATTCGGTCGAACTCAATGTCTGTGTTTTTCCAGGTGCTACCTCAGCAGAGACTGAAATATGTGCTGTGCCCGGAGAGCTTACCTTCACATTGTATTTGCCGCCACCAGCACTAGAAATGCTGCCTCCGCTCATGCTGACACGGATTTTATCGGCTGGCGTTCCTGGGGCTGATACCGAAATGGGGTTGTTTACACCGATATATAGTACATTCATCTTGTCGGGCGATACGACGGCCGATGGACGTGCTACTTGATAGGTCTGTACAGGGGTGCGATACTCTTTATATGATCCGTCGGTCTGTTTGACTTTGATCACGCCGGTCCAGGTATAGATTCCTTCACGGCTGGTATTGACTGCATATACCCCTTTTCCATCAACTACTTGAAGTGTCGATCCATTGACCGAGATTGCGGGTTGAGATTTGGAATCGGATGCTGTCAGAAATACTTCTGCTTTGTAGGGCTGGCCCTGTACTAAGTAGGATGTTGGGGCAACAGCAACTGCTGCAAATTTATCTAGATTGACCACCGCCTGATCCATTTTGCCCAAGATAAGTTTAACTACATCAGATTCTGCATTCTGCGCGTCTGTTTGTATTTTCGTTAAAATGGTCATCGCAGCGGTTAAAGGGGTGCCGCTACCGAAATTGATTTCCTCCCATGATTTTTTGCCATTGACGGCTTTTTCTGGATCTTTTGCCTCCAAGGAAAATGATACCATCTTTTGTTCTTCAGGTGTGAGCAGGGCGAGCAATTTTGTGCGCGTAGCATTGATTTTGTCTTTTAACACGGTGCCTTTTTTCTCATTGATCATAAGATTTGGGGAGATGTCTTCGTTTTCACGCTGGGCTAGATCGCCTTTTTCTTCGTCATATCCACCGCCCTGTTTGACAAATTCTTCTTTTAAGGAGGCGATATACTGGTTGAGTTCGCCGATAATTGCCTGAGCTTTTTTTGCCTTGTCATAGATGGGCTTCGCACGTGCGGGCTCTTCTTTCAGTTTGGTGTTTTCAAATGCATTGAACAGTTGCTGTACTGCTGTGCTGACATTCGATTTGGATGTTTCGAGACTGTTGTTGATATTTTTGAATGCATCCAAGATAGAATCCGGTACATTGAGCGCCAATAAGGCGAGCAGGACCAGATAGAGGATGCCTATCATCCTTTGTCTTGGAGTTTCTCTTCCTAATGCCATTGTTTTTGATTTAAGTAATACAAGAATTAATTACACACGCGGCTGATTCATCGCGCTCAACATATTTCCATAGATGGCATTCAAGGCATTGAGGTTTTTCGCAAGTTTGCCTACTTCATCTTTAAATGCTTTGGAGTCATCCAGTGATTCATTGAAGTTTTGCATGGTAAAGCTTAGATTCTCATAAAACTTGTTCATCGATTGTAAATGGGAGGCCGAATCGCGCAATTCGCGTTCGTACATCTCATTCAGCTGGCTTAGGTTTGTTGTCAAACTTTTTACCTGCTGGTGGTAGTTGGACGTATCGCCTGAAGTATTTGACATTGCGACCAGGTTTTCGGATGCTTTTTCGAAGGCGAGGCTTAGGTTGTCAAACTTAGAAGTCGCTGTTCGTAGCTTATTGGTGAATTCTTCTGTTGCTAATGAGACATCAGAAAGCTTGTTTATGGCAGCTACTTTTTCACTAAAGTCACGTAGGCCACGGCCTAGGTTTTCAATGCTTGCTGGTTCGATATTGGCATCGGCAAACATTTTATCTAAAGCTGCAGTTGCTGAGGGGCCGGCCGGCTGGGCGACAACAGTTGTTGCTCTTTGTGGCAGTTCACCATTAAATTTTTCGTCCAATTCAGGATAGACACGGGTCCAGTCGGGCTCGGGTGGGGGCGGATTGAACCCCATTAAAAAGAAAAGGAAAGCCTCTACGCCCAAACCGATTCCTATCATATAATTGGCTGTGGTGCCACCGATATGCAGGATCTTAAACAGTACTCCAATGATGACGATACTTGCTCCCCAGGATATGGCCACATTTAGCCATCTTGAATTGTCTTTTTTCTTGCTCATTTTTTTATTAGTGTTTGGTTTAATTTTCTTGGAAAGTTAATTGTGCTAACCTATTTCCATCATCAATAAACGGTAAATGTGTTTTCTGTAGTATATCTTCTTGCTGATGTACATATTTTGTTAGTTGCCTTGCAATAGGCTGTCTAGACTCAAAAAACATACCAAAAAGAGTTTCCGAGCTGCTGCAAATTTAAACAGAACGATGGTGTTCAAAACCGACATGAGAAGTCTGAATTGATCTTTCTCAAATTAAAGCAAACGTTAGCCCTTCTTAACAGTTATTCTTTCATAAGAATAAAACATAAACACAAAGATAGAACAGCATGATGAACGAAACATTAATTCAACTTTCACAGCAATGGCCTGCCTGGCTCTGGAATATTGCATTAATTCTATTTTCATTTTTAGTAGGTTTTTTGATTAAACTGATTTTTATACCGCTTTTGCGACGACAGGCCATTCAGCAGGAGTCTTACAGTGTGTTCCGTTCCTTTGTCAGAAGATTTAACCGTGTACTGAGTGTTTTTATACCTTTGATTTTATTTAACAGTTTGTTGCCTTTTGCTCAATTTAACGACCGGACGCTGCGTGTGGTGAGTAAAACAAATGAACTTTTGCTGGTGAGTTTCTTTGCACTAGTATTGATACAGGGGATTAAGGTTTTTGAAGACTATCTTTACCATCGTTTTGATATCAACAAAGAGAATAACCTGCGCGAAAGAAAGATCAGAACTCAGATTGTCTTTATCCGAAAAGTGGTTGTTACGCTGATTATTGTGATCTCTCTGGCGATTATTTTGCTAAGTTTTGATAGTATGCAAAAAATTGGTGCTGGTCTGTTGACGGGCGTGGGAGTGGGCGGTATCATCATTGGGTTTGCAGCCCAGAAGTCTCTAGGGAATCTACTGGCAGGCTTTCAGATTGCTTTTACACAGCCCATTCGCATGGACGACGTACTTGTTGTTGAAGGCGAGTGGGGTCGTGTGGAGGAAATTAACCTCACTTATGTGGTTGTTAATATCTGGGACAAGCGCCGCTTGGTATTGCCGATTACTTATTTTATTGAAAAGCCTTTTCAGAATTGGACGCGGACTACTTCTGAGATATTGGGGACTGTATTTATCTATACAGATTTTACTGTACCTGTACAGCTATTACGTGAGAAACTCACAAGCCTACTCAGCGGCCACCCGCTTTGGGATGGTCAGGTCAATGTACTACAGGTGACCGACTTCAAAGAGCGTACCATGGAGATCCGGTGTCTGATGAGCTGCCGCAATTCGGGCCAGGCTTTTGACCTACGCTGTTACATCCGGGAAGAAATGATTGCGTATATCCATACGAACTTCCCTCATACGTTAGCCAAAACGCGGGTGGATTATCAGGAGGGTTTGCGCAAAGATTCCTAATTTCTGCGGAGCAGTCGAAGATGATGGTCTCTTGAAAAAATATGCATAATTTGTTTAAGTTTGTTTAAAATGTTAGTGCTAGCGATATGCTGATTTTCTATATTGTAGTCTCGAGTATATTGATTATACTGAGTGTATTGCCCTTTATCCAAAGCCAACACTGGATCTTTCGGGTAGCTGAGTTTGTGAAGTTGCAGCTGTTGGTCTTTCAGGTGCCCGCCCTTGCGTTGGGCTTTTATTTGGTAGGCGATGATCCTTGGATTTGGTGGCTTCAGGGTATACAGATCACTTTGGTTGTATACCATAGCTATATATTGATACGCTATACCAAATTTTGGCGGAGGGAAACGTATCAAAAGGGCGAGGATGCATCGGATAGCATTAAGGTGATCTCTTGTAATGTATTGCAATTCAATACAGCGTATAATCGCTTTATCGAGCTGATTCAGAAGGAGAGGCCACATATTTTTTTGACCATGGAAAGTGATGCTGGATGGGAAAGAGCCCTGCGTGTGTTGGAAAAGGATTACCCTAATTATGAGAAGGTAACATTAGACAATACCTATGGCATGCATTTTTATACTAATCTGAAAATCAATAAAAGTCAGGTACATTATTTTGTAGCTGATGATATTCCTAGTATTGAGGCCGAACTGGAAACTCCTGATGGGCATCGGTTTGTTTTTTTTGCTGTTCATCCACCGCCACCAAGTCCTACAGAAGAAGAAAATAGCAAAGAGCGTGATGGCGATCTGCTCAGTGTGGCGAAACGGGTAAGAGATTATAAAATGCCGGTGGTTGTGACCGGAGATTTTAACAATGTAGCCTGGGCTAAAACTTCACTGTTATTTAAGAAAACCAGCAAATTGATTGACGCACGTATTGGTAGGGGCATTCTATCTACTTTCCATGCCAATTATTGGTTTTTCAGAGTGCCATTGGATCTTTTATTTCACAGTCCAACGGTATTTATCGATAAACTGTTTATTTATCCGTCTGTAGGCTCGGATCATTTTCCAATGGGCTGTTCATTCTTTATCGACCGCTATTCTGAGGAACAAGCTGAGGCGATCGAGCATCTGGAAGCTGGGGATATGGCCGATGTTAAAGAAATGATTGCTGCTGGAAAAGAGGAGGAGAGCGATAATCGAGTTCCTGATGAGGGATAATGAAGTTGCATTTGGAACGGGTTTCTTTTAATGAAAAAAAGGATGGAAGTTGCCGGAAAATGTTTAATTTAACGGTAATAATCAAAATAACCGAATCCAATTTATGGAAAGAGAACATTCTCCCCCTTCGACTTTAGGTTATTTGACTTCAGAGCAGCTGTTGTCGAAAACAATCGATTTTTTGCGTTTTCCGTTGATTGTTGGGGTTGTCTTTATTCATACAGATTTTTCAAACATTATCATTCAAGGCTCGAAGCAGGTTGATTTGCGTCAATTTGCTGTTTTTGCGCAGGTTTTTCTTCTCTTTTCGAAGCTCGTGTTTGAGGTGTGTGTACCTCTTTTCTTTTTTATCTCCGGTTTTCTTTTTTTTTATGGTACAGCGTCTTTCACGTTTTCGGTTTATTTTAATAAGTTACGGAGGCGGGTACATAGTTTGCTGATTCCATATATTTTTTGGAATTTGGCGGTACTACTTTTTTTCTTTTTGGCACAGACTTTTTTTGGAGGCCTTTTGTCGGGTGTCAATAAACCTATAATCCAGTATAATTTGACCGATTGGCTTTGGTCTTTGTGGGACACGTCACATGTGCATGTGAAGGCAGCAAAAAATTTACCTATCAATTCGCCTTTTTGGTTTATCCGTGACCTTATGGTGGTTTTACTGCTATCTCCGATCATTTACTTTTTAATTAGGAAAGTGGGTGTATTTGCCGTACTGATACTTGGGGTAGTCTGGCTTTTCAAACCCTATTTTTATCTGCCTGGATGGAGTACTGTATCCTTTTTTTTCTTTTCGGCAGGGGCTTATTTTAGTTTACATAATAAGAACTTTGTGCTCGTTATGCAGTCATTTTTACCCTGGTCTGTTTTATGTTATGTGCTGCTGATCATAGCAGCATTTTATGGTTTTGGAAAAGGTGGGTGGAGTTATCTGTATTGTGCCAATGTATTATTGGGATTGCTATCTGCGGTTGCAGTGACAGGCTACTTTATTGAAAAGGGTAGCTGGCGGCCAAATCACTTTTTGGTTAGTGCGAGTTTTTTCATATTTGCTTACCACCGTTTGCCGCTGGTCTTTATTATCAAATTTTTGTTTATTCAGGTTAGACCGCAAACGGATGTCGCTCTGCTGTTTTTGTATTTCGTTTGTCCAGTCTGTGTTATTCTTTTGGGCTTATTATTTTTTTGGGTTATAAGCATGCTATTTCCCCGCTTTACTGCTGTTATCTGTGGAGGTAGATTATGAGAAAAAAACTAAGAAAACGGATCGTATTAGCCATCGCAGCTACTATTTTGGTAGGTATTGGACTTTTTTATAGATTTTATTATCTGCAAAGTTCACCATTATTGCGGTCAGAATTTGTCTTTACTGATTTGATCCGGTTGAAAAGTACAGCAGTAAAGAACCAGGGTGCCTCCAATACCTGTTGGTCTTATACTGGGAATTCCTTTCTTGAATCAGAAATGATCCGAATGGGTAAAAACCCTGTGGCGATTTCGCCGCTATTTACGGTCCGGATGGCTTATCTGGAACGTGCGCGGAATTATCTTCGCCTGCATGGTGGATTAAAATTAAACGAGGGCGGGCAGCTTCATGATGTGATGGATATGTTGCGTTTACATGGGGCGATGCCGACAGCTGCCTATACTGGTATTAAAGCGGGGAAAAGCCCGGGGGATTTTAAGCGCATGCGCGCTGTTTTGAATAGCACACTATCTGGGATGGTAAAGACAAGGATATTGAAAAGCAGTTGGGAGCGAGAAATTGATGCTGTGATGGACGACCATCTGGGGAAGTTGCCTGTTCATTTTGACTATCAGGGTAAAGAGTTTACAGCGCGTAGTTTTGCTGATCAGGTTATTGGGATTGATCCAGATCAATATATCCATATTGCTTCCGTTATGACCGCACCTTACTACAAATCTTTTGTGTTTTTGATTCCCGACAATTGGTCTTTCAGTCAATTTTACAATATGCCTATGGAAGATCTATCCACTGTCGTTGATGGGGCTTTAAAAAAAGGTTTTACGGTAGCGTGTACGATCGACATCTCGGAGCCAGGTTTTTCTTGGCCTTATGGCATCGCTTATGTCCCCCAGAAATCAGTGTCAATGATGACAGCGGAAGAAAAGAGGTATCAATTTGTGCGGCCTCAACCTGAACGCAAAGTCGACGCTATGATACGTCAAAGAGCATTTGACGCGTGGGAAACAACAGATGATCATGCACTACATATTATAGGCTTAGCAAAAGATCAACATGGGAGAGCATACTATGTCGCTAAGAATTCTTGGGGCAGGGGCAATGCCTTCCGGGGGATTGTTTACCTCACGAAAGAATATTTTCGCTATAAAAGCACAGCCTTAATGGTTCATCGAGATGCCCTTGATGCGTCTCTGAAAAGCAAATTTTACAATTAGCTGCTTGGATGTCTTTGTTGCAATCTGCTTCGATCTTGATACATGTTTTCTAGGTAAGTTCCTAGGGAGCGGGTGCGTTCGGTATCCACATTGCTAATATACCGTTGAAACATTTGTTCGGTACTATGTCCTGTGGCATCCATCAGCAATGCTGTCGGAATTTTACCATAAAAGTTTGTGGCAAAGCTTCTTCTTCCGATGTGGCTGGTAATTGCATCACATTTTGGGATGAGTTGTTCTGACGCCCGGAATCCTTTGCGCTTCCTTACCTTGACGAGTGTTGTAATGCCTGCAAGGCGTGTCACCTCTTTGATTTGCTCATTATATTTTTGGGCGGTCATTTTGTGAGGGAAACTATGCCCATTATTTGACATAATGATTAATGCAGTAGGGTGAAGTGGGAGTAAGATGTTTTTCTGTGTTTTCTGCTGGGTAAAGGATAAGCAGGGTTTGCCATCAAGAATTTCCATCATATCGAGATTGAAATTCATAAAATCAGAGACACGTTGTCCTGTGTAACAGCTGATTATCAGCCAATCTTTAGCGGCCTTTAGATGGACGGGTACGTCCACATTTTTTATTGTGCTAATTTCGTCTTCATTGAGGCTGATAGCACGGTTTATTTTTCTGACTTTGGGTAGTTCCAATTCGTAAACAAATGTTCTGACGCCTCGTTTCTCCAAAAAATTAAGCACTGTTCGCACAAAATGTATCGTGCGGTGGATGGTGCTGATACTATAGTTTTCAGCTTCCCCATATGCAATAAATTGTTGTACAAATAAGCTATTCACTTGCTCTAACATAAGATGTTTCTGCTGAAATCCTTCAAATCGTTTCAATAAACGAAAGAAGACCAGGTAGCGTTTGTGTGTGGTTGGGGTAATCAGGTGTATTCGGCTTTTAATAAAATTGTCGACACTTTGCAAGAGCCCTCCTGCTGGCAGTGAGGGTTCGTGGTCTATACAGCATTTTTTGACGAAACGGTTGACTGTCCGAAGGGAAAATTCTTTTTTATTGGACTTTAATTCAGAAAGATACATTGCTATTGAAATCTTTAGTTCGTCCAGCTTTGTATTGAGCTTTTTGAGACTTTTTAAATAAATATTACTGGGTCTTTGTTTTTCTTGATCCCATTGAGACGGCTTAATTTTTAAAGGAGTTTTAATAAGGATTTGCTGTTGTTGCTCGTCAACGAATGCAAGGTAGATGAAAGATATTGAAGTAGGATTCAATAAGATAAAATTAAAAATCATGAGGTAAACTTTTTGCTATTGTCTGAGCATAAAGATACTAGATTATACAGATTAGTCTAATTCAGACTACAATTCTATCTATTCAAATATAACTATTTTTTTTTAACTAATTACAAGATATGCCTTTAAAATAACCATTTGGTCATTGAATGTTTTTAATTGTATAAAATACACGTTGAAAATCAAAAAGTTTTCCACGTATCTTATTTGTAATCAGATTGTAATGTTTTTTTTCTAGTCTGAATTAGACTAATAATTTACAATTAAAATAGCTCATATAAGCTTGTTGAATAAATTGATAGACCGAAATATGAACAGTAAACAGAGATATGTCGCGCCGAAAATTGAGATGCTTTTAATTGTACAGGAAAGTTTTGACAAGACGATAAACATGTATTTCAATAGTAGAGCAAAGTACAGCCAAAGTATAGATTATAAGGCGTCAAATTTATAAAGTAACAATTACCTCCATGGACAAGAAACTAAAACTTGCATTTGTAGATGATAATGTGTTGCACCTAAAAGTAATCGAACATTTGGCCAGGGAAATGGGAAATTATGAGATGTTATATTCTTGTCACAATGGGAAGGAGCTGGTTCATTTCCTTGATAAGAGTATCGATCACCCAGATGTATGCATTCTGGATTTGCATATGCCGGAGATGGATGGTATGGAAACGGCTCGTTTATTACGACGTCGATATCCGATGATTCGTTTATTTGGCTATTCTGCTAGCGAAAGTGCAGATGAAAAAAAGAGATTTCTGGATAGTGGCGTCAAGCTTGTCTTTTCAAAACAATCTCCCCGAAAAATGTTAACATCCATCTATCATTATACCATGCTCTGTGAAAATCTGGATATTATTGATTTTGAGAAAAATTTATTTAGGAAATGGAATTTTGTAAGCCAATTATAGGAAAAGAAGAGCGACAGTTTGATGTGCTTCATCTCGCTGAGTATCGTGGTGAGCAAACTAAAAGGCTACACAATGCGTCGGTATTTTCAATCATTCGAACCTGTTTGCCTGTCCGTATAAAAATTGGTCCCATGTTATATGATTTTGATGCAAACGAACTCATATTTATCGGACCACAATACGAAGTTGAGCTTGCTGAAGCTAATGCTGCTGACGGATATTTGCTGTGGTTCACCGCAGATTTTTACGAAAGGTCCAAAGCTGATACAGAAATACTACATTCGGGATTATTTTTTGGAAATTATCCTTTTCTGTCTATGCGTGAATGCAGATCGGATCTGGTTTTTAAGCGACTCATCGTGGAGCGTTTGAAGGAATGTGCTGCGGATTGTGGAGTGGATATGATGATTGCGCATCACTGCTTTGAATCGTTGTTACTGGATGGGTATCAAAAAATGTTAACGTTGAATACATCGACGTCATCTGTAGAAACTCCTTCCATTCAGTTATTTAACAGATTTTCGATTCTGCTGCATAAGCACTACCGCGAATATACCAGTGTACAATATTATGCAGACCGTCTACATCTTTCGCCACGGAAGTTGACGGAACTGTGTTTGTCAGTTACCGGCAAATCGGCTAAATGTGTGATATCTACTGTGGTGACTCAGCAGGCATTGCGCTATATACAGCATACTGATCTATCGATATCTCAGATTTCTTATGAAATGGGTTTCTCGGATGAGTCGAATTTTCGCAATTTTTTTAAAAGACAGACAGGGAACAATCCGCTTTCCTTTCGTCAGATTTAATTAGGGGAATCTATTCTTGCTTTTTCGACTCTTTTTTAAAGTAGAGGTAAGGACGTTTACTGGCGGGCATTCTTTGAGTTACTTTCGGTAAAGCCTTTTTGTCGAGCAGCCCACTGCCTAAATGTTTCAAAAGTAAGGCGTACAATCTGTCAGTCGTGAAGGTCATCTGATAATCTTTTCTGAAATCAATGATCATTGCATCAATTGTCTTTGGGCTATCAAAATAGTCTGATTCGTGGACGATCTTGGCAATTAAATCACGCTGCTTGCGATGGTATTCGCTTCGATTAACCCTTTCATCCATCGGTAATTTTAAGTGTTTTAATTCTGTACTCGCTGTGTAAGCCTGTTTAAGTCGCTTTAAATGGGACAGGTTTTCTTCTTCGATTTTTAAAGATAAAGCTGGATCAAAAAAGTCTGTAAGGCTAATAGTAAATGGCGTGCAGATTTTTGAAAGACTGTCTACGGATAGCGAGCTCGTTTTGCGGTAAGCACTCCTAATCGTGGATGTGGAAACGTTTGCAAAGCTTGCTAGGCTTTCTATCGTCAATCCAGTTAAATCAATAATTTCAAGTATTCTTTTTGAAATTAATTCTGCTAATTGCTGATCTGATATTTTTCCCATACTTAATCTTTTCTCTGCAATTTTATCTCAAGAGCGTATTATAATACTATTTAGTCAATAAGTTCAATAGGTACACTAGGGTCTAATGTGGCATGTTTTGAAAACTAATGGACAAAGCTAGTTGAATTAAATGAATAACAGCGTGTAAAAATTGGGGATTATCGTGTGTAAATTCCCTATTGTGAAAAGATTCTGGGTATTATAACCATCATTAGCTCTGATTTTGTTATTTCTACAGATTTTTAAAATCTCTTTGGAGGAAAATTTTATGTCGATTATTAATATATAATTATTTTCAAAATAGCTATATTTGATTTGTCCATATTATTGAACTTAGTCTATTGTGTTTGAAAAAGCGCTCAAAATTCTATTGCTGTTAAGCACTTATTTTGCTATGCCTGTGTTTAATATGGCATGGGCATCGGGCTATCATGAAATTGAAATTATTTCAGGAGTCGATCCCTTTCACCGTAATATCGAGTCCGCGAGTCGCGATAAGCAGGGGTTTATCTGGTTTGTTGCCGGAAGTGTTCTTTATCGATATGATGGTGTTGCAATAAAGCCTTTCCATGAACTTTATATAGGGCCGTTAGCTTTTACAGAGGTGAACAAACTTACCGCTGATAATCGTGGGAGGCTGTGGTTGGAGACGCGGGATGGTCTGTTTATCTTTGATACCCAGCAATGGCAATTTATCAGGCAAAATGCGTTTTCAAAAGGATTGTGCGGGGAGCATGTTATCGCCATTTTTAACAAGGGTAATACTCTTTATGTGGCCACCCGATCGGGGGTTGTCTGGCAGATTATCGGTTTTAAGAAACGGAAAGTTCTAGAATTTAAACCTGCATTATCGGAGTTGCGGCGGCCGGTGGGGCACTGTATGCTCGCCGATGAAAATAGGCTTTGGTTTGCTTACAACAGCTCACTTTATTGTGTAGACTTAAAAAAGGGTGAAACGCAGCGTTTTCAAATGCCTAAAACGGTATATCAGGGCTTAGATGATATTTTTTTATTGCAAAATGGGCTGTTGTTGCGGAATTATGGTTTAGGTTACATGACTTTTGACGGGCAGCATTTTGCTAAAACTCATCTGAAAGGGCTCCATACAGGCGACATGCGCGATTGGGCGCACTGGTCGTTTGCAGATGGGGAAAAGATTATATTCGTTTTTGGTGACGGCCGTTATTTTGAGTTTAAAAACAACCAAGAAATGACTGCTTTGCGTCAAGATCGGCACGCTATCCGTAAGGATCTGTTTAAGTCTAAACTCAATCAGCTTGATTTCCATGATCATGAGGGCCTTTGTGCTACGGAGCATGGCTTGTATAGCCTGACAAGAATTGCTTTCGACCTGAACTATTGGAACACTGGTACGGCTAGATCAATTGTCAAACAGCAGCATGTGTATTATGTGGGTGGCTATGGGCCGTTGAAATATTTTACACTGAATGACTTCGCTATTCATGAATCGGCTCCGTTGAATAATTATTATGCTTTCCTGCCTTTGAGCCGCGATACGACGCTAGTAGGACTGGAGGGTAATTTTCTTGGTTTGTTGGTGCACGGAAAATTTAGCTCTTTATATTATAAAAAAGCCAAGGGCGTTATCGAGGACTTGTCCACCATGGTGTACAGCCTCTGTCAATATCGGGATGGCAACTATCTGGTGGGGACATCCTGTGGGATTTGGGTTTATGATCGGGATACGGGAATTGTGAGTCCGTTAAGGGATAAAATGGGAAAGCTGGTCGGCATGGGTGAGCGGATCAATTCCATTCAGCTACGGGGACAAATCATCTCCTTCACTACTGAAAATGGTTATTTTGAATATTTAGCGGGTGGACTACGTAAAATCTATCCGAATAAGCGTGAGAAAATCCAGGTATATAGCCATTCCTTTCGGCACAACAAGGTCTATCTGGCAACGAAAGGAAAAGGGCTTGTAGCGATTGATGCTATTACGGGTCAGGTTGACAACTACAACATGCGTATTGGTCTGGCACATAATGTGGTCTATAATATGGCTTGGGTAGATGACTTACTATTTTTGGGAACATTCAGGGGCTTGTCGGTTTGGGACGGTAAAAATTTTTATAATGCTTATGCCATGCACGGTCTTCCATTTGAGGAGTTCAATCAGCCTTCCATATTAGAAGATAGACCGAATGGACAGTTGTTTATCGGTGGGGTATTGGGATGCATTTCCATTAGACCTCAGCAATTTTTGTATAGTTTGAAGCAGCAAACTGTACCGCAACCGGTATTGGGTACAATTTCTATGGGCAGTGGCTCGAGCAATATCATTCGTTCATATACTCCAAATGCTGGTCAGGATACTGTGCTGTTAGACAAGCAAATTGAATTTGTCAACCTCCGGATAGCCAAAATAGATGCTTATAAGCAAAATTACAAAATTTACTTTCGCCTTCGCCCCCTCATAAAATCCTATCAGGAATTGTCGGCATCGGGGGAAATCAGTCTTTCCGATCTGAAAACAGGGGAGTATGAACTTGACGTAAAGACGGTAAGTGACAATGGGCTCAGTGTGAAAAGCAAACGATGGCTTTTTTATAAAAAGCCGAATTTTTATGAGACACAGCTTTTCTATGTGCTGATTACTTTGGGGCTTGGAGTCCTACTTTATATTCTTGCCATTATGCGATCATCCCAACTCAAGAGAGACAAAAAGCTACGGCTGGAACTTGCACGCGATTTGCATGATGAGGTTGGAGGCTTGCTTACTGGAATCGCTATGCAGACAGATCTGATGACGATGGATCAGCAGATTGGAGGTCGACATCGGTCTTTGGAAAAAATTGCAGTTTATAGCCGGGAAGCGGTTCAGACGATGGACGATGTAATCTGGGCGATAGACTCACGCAATAATGGCGCAGGAAGTTTAGAAGACCGGATGAGGTTTTTGGTCTCGCAGATTTTACCCATGCAAGATGTGGATGTACAATTTGATATCAACTTGCACAGTGCTGGACAACTGCCCCAATATGTTCGGCAGAATGTATACCTTATATTTAAAGAGGCTTTACATAATATATCTAAGCACAGTCCCGAGGGGAAAGTGGATGTATTTTTAAAAATTGATGCTCATCAGCTGATTTTAAGACTTTCCAATACCCTGCAATTTACGGGGGGAGCTGCATCGGATACGAGGTACCCTCGGCGTGGTCAGGGGATATCCAACATGAAACGCCGGTCTGAGGCTATAGGTGCTAAATTAGATGTGGAAAGGAGCGGCAGCTATTATCATCTGCAATTAGTTGCGAAGCTGAATGTGAAAAAACTTTTTTTTAACCTATTTAATTGATATGATGCAGCATAATCCTCAATTCTGGATAAGTTTAGGCTTTGCTATGCTTGGGGGATTGTTTTGTGCATCAGCCCTATTATTCCGTCTTTTTCGCTTCATCAAATACCGGGAGGTGGGGGAGTTGCTGCTCTGCGTGGGTGTGATGGCCTTGATCTGGCATGTGTTGATTTATTGCATGATCTATACCGGAGAAATTCAATATTATCCGCGAATTTATAACAAAGGTATTCCTTTTTACTACTTGGTGGGGCCTTGTTTTTATTTCTATGTTTGGCTCAAATTTACGACGAACGCAACTTTGCCGAAATTTTGGATCCTGCATTTATTGCCATTTTTCTTTGGATTGGTTGATATCATCCCTTATGCACTAGCACCTGTAGCGGAACAGAAGCAACTGCTCAAGATGCTTGTGGAGGATATCCCTTTGGGTTTTAAGCACCACTATGGTTTTGTAGATCAGCAATTACATTATATGTTACGATTTGCACTCGCGATAGCCTATGCTATCGGGCAATGGCGGATGTACTATATTTCTGATGCCGCTTCTAAAGCAGTAAAAAGAGAAGTGCTGATTTTTAATTGTGTATACAGTACCTATCTTTTGCTTCAATGTAGTATGGTATTGGCTATTATTTTTAACAGCAGTCAGGAAGCCTATATTCTTAAGAGCCTGGATAAGCTGGTGTGGGTAAGCTTTTGCTTTCTATTGTTTAGTCTGTGGTTTGTAGTGGATGGCATAAAAAAAAAGTAACTTATTCAACTCATATATACCGATATTATTCTTATGCCGAACACAAAATTTAGATTAGCTATCATTGAAGACCGTATGCCGGTACTTGAATCATTACGTTCTTATTTTGATGATAATAATACGCAATTTGATCTATTGATTGCTGCCCGTGAATTTGATGAGCTGGTGTATGCCGCCTGGAGTCCTGAATGTTTGGATGTGTTGCTTTGTGATATTGGATTACCGAATAAAAGTGGTATCGAAGTGACTTGGTATATAAAGCGTAAGTTTCCGCATATACAGGTGGTCATGTTTACTGTGTTTGATGATAAGGAACATATCTTTCAGGCACTTTGTGCGGGTGCGTCCGGTTATCTGCTTAAAAGTACGCCTTTACCTGAGATGGAACAATTGTTGGTGGAAGTGATGAAAGGAGGCTCTGTGATGAGTCCGCAGGTGGCTCGGCTTGTAATTTCCCATTTTAACCCTGCACTCGACCATAAAATTGATTATCGGCATCGGGAACAGCTTACTCCGCGTGAGATCGAAATTGTTTCTCTGTTGCAACAAGGATATACCTATAAAAAAGTTGCTGAAACTGCGTTCATAAGCGTGGATACGGTAAAATTTCACATTAGAAATATCTATGGAAAATTACAAGTCAACAGTAGGTCCGAGCTTATGCTGAAATATAATAAGCCAATTTGACGGTTATTTTTTTCTGAAAAACCACCCGAATGGGTAGGTAAATACTTTGCTTGTATTTTTAAGTTTGTGATGCCATTTTAAAGCAACTTAATCTATTTAATTAAAAGTATGCAAATTCATGATGTCAAACCTAAGCAAACCAGGGTGTTTTCGGTATTGCATGCAGATAGCGATCTGCTTATGCGAAAAATAATTTCCAATGTTTTTTCTAACGAAGCATTTCAGCTGGATTCTGCTGCGAATGGAAAAGAAGCATTCGCTCTTTTGGAAGCGCGGGATTATCAGTATGATATTATCATTACCGAAATGCATATGCAATATGCAAACGGGTATGAGATTATCAATAAGGTGATGAAAGAATCTCCCCGGACGCGGACAATTATCACATCGAACATGAGCTACCTTCATATCCGTGAAGGGCTGGAGATTGTGCGGGAAGACTGTTTTAAAAAGCCACTCGTGGTGGGCAAACTACTCGAGCGGGTGAAGCATATCCTGGGGGGAGATCCGGAGGTCATTCCTGCACCTGAGATGTGCTACAAATCGACCGAGGTGAATCAAATAAGGTTGGAAACTTGTGATGAAGCGCAAGAACTAATGGATGTGCCCGTATCAGGAAATGTACAAGATATAGTAAATGTGCAAGAGTTAGCTCCTGTATTGGAGCTTCTGGAAGAGCAGGATTTCGTTCATGTACAGGAGCGGTTGGATGCGCAAGAAGCTGTCATGAGTGAGCTTTTTGTGGCTGAATTTGTGGCGAAGGAAGAAACTTTAGCTATAGATGTCGCTACAGAGCCGCATGTTCTGCTTGCTTTTGAGCCGAAAGCACAGGTGACTTCAGGTAGAAGATGGTGGTAAAATAACGCTTATATACGAAAAATTATATGTATACAATACAGTCTTTCTCAAGCCTGATGCAGGCGACCAATTCACCATTGGTAAATACGGCCAACTCGCTATTGACGGGATTAAAAATAAGGATGGGCGAGCAATGGTATATATGTGGTAAATTGGCCCTAAACGAAGGGAACAGCCCAAGGAGGCCATTAAATGCATCTCCGGACTCATTGGAATGCCAATTGCTTTTTAAAGCAGCAATTTTGTCGAGCGGTGTGAGTGCCAACACCCCGCTGATGGTTACCGTAGGCCTGCCCAATAGTACCTACCGCCTGTATCGGGAAACTGCAGAACAAACGCTTCGTGGAAAGCATATCATCCAGTCGGATCCTGGAGTGTATGGTGAGGAGGGATCTGGCACGTTGCCGATAGATGTTACACAGGTGGATGTATTGCCTGAGATTGTGAGCTGTATGGTAGCCCTGCGCAGAGGTGAAAGCTGTGAAAGGGGTGCTTTTTTTATTTTTAGCTTTGGCTTTGGGACATTGGAAACAGGGTTGAGTACAGATGAGGGCGTGGTGGAAAATGCTATGGGAAGTGCTCCGGGGATGCATTATGCTGTTAATATACTACGCGAACAACTTCAGCAGACTCATGATTTATCCTTCCAGAGCATGCAGCAACTTGATGAGGCTTTTCGAAATGGCTATCTCTATATCAACCGCAGAAAGTATGATCTGCAAGAATTGCGTAAAAAAGCTATACAGACGTATTATGCTGAAATTGTTTCACCCGCTTTAGGAGAGGTGGTCAATGATAGAAACCTCGCTAAATCAAATCGCATATTTTTATGTGGGGGCGGTGCCCACTATGGCGATCTGATCGACTGCATTTTGGAAGAGTTTGGCGATATTGCAGGGGTTAAAATTGTCGAGCATCCAGAGTCGCTGGCTGTCAAGGGTTATCTGCTGAACTCCATGCGTTACATTCAGGATCAGTCCAAACTGCCGATGGGTATTGATATTGGGAATATCCAAACACGTGTAGCCCTAGCTGAAAACTAAGGTATGACGGTAGACCAAACATTTATTGCAGTAATTCAGGGGATTGTGGTCACTTCCTTTATTGGAACTTTTGTTGCTTATGCAGTGATTATGATTCTTCGTTTTCGAACAGCAAAAGCACAGCGTCGTCAGGATAAGCTGGACCAGCTGATTGAAGATCGTATCTTGCCGCAGTTTATCCAGGAAATGGGCACAGAAAGTGTACAGGTGTCCATTGACCAGTCCGTTTTGGATGAGCTTGCGCTGATGGACAAAGGGAACCGTCAAACCCTAATTGATACCTTGATCCGGCTTCGATGGCATGTGGCCGGAACAAATGCGCTGATGCTGCATCGCATTTATGTTTTACTTGGGCTGAATCTGGATTCGCTCCAAAAGATGAAATCGCGGAAATGGTATCGAAATGTTCAGGGGTTGCACGAACTGACGCTTATGGACTATGCGATTTCGGACATTGATATTCTCCGATTCAATCTGAGTGAAGTGTCTGAGCTGCGTTCTGCAGCCCGAAGCGCATTTATGCGTTTTAGTAAAAATGAACCTTTTCGCTTTTTTGATGAAGTTCGGGATCCATTGAGTATCTGGGAATTGATTGGATTTTTTCGGATTCTCGAACAATCCCGCGATACGGTAAAATCAAACTTTGCAAATTGGATCCGTTATTCGCGCAATAAAACGGTTGTTATTTGTTGTATGAAGCTTGCGGCACACGAGCAGAGTGTGGAGGCTATCGATAGTATTGAAGGTTTGCTGAATGTGAACGATCATAGCTTGCGCTCGCATGCCATCAATGCGCTGGGACATTTAAGAGCTGTGCATACACAAGAAATACTGATAAAAATGTATCCTAATCAGCCGGTAGACTGCCAGTGCGAAATCCTGTTTTCACTTGGCATGTTCCGGACGCCACGAGCGATGGAATTTCTGACGGAACAATTTCAGTCGGCCTTTGATTTTGAAATCGAAAATCATGTTGCGGCAATACTCGCCCGGTTAGTTCGCAACAATCAATTGGTATGGAATCCGCTCAATTTGCCTTCCCGCAAACAGCGTATTCTAAACTATTATCTGCACGAACAATAACTTATACGATATGATCCAAGACATAATTGACGTTTTCCAACTTTTTATATTTTCCTACAGTAGCCTGACCATGGTGATCTACGTCATCATGGCGGTGCTATCGTATAAGGGAATTATGCTGTATAGGCGTAAAAATAGAGAGCATTATACGCAAAATGTGATTTCGAGTCCACTCTCGCCCGGGATTTCGGTCATTGCCCCGGCTTACAACGAGGGTTTGACGATCATAGATAATGTTTATGCGTTAATGCATCTGAATTATCCTTTGTACGAAGTCATTATTGTTAATGACGGTAGCACGGATGATACCTTGGAGAAGTTGGTGGCGCATTTTGAACTTAGGGAGGTAGATCTGCCCTACAATGAAAAGATCAAGACGAAAACTGTGAAGCGTTTTTTTCGCTCTACTGAGCGCGCTTATGAAAAGCTGCTAGTCATTGATAAGACGAATGGAAAAGGCAAAGCAGACGCTTCGAATGCAGGTATCAATGCCTCAAAATTTGATTATTTTCTCTGTACAGATGTGGATTGCATTCTGCATGAAGATACTCTTTCCAGGCTTATGCGCCCCATTTTAGACGAAAAGAGCCGGAGCCGCTTAAAAGACATTCAGGTAATTCCCGATACGGGGTATATCCATGTGGAGAACAATCAACGCCGTGTCATTGCAGTGGGTGCACCCTTGCGAATGATCAATTCTTCTGAAGTGGATAATGGTGTGATCACCCGTTTTAAACCGCCCCATAAGGTGCTCCCACGTTTTCAGGAGCTGGAATACATTCGGGCTTACCTGCTTTCTAAAATGGCTTGGAGTTCAATTAATTGTGTTCCAAATGTTTCGGGGGGACTTGGTCTTTTTGATAAACATATTGCGGTTAAGGTTGGTGGGTATGATCCACGTTCATTTGCGGAAGACATTGATATGGTAACCCGCATGAGTGTTTATATGATACAGAATAATCACAAATATGCAATTCGCTATATTCCGGTCTCACTTTGTTGGACTGAAGGTCCCCAAACCTTACCGGTTTTTAGCCGGCAACGTGTACGCTGGGCACGGGGACTGATCCAGATCATGCTGCTTCATCGGCATGTTTTGTTTAATTTTAAATTTAAAAGGCTCGGTCTTATCGTCTTTCCTTACAACTTTTTATTTGAATTTTTGGCGCCTATATTCGAAGTATTGGGATTATTGTTTTACATCTATCTTATTGTTATCGGTGCGATTAATTGGGAAAATACATTTACATTACTGGCTTTTCTTTATATGTTTTCTGTACTGGTAAGTTCGATTGCTGTGCTGTGGGATCAATTAATTGAAAGGCATTATCGGAATACAGGTGAGGTGATGGGACTTTGCCTCACGGCATTTGCCGAGCCGTTTATTTATCATCCGCTCATCGTTTTTTTTAGTATCAAAGGCTATATTCAGTCGATGTTCCGACAAAAGCTGGTATGGGGGAATATGCAGCGTAAAGGTTTTGCAAACCAAAAATCGACCGTCAAAAATCAAGTTTAAGCTACCATGAATTTCCGTTATCCTATTTTTATTCTTTTGCTACTGTCGACTCAGTTGTTGCGAGCACAGACCTGGAATTCTGTACGTGCCGAAAAATTGTACCAACAGGCTGTTATAGAAATTAAATCTTCCCAACAGCATAAGGCATTAAAGTCACTGGAAGATGCAATAAAGCTAAATCCGGCGCATATTGATGCGCAGGTTCAACTTGCTCGTATTTATATGGCCCAGAAACGCTATGATCAGTCCATTCGTACGGCACAGCTGGTACTGCGCGCGTCGCCTGGATATGAAGATGTATATTATTATATCATTGGTTCTTATTTATCGAAAAATAGACCTGGGGAAGCCTTGCGGTACGTCGAAATGGGATTGTCGCGTTTTGCTGCCAACAAAGATTTCGGAATCAAAAAGCTCAATATATTGGATATGCTCAAGCGCTATCAGGATGGAGACTCTTGGGCGGAGGTGCTTATGCGGCGGTTTCCGACTGATCGGAACGTAAGGCTCGCCATGGCAGGGCATTATGAAGCAAAAGCGGACTGGTATAAAGGGAATAGAATGGATAATCTGGCCAATTCTTATTATGAAAAGGCGCTCGAGCTTGCACCAAAGAATACTGATCTCATTGAAAAAATGAACAACCTTGTATCTCAGGGTGGCGACTACGACGCTCGTATTGCCAGGGTAAATGCGCTATTGAACAGCGACAGTAAATCGTACAATGCGCTATTTCAAAAGCTCAGCCTATTACAGGAATCACATCGTTATGCTGAGGCTTTAGATGTGATTCGCGTGATCTTACGCTATTATCCTAAAGATAAAAAAGCCCTTGACCTCAACAATAGTTTACGAAAAGAAGCCGCTGGTTATTATCAGAATACGGATACTTATGCGCTTTACCAGTCGATTTTGGATCAGAATCCGGGAGATCGCGAAGCCTTGGAAAAGGTAGTTGGCATTGCTGCTTCTCGTGGGGAGACGACGCAGGCGCTGTATTGGGTAGACCGTGCCTTACAACGAAATATAGGTGATCGTGTACTGCTACGTCGAAAAATGGATTTCGAATATCAGTTGCACCGTTATCAAGCCGCGGCAGATATTGCTGTTAAGCTTTATGGAAACAATAGCGATAAAGCTTTCCGGTCGGAAGCCATACAGATGATCAACGCCTGTGGTCATTATTACCTGCAACAGCAACAAGCGGATAGCGCCATGGTTTACTATGATCGTACGCTTGGGCTGGAACCTAAGAATATGGCTGCTCTGCAAGGACGTATTTCGGCGCTCCTTGTTCAAAATAATATGGCGGAGGCCTTGCGGGAGCTGGACCAAGCGATCAGTTATTATCCCAACGATATCGATTTGCAGTTGAAAAAGGCCGGTTTTCTGGCGCAGTCCGGTAAAATACAACAAGCTGTGGCTTTAAGTGAAAAATTGTACGTCCGATATCCCGAGAATTCGAAACTTAAATCACTTTACCTGGAACAACAGTTGGCCGCAGCCAATGCCTGTATACTCGTTGAGGAGTACGGTGAAGCGGAAACGCATCTTCGCCAACTGCTGGGTGAAGATCCTGATAATAAAGAAGCCCTACACTACCTGTCTAATATTCTTGACCTTAGACGACGCTATCCGGAAGCTTTGCTCGTTGTCCAGCGGTCCCTGCAAAGTTATCCGGGTGACCGTGACTTTCTTCAGAAGAAAGCTTCTATACTCTACAACAGTGCACAGTATATGGCAGCTGCTGAGGTTGCCACCATGCTTCGGACAGAATATCCCTACAATCAAAAATATCGTGGTATGGTACAGGACGCCTGGATGGCGGCTGGATTGGTTTTTCAAAAAAAGGCATTGGTCGATAGCGCGATTTTCTGTTACAACCGCGTGCTGGAGGGGAACCGGACAGATTCGCTCGCCCACATGAATAAAATAGGTCTGTTGATGGGAAAAGGAGATTTTGCGTATGCCCTGCGTTGTGTGGATACGGCGTTACAGCGTTTTGAATATGCCGAACCTTTTCTACTAAAAAAGGTAATTGTACTTGATAGTTTAGGGCGATTTGCTGAGGCTGCTCAGTATGCCGACACCCTTTCCAAGCGCTTCGATCAGCGAAAACATAGGGAATATGCTGCTTTTTTGCGCAGTAAGACTATGCAGCACGCTTTTGGACTTTCTTTGCTGAACAGCTCCTTTTCGGGTGTTGATGATAATCCGGCGCCTCCTGCTTACCGTATTGCAACTTTATATTACACCCGTCGTTTGTCGCCAAAAATAAGTTATGGTGCACAGCTATTATTCACAGGAAGGCAATCGGGTACGGGAATTATGGGCGAGGGAGACCTGACATATACGGCGAGTAAATTGCTTTACTGGAAGGCTTCGATCGGTATTTCCAACAATGTGTTGCTTCCTAAATATAGGTTAGCCTACTCGCTTTACCGGCAGTTAGGAAAAGGTTTTGAAGGGGAGATTGGTACTCGTTTTCTCGAAGTTGTGGAGGTCAAAGCTTTATCCCTTGTGGCGGGTGTGAGTAAAAGTTTTGCCCCTTTTCTGCTAAATGCAAGAATATTTGCCATCAAGGAAGAGAAGGATTTTTACCTAGCTTTTCAGGCTGGCGCAAAATATGAGCTTACTGAGGCTGATTTATTACAGGCAAATTTTGGAATGGGAACGTCGCCTGATGACAGAAGCAGGCTTATTCTATTACCTGAATTGGGTGGTGTTATGAGCCGAAGTTTAGGGGCAGGGTATAGGCGTACGATAAACTATCGCACTTCCTTAGGTCTCAATGGTACTTATACGAGTCAAAAAATTGGTACGGCAACATTCCGTAATCAATATGATCTACTGTTGGCTTTACAGGTGAAATTTTAACTCTAGCCGATAATTGAACAATGAATGGTACAATTTTAATTTTAGGTGCCGAAGGGTACTTGGGTTGGCCGTTGGCCATGAAAGTTGCCCTGCATCATCCTGACCAAAAAATTATATTGCTAGATAATGGCTGGCGCAAAAGCACGGTTGCCCATCTGGGATTTGGTCCTTGGCTGCAGATTGGAGACCTTTCCAGTCGTATTGAAGCATTTGGCCGAAAGTACGGTTTAGGGAATATGTGCGGTGTGCATATTGATGTTTGTACGGATGAATTGACGGATCTGATTCGTCGCGAAAGACCGCATACAATCTATCACTTGGCTCAACAGTGTTCGGCCAGTTACTCGATGTTGGGGTTACAACAAGCGCTTTACACGATACGAAACAATGAAGAAGGTAATATGCGTCTGCTTTGGGCAGTACGTGAATATGTTCCGGAAGCGCATATCATTAAGCTTGGGTCTTTTGGCGAATATGCTAAGGGTGGGTTACCAATAGCTGAGGGGTACTTTAAGCCGGGTTATAAAGGACAGCTTGCTTCCACGCCATTGCCTTACCCCAGAGCGGCCAATGATATTTATCATGTTTCGAAAATCAATGATTCAAATTATGTGGCAATGGCTGCACGTACCTGGGGGCTTCGTATCACCGAGGTAATGCAAGCAACAGTTTTTGGTCTGTTAACGGCAGAAATGGATGCTTCGCCAGATCTATTTACTCGTTTTGATTATGATCCGATATTTGGGACTGTAGCCAACCGTTTTATCGCGCAGGCAGCTTCTGGGGCTCCGATGACAGTATACGGAAGTGGAAAGCAACGTACAGGGCTGATGGCTCTGACCGATGCGGTTAACTCGCTGGCCCGATTTGTGAAAGATATTCCATCGCTGGGCGAGCACCGTGTGGTGAATCATGTTACAGAAACGCACTATTCCATTCTTGAACTTGCCCAGGATATTGGTGACATCGCTGGGGCTATGGGTTTGGATCCTGCGATTTCTTTTGTAGCTGATCTTCGGGGAGAAAGTGCTGTTAAAAAGGCTGTATATACGATTGAAACAAGCTTGCAGGGAAGTAGTTTATATCATAGCAATTTTCCTACGGTAATTGAACAATCCATCTGTCTTTTGCAACAGTATAATAATAGGCTTCAATCGCATCATTTTACACCGCATAGATCCTGGAACGAACATGTTTATGGGCGAAATTGTTGTTCCGAAACGCAAGGTCTGGCAAAAAAAATAGCGGATGAAGCGTATTGGGATCAGATCAGAGTGAATATATTTTCTTCGACCAAGGTAAATCTGAATCCGGGCTGCCTGGCTACCTTGCCTCAGGATCAGCTCGAAACGATTAGTTATCAGGTCAATGGTAGTCCACTCGCTTTATATGCTTTGGGAAGGGAAGCTTTTGATTCCATACAAGATGAATGTGCGCAATTGTTTCCATCTGATGGATATCGCTGTAATGTGACTTCTAGCACATCTCAGATGATGAATTTATTGGCATTGGCGCTTTTACGAAGACTTCGAGTGGATGGGAAGGGAAGTTTTCAGGTACTGACGAGTGAGCATGAACATCCGGGGGGGATTGGCCCCTTTGAACAATTGCCAGAATATCAGCTCACTTATGTATCTGATGTTATCCTTAATGATGCTGCGGAATTTGAGCGATTTTTGCACGAGATGAAACCAGATGTCGTTTTCTTGTCGCATGTCTATTATCCTACAGGACAACTGATGCAGGATAAGCAGCGTCTGAGCAGTATAAAAAGGGTTGTCCCGAATGCAATTCTAATTCTTGATATTGCTCAGTCATTGGGTATTCAGCAACTTCCTTTTGGGGATGCTGATGTGTTGATCGGAAGTACACATAAATGGCTACACGGTCCTTTGGGAGGAGGCTTAGCTTGGTTCAAAGAGGAATTTGCACGTTGGCTGGGCGCTTTATACTGGAATAAGCAGCATCTTTTTGAACATCCGCAAACACATGGCTTCAGTATTCCAGGGGGGCAGGATTTCTTATTGTATGAAAGGTTGAGGAAAAGTCTAAAGCGTTATGGGGAAATTGGACCAAAAGCTATTTTCGATCGTAGTACCTATCTGGCGACTTATTTTAAAAGTGAGCTTGACAGTATTCTGAACGATGCAGACATTACGCATTGTTTTAAGGGTGATGATGTATCTCCGGTCGTATGTCTGTTTTTGTCCGCTTATGATCCTTATCCGCTATACGAATTTTTGAGAAAGAAAGAAATCCATATAAAATGCATTAAGCATTGTATTATAGAGGGGCAATCTGGGCATTTGCTCCGGTTTGGAATACCTTATTATGAAAACTTGCGCCGGCTGCGCATGGTGCTTGATACGATAGCTTCTTTTGTGCACTGTGTTGTTATGGACAAGCGGGCGGAAGATTTTGTTGTTTAGTTTAATGACAAATGATGAAAGATACGAATTATAGACTGAGCTTGTTCATTGTTGTTGCTGTGTTTTTAATCAGCAGCTGTATGGCACAGCAACTGGACATTGTACGGGATAGGAAAGCTGAAACTGAAATTGTTATTTCTGAGCATCCCTCAGTTTTGGAGCGTAAAGCTGCGCAGGTACTACAGGATTATGTCAAACGAATTACTGGCGCAGAGTTAGCGATATTTTCGAGCCCTTCTGGGACGAAAAAACACGTAGTATATATAGGGAATACTTTTTATCAGGAGGCGATGGGAAAGAAGGTTGTGCTTGGTCGGGAAGGTTTTGAAATTATTGTTCGGGAAGGTCAGATTTACCTAACAGGAGGTTCAGGGAAAGGTTTACTTTATGGTGTATATGAGCTTATTGAAAAACAGTTTGGTGCACGGAAATATGATCAAGGGCCAGCTTGGGTTCCTAAGCGGTCGAACCTGTCGCTTCCTCTGAATTTCCATTTTTGCTATGAGCCGCCACTACGTTATCGGGAATCCTATTATCCGGCTTCCGCCGACAGTGAATATCTAGATTGGCATCATTTGCATCGATTTGAAGATTTGTGGGGCCTTTGGGGGCATTCTTTTTTTAAAATTATACCACCAGAGAAGTATTTTCGTCAACACCCTGAATTTTTCGCTTTCACAAATGGAAAGCGTAGCGCAACGCAACTCTGCCTGACAAATCAAGGAGTGCAGAAAATTGCACTAGACTATTTTCGGCGTGCAATTGCTGATCATCCTGATGCGGTCTATTGGTCTATTGCACCAATGGATGGTAGGGGAGGCTGTACCTGTGATCGCTGTAGGAAAGTCGATCAGGAAGAGGGAGGCCC
Source organism: Sphingobacterium sp. 2149 (assembly GCF_031455655.1). NCBI lineage: Bacteria > Pseudomonadati > Bacteroidota > Sphingobacteriia > Sphingobacteriales > Sphingobacteriaceae > Sphingobacterium > Sphingobacterium sp. 2149. Next base: position 86,925 of record NZ_JAVDTD010000002.1, on the reverse strand, counting down.
CCAAGGCACGCTGATCCGATTTGTGAATGGCGTGGCAGCCCAATTTCCGGACAAATATTTTACAACGTTAGCCTATGGCTATACTGCGGAAGCTCCCAAAATCACAAGGCCATCTTCCAATGTTTATGTGATGTTGAGTACGATAGACGCAACTCGGGAGCGGGGGTTGGGGGATAATCCAACAGCTGCATCTTTTCGGAGGCAGCTCAACGACTGGTCAAAAATTTCTTCCAATATTTTTGTGTGGGATTATACTACACAATTTACAGCATATTTAAGTCCTTTTCCGATGTACGATCATTATCAGGGCAATATTGCCTTTATGCATCAGCATGGGGTGAAAGGTGTTTTTGAGCACGGATCAGGACATACGCTGGGTGATATGTCTGCATATGCGAGTTATGTGCAGGCTAAGAGTCTGTGGAATCCTGAGGTGGATCCGATTGAGGTTGAAAATGATTTTCTGGAGGGGTATTATGGTCTAGCTGCAAAAAGTATTAAAAAGTATCTCAATCAGCTATTGAATGCACGAAATACGAGTCGCTCCACTCTCGATATATACGGTAACCCGATTCTTTCTCGCCGTGGATATCTAGGGCCGGAAAAGATGACAATGTATAAAGATCTTGTGGATGACGGGCGGAAAGCGGTAACTGGAGATCCGAAATTGTTAAGCCGTGTCAATTTGATTGCCTTAGGTCTGGAGTATGCATCGTTGGAGCAGGCAAAGGCGTATGGAGAGCATCCACTCGGCTTTTTAAGCAAGAAAGATGCTAATCAGTGGATGGTTAATCCCAATTGGATGAAACGGATTGATCTGTTTTTGGACAGTGCACTTCGCGGTGGAGCTATCGAGTTGGCTGAAGTTAACGGCAGCCTCGAGCAATATCGGAAGCAATGGTTAACACTATTAAATAAACCCTATCTGCCTTCCTTGCTGCAGGGTGTACATCCCTTTTTCAAACCGCTATTTTTGCAGGATTTCCCCGCTAACGGAAAAACAACATTGAATGATGGACTATCTGGTACGATCGATTACAGTTACAATTGGCTCTTGTTTGATGGCAAGGAGGTGGAGATTACCTTTCCCTTCTCGCGGGAATCACAGCCCGCGCAAGTTCATCTTAATTTTCTGTTGGATCCAGCACATTATCTTTTTCTGCCGGATGAAGTAAAGGTGGAGAGTTCAAACGATAATGTATCTTATGGGCGCATCGGAACGCATAAGATCGATTCCAGTTTAATCCGGGAAGGTCCAAAGTGTTACCCCGTTTCATTTGGATTGAAAACGCAACCTGCACGTTTTTTAAAGGTAAAACTTTCTTTTTCACAAGAATTTCCAGCTTGGTTTGAAGGTTCTCGGCATCGTAAGCCGCTTTTTGCTATAGATGAAATTCGTGCGAGCGATTAGATGTAGCTGGGCTAAAAATTTATTTAACCACTAAGCTAACCTAAGAAAAGCTATGATGTCATTAGGGAAAAGTTTTCTGCCGGGGTATTTTGTGTTTAGAATTTGATCAGTCGGATGTATGTAAAGGCAGGTGCTGTACAGGCGGGTGAAAAATAAATGGGGCGAACGCCTTCGCCCCATTCTATCCATTAATATTATCAAGTCGAACGCAAAAAAAATGACTTGATGGTGTAAATTTAAAAAAATATTGCGGAATTGCTCCTGTTAAAAAATGCTAAAATCATGTAATAATTTTCCGGGTAGTCTAAAGACTACATTTTCAAAAAAAAAAGACGGCTAGAATTTCTAGCCGTCTACATTTGGTCGCCGAAGCTCCAAAAATTATCCTGTGCTTATTTTTTAGTTTACACGTACGCAGCGAACATTCTTAAATGATGTACTCAATACATTTGCTCCTAATGCACTCACACCATTGAGAAGTTGTCCTGTATTGTTTGCCATATGGAACCGAGTACCTAATGAAAGAGGAACTAGGCTTAATCCCCGGCCGGCATTACCATAATATCCCCAGGTACCCGCGCCTACTAAGCCGACGATATTTGTACCTTGTTCATTTGTCCAAAGTGTAGTCGCTCTGCCGTAACTACTGAGTAAGGGGAGATTTAAGTTTGCCACTTGGAAGTTTGCAATGTCAACACTAAGATCATTCAAACCAACATTTGCTAGCCCTCCATTTCCAAGTAGGGGCAAGATATTGACATTTGAAATCTCACCATTGTAGTAGAAGCGCAATCTATTAGAAGCGCTATTTACGTCGCCAAAGGCATTAGATCCTGAAGTAGGAGCTCCATTTGCACCAGATGCTAATGTGTATTGACCGTAATTGTATGGACTAGATGGTGTTAAAGATGAATTCGGCGCTGCAGTATTTACCAGCAAAGATGTTGTATTCGTCAATAAATTTGTAATGATGTTTAAAAGTCCAGTTGTTCCTGTTGCATCAACCACCTGGCCCAGGCCTCCTAATGCACCCGTGAGTTGATTTACTTCAATATCCCCGCGAACCATATTGGTAAAGTCTGCTTTAGCCGGTTGTTTCCAGAGACCTGCGGGATATACCAAGGCGCAAGGATCACCATTATTGGTGGTGGTCGTCGCAAATTGTCCGGGAACAATACTTCCAAAAGCGAAATATCCATTAGCCCTAGCCGTCAATTGATTATTTGCATAGAATGCGTAGTTGCGACCATTGCCATTGTTGCCTCTGTAAAACAGGTTAGACCGAGCCCATTTTACAGTGCGGCCCCCGTAATTTGTGACTAATGGAGATTCCACCACGTTCAACAACAAGCGATGACTGTTTCCTAGTTGCGGTGTTACCGAAAAGGGGAAGTTAGAAGCGGTAGCAAAATAGGTGCGAGCTAGGCTTCCGTCGACATGGCTAATATTTAAATTTTGGACTTGTACATTAATTGCATTTTGAGCAGCAGTAGATACTGTATACACGTAAGCAATTTTTGCATCATTAAATGCCGGATCGATGTTTGTAAAGTTGGCGTAAGTTAACGTTGGGGTGAAGCTCGCGCCTGCTGTGATAGTTCCATCAAGCAATGCAATGCTACCTGTGGCTAAGTTTAATCCGGTAACATTAACTGTAGGATTACCTGTGATATTACCAAAAACCCCTTTGGTGTTCAATTCAATTCCAATGCGTGAAAACTTATGGCTGAATTGGATATTGATGTTTGAATTTGTCGCCAGATTTACTGTTCCGGAAGCATAAAGCACATCTTTATTTTGTGCAAGGGCAATCGATCCATTTGTTGGTGTAAGTGCAGGTTGATCGTTATCTGAAGTGTTGTAAGAAAGGGCTATCCATGTGTAAGATGTGGCGGGATTAAGCCCTTCGATAGTACCTGCTGTACCTGCTACCAGCTGTTTGGCGGTAACCAGTGTTGTTCCCGAATAGATATAGACAACATATTTTGTACCTGATACCATATTTTCAGTAACGCCAGGGGCGACATCCGCGGCTAATCCGCCAGATCGCTTTACCGCTATCGCATCGTTGGTAATGGTTGGTAAATTGTTGTCAGTGGAAACAACCATGTCTACATCGGAAAATGAATGGATTTTGCTCGTCGTTGTGCTCGGTTTCGCCGAGCCAACTTTCACTGTGCCATCATTTCCGCTGGTTTTGATGCCTCCCACCGCGACAGTGAGGACATTTGTTTTGTTGTCGACATTTTCAGTCTTGTTGTCCTTGGAGCAACTCGTGATTAATGTACCGGGGATTGCTAGCATTGCCATCGCAACAACCCAGTGAGCTCTTTTAGTCAGATGAAATCTCATTTTAGTGCTTTTTCGTGTTGTTAAGTAATGTGATGATCATACGTTAAGCACCCTCTCCGGTAGTAGTACCGTCTGGACCTGCTCCCCAACCGTCGGTTTGTGGTGTTGAACCTGGTTGTGCCTGAGAACCTGCAGCAATGCCTTGCTCAAGTTCAACTACGTGCTCTTTAATGGACGGAGCTACGTACATTTTTTTTGCGTTCTTATTCATGATGATATTATTTGGATATTCCGCACTATTACTAGTGCGGGTTTAAATTTAATGGACAATTTAACCCTGATATCTTCAGAAATGCCTAGGATCTAACGGCTTGCCTTTGCGTATAGGCAATTATATTGCTATTGTAGCCTGGGTATTTCTAGTTATTTTTCTGTTTTTTTGGTTTCTAATTTAATTGTTAATACTTTAATTGCTTATATGTTAGTTGTACTTTTTTGAATCGAATTGTAATATTACGACTTAATATCAACTTGTGCAAAAAAAAATTGTAAACTTTTTATAAATCTCTGTTGATTGTACAATAAAACAACTTTCTTCATCGTTATGTATGTATCTGTTATTTATGATAAATTATTATTTTAAGGCAATATGTCTTCATTTTTAAACAGATATGGCCAGCTTTCTTTATGCTAACTTTCCATTGAACAACTTGTTTTATATTTTGTTTGGTGCTTTATTGATTTATTTTCACCTATTTTTTTTTCTGTAATTAATTTGTTTTAACATTAATGCTGTTTTAAATGCTTTGAGTCTTTTTTTTCTGTAATTGTAGGCATATATTTCTCGTGTTGATATTTTTAGTGTGTTTTTTATTTTTTCTTGACAAGTATAAATACGCGTTTTCAGCACTTAACTTAACTGGGTGGGTTTTTTTATTATGTAATAATTGTTATTTAGTTGTTCTTTTATAAAATAATATAATTTTTGATTTAAATTTGAATAGTCTATATTCTCTTCTGTGCTGTTTCATTTTAGGAAAAATTGTATTGACAACCAATCTGTTTTTCTTTTTTGCTTATTATTATGCGTGTTAGAACAATAGTCGTTCTGTGCCATTATACTTTTTGAAATTCACCTTAGATTCGCTGATTTTTGGAGGTTTCGTTACTTTTTTGTTCATTTTACAAGTGTTTATCTTTTAAATTATCATGCATATAGGTCTCTATATCCTGGCTAATACAAGTCGTGCAAAATAAGGATGGGGGCGGTGATAGGTTTGCTTGATAGATTAGTTGGTTAGGAAACAATTTGCGGATATATCTGCATGTCAAAACCAATTTTAACCATTACTTGTTTCTTGCTGTAGCTACACCTTTTGTAGTTTTCTAAATGTAGTTAGTGATTGCCTGCTTAGGAAGATGTTTCAGGGGGATGTTATATAGCAAATGTACTTGAAATGCGTTTCATGATTTGAAAATGCATTTTTTTGTGTTCCGGATTTATTTGCTAAATTGCTCCCTATTTCAGCATTACGAAATGGTTGTCAGGCCTTATATGCAGTAAATAATAATTATGGAATTTGGAGTTCAGCGGGTCATTGGTGTAGCGCAGGAGCCTTCGGAGGTGACGGATGCAACAGCAAAAGAAAATTATGTGGTTCTTTTTGTATCAAAGGGCGGTTGTAGTATGCGGATTAATAAACAGATTACGGAAATTGAAGAATACTGTTTGGTTTTGATTCCGAGGGGAATAAAAATTGAAGCTAACCCAGATGAGTCGCGACCTTTTCTAATTATTTATTTTTCGGAAAGCTTTTTTGCCCGTACAGCGGTTGATACTGCGTTTCTGCGGAACTTCAAATCGTTTAATACAAACGAATATAACTACCATGTGCTGCGTGTGCCTATGGAATATGCGACCTACTATGAATTTGTGGGTATGCAACTTAAGCTATCCAAGCAGAATTATAATCAGGTGATATATCGCGATTTGGCTCACAATATTGTTAAGCAAATTGTACTCTTGGCGGCAATATATGCTGAAGACAGACAGTCGGATGAACTGGTGGGACAGAGTGAAGATATTAAGCTCGTAAGGCGTTTTCAGGAGTTGGTGGAGCAGTATGTAAAAAAAGAAAAACGTGTAGCTTTCTATGCTGAAGAGCTAAATATCGCAACTAAAAAATTAACTAACTTAACGAAAGAGTTGCTGGGGGCTACGCCAAAAGAACTGATTACCGAAGAGTTGCTTCGAGTGAGTAAAAAGCTGATTACCGAATCATCACTCAGTATTAAGCAGATTGCTTGGGAACTCGGTTATGCAGACGTTAATAACTTTAGTACATTCTTTTTGAAAGAAACGGCCTTGACGCCAACTGAGTACCGTAAACGTTGGCATGGATAATATTCCTAACTTATTATCTTTCTGTTGCTATAACCTAATTTTGTAGTTTGTTATGCGACAGTGTAGTTGAACCGCTACAAGATTTGCAATTTATACTGGAGTTGCGCATTTTGTCATCTACTCACTAAAATTAGTTATATCTTTGCTTCAAGCAGTTCGGCATTAATAGTATTGTATATAAGCCAAATATTAAAGTCCTGTTTCGGTCAACCGATAGAGCTGTTTGATATTGATCTATTATTATTTAATTATGTATAACATAAAAAGCTTTAATCTCTTCTTGGTGGGTCTTGCAGGGATTACGCTCTTCGGGGCAAGTTGTTCAAAAGTGAAAGATTTGTACAACGACACTGCTGCGGCCTCCGATTCTTCATCCTTATTTCCTGGTGGCGTTAAGGTGCCAACTGATTTTATGTGGAATTCGACACGTGCTGTGGATGTGCGCGTTGCTGTAGACGATCAATTTAGCGGTAAATATTTTTATCGGGTTGAGATTTTTGATAATGATCCGACTTTGTCTAGTGGAGCAAATTTGCTGGCTGCCGGTCAGGCTAAATCAGGTCAGGATTTTGTTGGCAAGCTGATGATTCCGACAATTGCGAAATATGTCTATTTGAGAGAAACTAGTCCTCTGGGTATTGCGGCTATCAGCATGATTGAAGTTGGACAACAAAATACAATCACTGTCGACGGTGCGAAAGCGGGATCAAGCAGCAAAGCGAGTGTTTTGCGTGCTGCGACCACGACGAGTGCGTTGGCTAGTAGTAGCTTAAAGGCAGCAGCGGTTGAAGCTACACCAGTAGTGGTCCCTTCGGACGCGATCGCGCTATCGGGCAACTCGACAATTTCGGTCGAGTCGAATAAATCTTATGTAGTCAAATCTGGTGTTACTTTTACAGGTAAGATCGATGCTAACAACGGTACAAGTAATGTGAAGATTTACATTCAGGGATCTTGGAAAAATACAAGCTTTGAGCTAAACCTTGGAAGCAATAATGGATTGTATATTATGCAGGCGGGTTCTATCGACCTCGTGAATGTAACGCAGAACACAGTGGGAGGCTTTATTAATTATGGATCGGCTTCGCTTTCCAAAATGGAAACAAAAAACAATACCTTGTATGTGAACTATGGTACTCTTACAGCTGATAAAGCGGATATCACAAATGGTAACTTTACCAATTATGGGGTAGCGACAATCCAAAATCTGAGCAGTACGACAAACGGTACAGTCGTGCGCAATGAGGGGACTCTTACTGTACAGAATGCGACTTTGACCAATGCGACTTTGGAAGCTGTTTGTCATACGGTGATCAATTCATTAACAACCAATGGAGCAACTATTTCGGTTTCTCAAGGAGCTTTATTGAGTTTAGATAAATTAGATGCGGGGGGCACAAAAATTAATTTGGCCGCATCGTCTATTTTAGATGTCAATACCCTGGCCAAATTTAACAGCCAGTCGAGCACCATGACTGGACCAAGTTCAGGTCAGGCTTTGGCCCGTCTGAAAAAGGTTGATGTAAATAATCAATGGATGGCTATTACCTATGGTGGCAACTTAGAGGTGGCTTGCTCAGATCATACTGCTAATGCTCAATGGAGCACCTATTATGTAATCAATAGTCCAGCAAAATTGGTCCCTTACGATAAATCGACAGTGGTGATTGCGGGGACTTCTTGTAACGCTGGCGGAAATAACTCTTCAGGTGGTAATCCAACAGACCAAACCGTAACTGAAGTTAATTTAGGAACGTATTCTTATATCTTTGAGGATAAATGGCCGAGTAAAGGTGATTACGATATGAATGACTGTGTGTTGGATATGAACATCACCAAATATCAAAATACCGCAAATAAGGTGACAAAAGTGGCTCTGAAAGCGAAATTGCGTTCGATTGGTGCTTCGATCCGTTTTTCAACCGCAGTACAGCTTGATGGTATCGCAACAGGAAATGTCAAAAATGTGACGTATTCTCGCAAAGATTTGGTTGGTACTGCCTTGCCTCTCGGAGCAAATGGTACGGAATCCGGACAAACGTATGCAGTGCTTCCATTATGGGACGACGCGCATAAAGCTTTTGGTGTGTCGGATACACGTTTTATCTCGACTCAATCGGGCCAATATGCACCAGTAGAGGTGATCGTAACTGTTGAGTTTAATACACCAATAGATAATTTTACCTATGGCACATTAAATGCCTTTATTGTCAACTTCAATCAAAACCTTGCTGGCCGAAATGAGGTGCACCTGGTTGGTTATAAAGCGACCGATAAAATCAATAAAAGTTTGGTGTTAAAGGAAACAGGTAGCCTGCTGTCAGCTACGGATCCATTTAAGACAAAAGCGAATGAGCCCTTTGGTTTGTTAGTTCCTGTTTCTTTTGTGTATCCATCCGAAGGACAGGCTATTACCGCTGCGTATCCGCTCTTTGAGTCTTGGGCAACAAGTAGTGGTATTCAAAATACAGATTGGTATCTGCATAAGAAATAATAAAAACAGCAATATCTCCATGTACCAAAGTAGTAAGTCTAATAGGAACGAATGCTCTGGTATATGGAGATCGCCTAAATAACGCAATCCATACGCCTAAACCATTATATTCTAAAGACGTCATGAAAAAAAAGATTCTAATAATTGATGACAAACCAGCAATTGGTCAGTTAATTACACTTTATTTAAGTGCAGATTATGACTTTCGTTTCTTTAGTAATGCGATGGACGCCTATAATTGGCTGAAGGAAGGGAACAGTGTTGATTTAATTTTATCGGATTATACCATGCCGGAGATGAATGGATACGATTTGCTCATTATGATTAAGCAAAACGAGTTTCTAAAGAATATTCCGGTTATCTTTTTGTCTGGTGAGGATAATTCCAATACACGTATCAGTCTGCTCGAAGCTGGTGCCGATGATTTTATCTTAAAACCATTTAATCCCCTTGAGTTAAAATTACGGATTAAAAAAGCATTAAAATAATGCCCCAATATAGCGATTATATATACTTTGGCGATAATCTCGAAACTTTTGATTGTTTTCATCAACAAGTCCAAGACATCTTGGGTGTTGACTTGAGGTTTTTTGATTCATTTGAAGCCATGGATATGTATTTTCAAGAACAAGAAGGGCAGTTTTTTTCTGTAATATTCTATGAAAAAAGTAAAAGTCTAAGTAAAGACTTATCACGGTTGAAAAAGCTTGTCCAACATGGCAAAGATACATTATTGATCTTGATTGGAAATGATCTTTCACGTTTTGAGAAACAATCTTATTTTGAGGCTGGTATCACAAATACCATTAGTCCACGCGCCAATGCAGATGTTTTTGAGTCAATTAGAAAATACATAAGGCTATATTTTGAGGCGACAACGCAGACTGAAAAATTTGAAACAGCAAACACTTCTTTTCCTCAAATAGGAATTCCGCTGGGAAAAAGATTGTTTGATATTGCAGTTTCTTCGATTTTAATCCTCCTACTTTCCCCGATACTGGCAGTCGTTTATATTGCCATCAAATTGGAAAGTAAAGGTTCGGCAGTATATAAGTCGAAACGGATAGGATCTGGCTATTGTATGTTTGATTTTTATAAATTCAGATCCATGTACCCGGATGCTGACAAGCGTCTAAAGGAATATATGGCGCTTAATCAATATGCGGATGCATCGTTGAGCGTTAATCGTAGCACTGTCGCGACTATGATAAGCGATGGTGATGCGCAACTTTTTACGACAGATGAGCTACGTGATGTACTTATTGATGATGAACGTGTTGTAAAAATTTCTGATAGCGCTGGAAGGCAAAAAAAAGCGGCTTTCTTTAAACTTGAGAAAGATCCACGTGTAACCAAGGTAGGGCGTATTCTACGTAAATATAGCATTGATGAACTGCCCCAGTTGTTTAATGTACTTAAAGGTGATATGTCTATTGTGGGAAATAGGCCCTTGCCACTCTATGAAGCCGAGATGCTGACGACAGACGATAGCGTTGAGCGATTTATGGCTCCGGCAGGTATAACGGGCCTATGGCAGGTAGAAAAGCGGGGCGATAATGGAAGTATGTCCGATCAGGAAAGAATAAAACTAGATATTGACTATGCACAGCATTATTCGGTCTGGATGGATTTAAAAATATTGTATAAGACTTTTTCCGCATTCATCCAAAAGGCGGATGTTTAATAACATAAATATTAATTTCGATGAACTTATTGCTTAAAAGGGCTTTTTTGCTGTTAAATTTAGTTACAGCAAGCCTATTGCTAAAAGCACAATCTGTGATGGACCCAACGGATATGGTTGATTTTACAAAGCTTAAACTTCCGCCTTTGGAAATCCTTTATCAAAATGCCAAGCAAAGTCCAGGAGTGGAAATGTACGAGGCAAAAATGGAGGCTCAGGCTAATCAGTTGATAACAGAAAAGAGAAGCTGGTTAAAATATTTCAGGGTTGGTGGATCTTGGCAGTATGGCAATATCGCGATTAATTCAGCGTTTACGAATGAATATACTCCTCTTTTTTATCAGTCTTCTGGCGTAACCCAAAGCTCCTATTACGGAACTGCCGGAGTGAATATTCCTTTGGATGATCTCTTCGATCGAGGCAATAAAATCAAACGTCAGAAGATGGAACAGCGGTTTACGCAGCTGGAATTGGACAAATGGCTTGATGAGCAACGGATCCGTATCGTCAACTCCTATACGAAAGTAAAAACAGCTCTTTCTACACTCAAGAAAAAAATTGAAGATTACAATATCGCCTTAGCGAATTACAAAATGACTGAGAATGAATTTAAGTCAGGCAATGCAAATATAAGCGATCTTAATACAGCAAAGAAGTTGGAGACAGAGGCTTATGAAATTCTGAAAACCAACGAATCTATTATTACCAATGAAATCCTTACCTTAGAAATCCTGAGTAAGACAAAAATTATAAGCCAATAGCATCATGAATATTTTCCATTATATCTTTCGGGCCATTTTCAGAATTAAGTGGTGGCTGTTGATTTTGCCGCTAGGTTTTGCCTTGCTGGCGATCTACCTGACTCGTCAAATGGACCGGCAGTATAAGACTGATATTACAATCTATACAGGTGTTATTTCAAGTTATGGAAGTGATCCGGGCGAATCCAATGCTTCGCAAGACTGGAACGTATTAAACAATTCGATCCAGAATATTATCAATACCATTAATTCGAAGGAAACGATCAAAAGGCTTTCCATGCAGCTTTATGCACGGCTTATGATTCACGGTGATCCCACTAAAGATAATGTATATATTACCGCAAAACATTATAAGGAGCTCGTCGCAATTACCCCAAAAGACGTACAGAAGTTGATTGACAAAAGTTCGGAAGAGAATACGGTAAAGAATCTGGAAAAATATGAGAAAGCAGACCGCAATAATTTTGTCTACGGTCTTTTCAACTGGAACCATCCTTATTTCAGCTATAATGCTCTCCGCGAAAATATTAAGATCAACAGGGTAGACAATAGCGATATTTTACAGATCAACTATCAGGCAAACGATCCAGGGGTTGCTTTTCAGACATTGGATATTTTGAGTAAAGTTTTTGCGATCGAATATACCAATTTGCAATTCGGCAGTACCAACAATGTCATCCGGTATTTCGAGGCTGAGCTTGAACGTATAGGCCGGGAACTTCGCGGACAGGAAGATTCTTTGACAATGTATAACGTTGAAAACCGGGTGATCAATTACGATAAACAGACGGAAGCAATTGCTTTATTGGATAAAGAGTATGAACTACGACATCAGGATGTCTTATTTGTTTATAACAGTGCACAAGCAGCTATAAAACAATTGGAGTCGGGAATGGATGCCAATATGCGTGCGATCAAAAATAATACGGAGTTTTTGGCACGCATGAATCAGATTGCAGACATCAACTATAATATTTCAAAGATACGGACGTTGAGTGTAGATTCTCTTAAGCAAAAACAGGGCGGAGCTGATCTAGATGTACTGTCGCATGAATTGGATCAAAAGGAGAAGGGCTTCCGTTCGTTTATGGATCAATATACAGCGGAAAAATATACTAAAAACGGCTATCCAAATGCAAATTATGTAAAGCAATGGGTAGAAGAACTTCTACGTTTCAAACGCTCGGAGGCGGAACTTAATGTCGCCCGTGATTTTAAGCAGGAACTGGATCATAAATACACCCAATATTCACCTATTGGCTCTGTCTTAAAACGTAAGGAACGTGGTATATCCTTTACCGAGCAGTCTTATTTGTCAATCTTATCCAGTTTAAATGCCGCTCGGTTGAGATTAAAGAGCTTGGAAATGAATTCGGCTACGCTAAAAGTGATCAACCCGGCAAGCTTTCCGTTAAATGCACTTCCGCATAGCAGAAAATTGATTGTATTTGCTGTCTTTTTTGGGACTGTGGCATTTATACTTGGAATATTACTTATTATTGAACTTTTTGACCGTACGCTAAGGGATAAAACACGAACCGAACGGATTACAAAAGGAAAAGTGATTGCAGCGCTACCTAAGCTTGGGAAAAGTGGTGTCAAACAGACTAAAATTGAAGAAAGAGCGATCCATGTTTTGGCCAATAGATTATATGGTTTTTACAACAACGCAAATCCTATAAATTTTATCAATATCGTCAAGTTCTCTTCAACACTAGATTTGGGCTCACTGACAGACATTTTAACAGCCTACTGGCAGGGATTGGGTATTAATGTACTGGCCTATAAAGAAGGAACTGATTTTAGTGCAGAATCGAGGGAATATTTAGTGGATGGTGCCTGGGCTGAAAAACTCGGTAATTATGATATTTCATTAGTCAAGCATGGCTCTATGGCATTGCGTCCTATCCCTTCTCTATTTCTAGAGCGGGGGATGGCTACGTTATTGGTATTAAGGGCTGACTCGGTATGGAAAACAGAAGATGAGTTGATGTTCGCAGATCTATTGCAACGTTCTGCCGGTAAACCAATCGTAATTTGCCTGATGAACGCTGAAAAATATGTTGTGGAAGAGTTTACAGGAATGTTGCCTCCGTTTACCTTTTTGAGACGCCTGGAATATCAATTGGGTAATTTTGGTCTGACATCGCTGGGAAAATAGTTGGATATGATGCAGTATGATCATATAAAATCGATGATAACCAGTCGGCATTTGCTCCTGCTTTTCCTCATACTCGGGGGATTGGCAGGAACTTGCATTTTTATTTTTGCCGGTGTGTCAATGGCTATGGCGTTCTATATGTTGCCGGTATTTCTGTTGGTTATTATGGTCCTGTTATCTTCACCAATAAGTTGTTTCTTTCTTCTGTATATTGTATCCTACCTGGTGATGGGTTTTGGGCGTTATATTACATTTCCACTTCCCGTAGGCGTCATACTCGATCTTTTGATCTTATTCAATTTTCTCTCATTAGCTTTACATTTTATTCGGGGAAATCCCTTAGGCAAGGTTTACTTTAATACTTTTCTCCTGCTTTCCATCCTTTGGATGCTATATTGCATGTTGGAAATTGTAAATCCTATGTCCACTTTTGCAAACTGGATTACGACGGTCCGTAGCATTGGAATGCATATTGTCTTATTTCAATTATTGGTTTTTATTAGTCTGGATAACATTCCCAAATTGCGTTTATTTTTTAGAGTTTGGGGTATACTTGTTCTATTGGGAGCTTTAAAGGCGATAGGCCAAAAATATATTGGTTTAGACCGATTCGAGTCTGCTTGGCTATATACATTCGGCGCTCATACGCATGTTATTTATAGTGGGATCCGTTACTTTTCATTCTTCAGTGATGCAGCAAACTTTGGCTGCCATATGGGCTTGGCTGTGGTAGTTTTTACGATCTTAGCTATTTATGAGAAGCAGGCAAAAAGACGTTTTCTTTATATTTTTGTTGTCGCTTTTGCGGCTTACGGGCTAATGATATCCGGGACAAGGGCCGCTATTGCTGTTCCTTTTGCAGGCTTTGCTTTTTTCATTATTCTTGTGAAGGAGTGGAAGTGGATAATCTTTGGTCTTTCTTTATTAATAATGGCTTTTGCTTTCTTTAATTTAACGACCATTGGCAATAGCAGTTCCGATATCCGTCGTATGCGGACAGCTTTCTCTTTTTCAAAGGATGCTTCCTTTAATGTTCGCTTGGAGAACCAGAAAAAAATGCGAACCTTTATGGGCGACCATCCGTTTGGTATAGGATTGGGCGGGTCTAAACATGCGAATGAAGGAGATGCAATACATGGTATCGCAACAGATTCTTCCTTCGTTTTTATATGGGTAGAAACGGGGATCTTCGGTCTTTTTTGCTATATTATTTTATGTCTCACGATATTGGGATATGGCACATTTTACGTGCTCTTTCGACTGAAAGATAGGCGGATCAAGTCTATTGCGATGGCGGCTACATCTGGTCTCGCAGGAATTATGGTCGCGGGCTATGCAAATGAAGTGCTCCATCAAATGCCTACTGGGCAGACCGTATACATTCTAATGGGGGTTATTATGCTTTCGCCTTATTTGGACAAAAAACTGAGCGATGACATCAGAACCGTATAAAATATCTTTCATAACGGTCAATTATAATGGATTGGCTGATACCATTTCCCTATTAGAAAGTATTCTGAATGCAAGACTATCTTTTGCATATGAGGTTATTGTCATCGATAATGGTTCGTTAAAAGATGAATATAGTCTGATCAAACATCAATTTCCTAATATCAAAGGCTATTATAATCGAATGAACCTGGGATTTGCAGGAGGAAATAACTTGGGGCTGGAAATAGCTACTGGCGAATTTATTTATTTCTTAAATAATGATACACTGCTTCCAGAAAACGCCGATAGCGAAATTTTGGGCATGTTAGAAGTATTTGCGCTAGATTCACAAGTAGGTGGAATTTCACCTAAGATAATGTATTATCAACCCAAGGGAATGATCCAATTTGCCGGCTGTACACCGCTGACATCAATTACCCTACGTAATAAACAGATCGGTTATCGGGAAATGGATAAAGGTCAATATGATACAAGCATCGAGATCCCCTATTTGCATGGTGCAGCTATGGTGGTACCCAACAGAATTATCAGAGAAATTGGTATGATGTCGGAGCTTTTCTTTCTTTACTATGAGGAGTTGGACTGGAGCTGTCGGATCAACAAAAAGTATAAATTAGTGTATTTTGCAGCTGCCCATATCTATCATAAAGAAAGCGCTTCCACGGGCCAGGACTCCCCATTAAAAACATTTTATCTGACACGTAACCGCTTGTTATTTGCTTATCGAAATAGGTCGGGGATAAGCCGGATTTTGGCTGTTTTTTATCTTATTGGGATAGCGAATAGTACAAGATTGATTAAATTTGTTTTTTCGGGTATGTGGAGTCATATTGGTGCAGTATGTTCAGGGACATGGTCTGGGATTAAATTATTTTCTAAAAAGAATCTAAGCTGATGGAGACGGTTTTGTTTATTATTGAAACATTGATTTTTATTCCTTTCCTGGTCTGGATCATGTATTTCTTTGTTTTTTCAGTCGGTTATCGCATTCCTAATAAATTATTCTTTGAACGATCGAATATTCAACATCGATTTCTTATTATATTTCCAGCATATAAAGAGGATGCAGTAATCGTTGATAGCATACGCTCGTTTTTAAAACAAGACTATCCTCAACAGCTTTTCGAAATTATCGTTGTTTCTGATAGTATGACGAGAGAGACAAACCAGGAACTTGAAGATTTAGGCGTTCGAGTACTTATTCCTACGTATGAAAAAAGATCCAAAGCCGCTGCTCTAAATCTGACAATGAACGTTATCAAAGAAGAAGATTTTGATGGCGTGGTTATATTGGATGCTGATAATTTAGTTTCTCCAAATTATCTAGCACTTGTCAACGATTGCTTTGCATCTGGCGCGGTTGCCATCCAAACACATCGCATAGCAAAAAACAGCAATACCGATACGGCCTATCTGGATGGGATCAGTGAGGAAATAAATAATTCAATTTTTAGGCAGGGGCATGTGAACCTGGGGTTACCCGCCGCATTGACGGGCTCGGGCATGTTGTTTGAAATTAAGTGGTTTAAAAATACGATGGCTAAAATAAGCTCCATGGGTGAGGATAAAGAGCTGGAGTATTATTTGCTCTTAGATAAAATATTTACGGTGTATTTGGAAGATGTGTATGTACTAGACGAGAAAGTACAGAACCGTCGCGATCTGTCCAATCAGCGAAAAAGATGGATTGCTGCTCAAATTGACACTTTTTTGATTACTTTGAAGCGATTTCGCACAATAATTCGTACCCGTAACTGGCCTATGCTCGACAAACTGATCCAATGGTCGATTCCACCCCGTATTATTTTGCTCGGAATGGTTCCTATTTTGGGCTGTATCGTCTATTTGGTAGCTCCAGCATTGGCCTATAAATGGCTTATACTCTATGGCTTGTTTATCGTGTCACTTGCTCTAGCCATACCAAATAAATTTTATACGAAGAGGACTCTGCTCTGCTTTTTAAAATTACCATTTATTTTTATGGCAATCTTACGTAGCTTTATGGGAATCAAATCGGGACGTAATACTTTTGTGCATACACCGCATGGCGAAAAAAAAGAAGACTATAGTAATTGAGGCACAACGAATCTTTCGCCTTAATAAACACGGAATGGATTTTGTGGCTTTGGAAGTAATCCGTGCGCTTCAAAAGTTGGATACCTTTAACCGGTATATTATTGCTGTCGGACCGGGAGAGGACCGCTGTTTGGAAGGTTCAGCAAATTTTGAGATTAAAGTTTTGGAAAGCTCTAATTATTTTATTTGGGAGCAACTTCTCTTACCTAAACTTATTAAAACCAGCAATGCGGATATCCTGCACTGTACCTCCAATACTGCCCCATTGGGGTTATCTATTCCACTGGTACTTACGTTACACGATATCATCTTTATGGAGAAAAAGATTGGTAGTAATTCGTCCATGTACCAAAATTTGGGACGTATCTATAGGCGTTGGGTCGTGCCGCGTGTATTGAAAAAGGTTCATACCGTGATCACTGTCTCTAACTTTGAGAAAAGAAATATCGAAGCGGCCTTTCCACATCTACATAAAAAAATTATCACGGTCTATAATGGTGTAAGTTCAAGATTTAAATCGATGGATATACCTTCAGAAAGCACATTTTTAAAGCTTGAGAAGGGGGCTTTTTGGCTTCTTTTAGGTAATACCGATCCCAAAAAAAACCTGAGGAATACCCTGATGGCTTATGCTTTTTATTTGGAGAGAAGCAAATACAAAAAAAGGTTGCTCCTAGCCGATTTAGATCACATATATTTGGAAAAACTATTAAAAGAACTTGATCTGTTGACAATAAAAGATTTTATTGTAGTCGAAGAATACATAGCTCATGACAAATTGGTTGAGGTTTACAATGGTGCTTTTGCTTTTTTGTATCCTTCGGTCCGGGAAAGTTTTGGACTTCCGTTGCTTGAAGCTATGGCTTGTGGCACACCTGTAGTTACTTCCAATACATCTGCTATTCCTGAGGTAGCCGAGGATAATGTGGTATATACAGACCCGATGGATATCAAATCCATTGCAGCAGGCATGTTGAAATTGGAAGATGAACCGCAGTTATATAGCTCGCTTGTTAGTAAAGGTTTGGCGCGAAGCGAAGCTTTCAGTTGGCAACATACAGGGAAACATACATTAGCAATATATGAAAGCGTACATTCATAATCATCCTAAATTTAAGCGCTTACTGCACTGGTTTATCATGAATCCTGTGCGTACACGGCCGCGCTGGTATGTTCGCATGCTGCAGTTATTTTATGTTAAACGGGGGGCTGGTTCAGTCATTTATCGTAGCGTAAGACGGGATCTTGTTCCTTTTCGTACATGTATTATAGGATCACGATCCGTGGTCGAGTCATTTGCTGTATTGAATAACGCTGTCGGCGACTTGTTTATCGGCAACAATAGTCGAATAGGAATTTCGAATACGATCATAGGGCCAGTGACGATTGGTAATAAAGTGAATATCGGTCAAAATGTTCTTATTTCAGGATTAAACCACGCATATCAAGATGTGACCAAAGCTATTGCAGACCAAGGAGTCAGCACCGCTCAAGTGACGATTGCTGACGATGTCTGGATCGGCGGGAATGTCGTTATTTTAGCAGGTATTAACATAGGTGAACATGCTGTTATAGGTGCGGGCTCCGTGGTAACAAAAGATGTTCCGCCATATAGTGTTGTCGTTGGAAACCCCGCAAAAATTGTGAAAAAGTACGATTTTAATCTTAATGTCTGGATCAAACCATGAATGAAAGACCGTTGATTAGCATTATAATGCCTGTTTATAATACAGCTATGTATGTTGATCAGGCTATACAGAGTATTATTCATCAGGAATATGCTGATGTTGAACTTATATTAATCAACGATGGTTCGACCGATCAAAGTCTCTCCATACTGGAAAAATGGAGTTCATGTGATAACCGTGTCAAATTATTTTCCCAGGAAAATCAAGGTCTATCTGCTGCCAGAAATAGAGGCCTTTCTCTTGCGAACGGCCAGTATATTTATTTTATGGATAGTGATGACCTGCTGCGTGCAGATGCACTATCCATGTGTTTGGATTATTGTGAAAAGAAAGACCTCGATTTTGTTTATTTTGATGCTTCGGTTTTTGCGGATAATTCGGATAGCTCAATACTAAATGATTTTAATTATTCCCGACAAAAAATGCCGGCTTATACTGTTTTAAGTGGGCCGGACGCATTGCAACAGCAACTGAACGCAAATGACTTCTTCTCTTCAGCTTGTATGTATTTAATTCGTAAAGACATACTTGATCGTAATGGATTTGGATTTGAACCCGGTATTGTGCATGAGGATGAGTTATTTACAGTCTTATTGTATCTAGCGGCAGCTCGAATTGCTTATATTCCAGAGCAATTTTTTCAGCGGCGTGTCAGGCCGGATTCCATTATGACAAGCCGATTAAAGCTTTTTAATATAACATGTTACTTCACAGTTGCCCTGCGTTTGAGGAAGTATGGGCAAAAGCATTCGGATAGCAGACAAATTATTGAGTTGTATCTGCATCGTATGTTGGACGCAGTGGTATGGAAAGCACATGTGCTATCGATCGCTGAGCGCTCGAAAGTATTTCTCTTGGTTTTGAAGCATTGGCGAAGATATGTTTCATTTAAAACTATGGGAGTTCTACTGTTTAAGAAAGGCTTTTTGCATGGATAACATAAAAAAGGAAATCGTTTCTGGAGTATTTTTCACGGCATTGGCCAAATACGCGAATTTGGTGATTTCGCTGGTCGTTACCGCAGTTTTAGCACGATTGCTCGCACCAGATCAATTTGGTGTAGTGGCCATAGCTACGGTGGCCATTGCTTTCCTAAATTTAATAGCCGATTTCGGACTGTCTCCTGCAGTTATACAGTACAAAGAGCTGGATCGAAAGGTATTAGGCTATTTATTTTCCCTTTCTGTATATATTGCTATCACTTTGTCAGTACTATTCTTTTTGTCTGCTGAAATTATCGAAAAATGGTATGCACAGCCCCAGTTGAAACCAATCTGCCAATTACTGGCGCTAAGCCTATTTTTTTCGGGAATTACCGTAGTTCCTAATGCCTTATTTTTTCGCGATAGGTTATTTAAATCGATCGCTTTACGAAGTTTGGTTGTTCAAATTATCGGCGGCGGTCTATCTATAATTGCTGCCTTTAAAGGAATGGGGGTCTACGCGCTTATCTTAAATCCGATATTCTCATCACTATTGATTTTTATTATTTCATATTTAAAGTATCCATTAAAATTTAGCCTACGTTTTCCATTTCAACCTCTTCGGCCTTTATTTTCTTATTCTATTTTTCAGTTTTTATTTAATATTATCAACTATTTCAGCAGAAATTCGGATACCCTATTAATTGGTAAATACCTGGGCATGGTACCGCTGGGGTTCTATGATAAATCTTATCGACTAATGTCCCTGCCACTTCAGAATATTACGCAGGTAATTACACCGGTAATCCATCCGATATTAAGTCAGAAGGGAAAGGATAATGAATATCTTTATGAGGCAAATCTAAAATTAACCAGTTTATTGTCGCTGATCGGATTTCCGCTTTCTGTTTTCCTTTTTTTTTCGGCTGAAGAACTCATTTTATTATTTTTTGGACCGCAGTGGGGATTAGCTATTCCTTCCTTTAAAATATTGAGTCTAACGGTCGGGATCCAATTGATACTATCCTCATCGGGCTCCATTTTCCAAACAGCTGGTGATACCAAAAGTCTGTTTATATGCGGTTTGTTTTCGGCCGTATTAAATGTTGCGGGAATACTATTTGGTGTATTTTACGCTAAAAGTATTGACGCAGTGGCCATGTGTTTATTGGTTACATTTAGTGTCAATTTTGTACAGGCCTACTGGCTAATGTATCGCGTGGTTTTCAAACGGAGTATGGTTGGCTTTTTTTATGGCCTATGGCGCCCGATCTTTTTTGCACTCCTACTTGGGCTCATTTTTCATTTGGTCATAGGTTACCAGTTGCCCGATAGTTTGGGGTTTCGCTTAGCACTCAAAACAGGTATCTATGTTTTTTCTATGATATTAATGATTTGGTTCGGAGGGTATCGCAATCTGCTGTTGGCATTTTTACGTAAGTCATCACTTTAACAAGATTAAAATAGCTTACTACGCATTTTAATCAAAGCATTTTGATCATTTTTTCTTGTATTGATATTCTTTTCGTATTTTCCAGTCCAGCAGCAAAAGTATTTAACAACAATCGAACGTGAAGGTTCCAGTGAAAGATAAATCGTATAAGGTACTTTTTTTAGTATTCCATGGTTTTAGTGAACATAATGGTGTAAGTAAAAAAATATGGGGTCAAATTAATGGTTTGAAATCCAATGGCGTCGATGTGCAGCTTTGTTATTACACTGTAGAGAGGAATGGATCACGTGTATGGAAGATCGGAGACGAGATTCTTATGGATTTCGGTAGAGGTCCAATAGCAAAAATACGTAAACGTATAGACTATCGGGCGATTTCAGAATACGTACGGAAAAATAAGTTCCAACTGATTTATATCCGGTCTGACCATAATGCCAATCCTTTCACATTAAACATGGTGAAGATGATGCGGCTTTCGGGCGCAAAGGTGTTATTGGAGATTCCGACTTATCCTTATGATCAGGAATATGTAACCTTGCGCATGCGCCTCGAATTGGCAATCGATCGTCTTTATCGTAAAAAGCTTGCAAAGCAATTGGACGCTTTGGTGACTTTTTCTGATGCCCGAACAATTTTTGGGCAGCGAGCGATACGTATCTCCAATGGGATAGACTTCAGTGCCATTCCAGTTCGTAAACCACAGGAAGGAGTAGAAAAACGAATTATCCATTTGCTTGGTGTTGCGGAAATACATTATTGGCACGGATTTGATCGACTGGTTCGCGGACTTGGTATTTATAAACAAAGTCACCCTGATTGCCAAGTCATTTTTCACTTGGTTGGCCGATTCAGCGGCGAACGTGAACGTTCATCTATTTTGGAGCCGATAACGCAATTCAATCTTCAGCAAGAGGTAGTCTTACATGGCCCGCTTTGGGGTGACGAATTGGATGCCATGTTTAATCTGGCAGACTTTGCAATCGGTAGTTTAGGCCGTCATCGCAGTGGTATACAGGTCATAAAAACCTTAAAAAATAGAGAATATGCAGCGCGTGGAATTCCCTTTATCTATTCGGAAACTGATGCTGATTTTGACGGCCGACCGTATGTGATTAAAGCGGGTCCTGATGAGTCCGCTATTAATATCACTAAAATACTGGAATTTTTAAAAAAGGAAAAATTTGACCCAGCCTGTATTCGCAATAGTATTTTGGACTTATCATGGGCCGAACAGATGAATAAAGTGCTGCAAGCAATTTAATGTTTTAACAAAATAATTGACGCTAGGATGGCTAAATGGTATACACAATATGCGAAGGTCTATGACCAAGAAGTGGGGTCTGTAGATAATGATGTTATCGAGAAAGTTCGGGCACAGATCGAACTTTCTTCAAGTTTTGACCCGATTATAAGTATTGTGGTCATCGCCTATAATGAAGAAAAGAAGCTTTTGGCATGTCTCTGGTCTTTAGCAGAACAGCATTGTTATTTGCCCATGGAATTAATTGTCGTTAACAATAATTCGACGGATCAAACAGAATCAATTTTGAAACGACTTGGTGTGACTTATCACAATGAACTAAAGCAGGGTCCGGGCTTTGCTAGACAGTGTGGTCTTGATCAAGCACGGGGCAGATTTATACTTTGCGTAGATGGAGACACCATGTATCCCCCAAGTTATGCTGAAACGCATATGAAAGTATTAGATAGGCCAGGGATATCCGCCACATGTAGTTTGTGGAGTTTCTTGCCCCGAGCTGGGCAGTCGAGGACTTTGCTTTGGTTTTATGAAGCACTTCGGGATATTTACCTGAACCTGCAATTTATAAAAAGGCCTGAATTGTGCGTGCGGGGGATGGTCTTTTCCTTTAAGACCGAGCTGGGGCGAAAGGTTAATTTTAGGACAGATATAAAACGTGGCGAAGACGGGTCAATGGCTTTGGGACTTAAGGCCTATGGAAAGATTCATTTTATTCGAAGTCCAAAAGCGCGGGCGATGACGGGACAGAATACAATCGCTGCCGACGGATCTCTTGCAAATAGCTTTTTTGTCAGGTTGCGTAAAGCAATAACATCCATGGGTGGGCTATTTTCAGGGAAAAAGCATTACCAGGATGAAGATTCCAACAAGATTCAGTAAAAATAATTGTCTATTTTTGTCTAAAATCTATCAGGCCTATGATTCAATTTGTCTTCTGGACTTGTATATTCTTGGTGCTATATACCTATATCGGTTATGCTATCGTCATTTTTATACTAGCTAGGTTATTTCCATACCCCATTCAGAGAAAGGAGGGCGAGCAAAACAGCGAGGGAAAGCAGTTTCCTCCGTTGACGCTATTTATTACCGCTTATAATGAGGCGGAAATTATCCCTGAAAAAATGTCAAATTGCCTTGAACTTGATTACCCAGTAGACAAGTTACACATCCTATGGGTTATAGATGGAAGTACCGACCACAGTCGTGAGCTATTGAAGCAGTATCCGATGGTAGAGATTGTCGGGTCACCCCTTAGGAGAGGCAAAACCGCTGCCGTTAATCATGGCATGGAATATGTGAAAACTCCAGTTGTTGTGTTTAGCGATGCAAATTGTTTGCTGAATGCAGAGGCTTTGAAGATTATTGCCGACCAATTTAGTGATCCAACAATCGGTTGTGTCTCTGGCGAGAAAAGGGTGGCTTTTAGCAGTGATGATACTGTTTCTTCAAAAGGAGAGGGAGCTTATTGGAAATATGAATCGCTGCTAAAAAGGCTAGACTTTGAGTTCTATTCTGCTGTAGGAGCTGCGGGAGAACTATTTGCAGTGCGTAAAGAATTATTCGATTCAATGGAAGAAGATACCTTGTTGGATGATTTTATGCTATCGATGCGTATTGCACAAAAAGGGCATCGGATTGCCTATACATCGAATGCCTATGCTGTCGAGTACGGGTCGCTGAACATGGAAGAAGAAGGAAAGCGGAAAAGACGTATCGCTGCAGGTGGATGGCAGTCTATAGGAAGGTTACTTCCGTTATTAAATGTGTTTAAATTTGGGAAGCTGAGTTTTCAATATATTTCACATCGTGTGCTGCGGTGGTCTGTCACACCTTTTGCCCTTTTTGCGCTCTTCCCCCTGTCGGCCATTCTTGGATACCGAAGTTCATCATCTTTCAATGTGTTTTACGTCATTTTTGCGCTTCAGTGTCTCTGCTATCTTTGTGCGGCTTTGGGATATGCGCGGCGAAATAATCCCAATAGTTCGAAATTATTTTATATCCCGTACTACTTTTTGTTTATGAACATCAATGTGATGCGTGGAATTTACTATTTATTTAGCAGGCGCTTTGTTGGCGGGTGGGAGAAATCTCAAAGAAAATAAACCTATGAATGTTATGGAGAAAAAAATATTACATGATTTAAAGTTCTTGGAGAAGATACTGAATATAACTTGCGATACGTTATTGTTAATCAACCGTGATAACATTTGCGTAGATGCAATAATGAAAACAAATAATCCAATTTTAAACCCCGACGTCGATGTAATTGGCAAGAATATTTTGTCCCTTTTGCCTCAACCGACATCGAGGCTCATTGAACAGGAATTTGCATTTTGTCGTCAAACAGGGGAAACCTCCAATCTAAATTACGATCTTCCAACAGATGAACAGATGTATTATTTCAAATTTCTGATTCACAAATTTGATGACGAACATTTAATTTGTCAGTATCGGGATATTACTCAAAGGAGTAATATGAAGTACCGTCTTAAATCGGCACTTACCGCACAGCTTGAGGTAGGAAAGGTCGCCATGATTGGCCATTGGACCTATGATATGCAACATCAGGAATTAACACACAATGGTTATTCTAATTTACTTAAAAGGAATCTGGAAACACCTGAGAAGATCACTTTGGCGGAGCTGCTCACTTCTGTCCATCCAGATGACAGAAAGGGAATGGAGGCATTTCTACATAATGATTCCATTGATTATAGTACATTTGAATACCGTATAAAGCAATCTGGTGCTCCCATAACCTATGTGCGGGCGACAAAATATGATAAACGCCTTGAAAACAATGTATATATAATAGAAGGTTTTTCGCAAAATGTAAGTGATTTTATTAAGAACAGAAATGAACTTGAAATGGTGCTTGCAGTTGTTGACAATGCACCGTATAGTATTTTTGCATGTCATAAAAATGGAAATATGGCTTTCGCAAATAAAGCATGCCGGCAGCAAAACGGTCTTAATGAACTGGAAGATATTACTGGCTTAAAAATCTTTGAATGTCTGCGTGAGTTCACAACACAAGAAGCTTGGGATTTATCGGTACAAAAAATCATTTCAGCTTCGGGTTATTATCAATACCGCTGTGATACGCTATATCCAGAACTTGATATTATCGGCTCAGAATGCAGTTCGCTGATGATCAAAAATGGCAATGGTGAAGATATTGTCTGGACCATCAAGCGCGATATCTCTGATCAGTTACGTTATGAAGAGCAACTCTTGCGTTCAAAAGAAGCAGCAGAGGAATCCGAACGGTTAAAGTCTGCCTTTATCTCCAATATGAATCATGAAATCCGTACGCCGCTTAGCGCAATCATGGGATTTGGAAGTATTATTGCAGATACGCCAGATCCTGAATTGCGAAAGGAATATGGTGAGCTCCTCAACGCTAATAGTAGCCAGTTGCTGCGATTGATAACCGACGTACTTGAAATGTCACAAATGGATGCAGGTAGAGTTAGGCTAAGGAATTCGGATGTGTCTCTTAAAGGAATATTGAATGAATTATCATTGAGTTTTCTGCCCAATGATGAGCAGCCTGCTATAATTTTTGACATTCCTGAAAGGGAGGTCGTGGCGAGACTGGATCGTGGTCGGGTCATTCAGGTCCTGGTCAATCTTATTAATAACAGCTTAAAATTTACACCGCCAGAAGGTGCTGTCCATGTTGGTTATACGTTAAAAGATGATCATATAGAATTCTATGTAAAGGATAATGGTATAGGAATAGCCAAGGAAAATCATGAGTTGATCTTCAATAGGTTTTATAAGATTAACTCGTTGGATAAGGGTACGGGTTTGGGTCTGGCGATTTGTAAGGGTATAGTTGAGCAAATGAATGGGCAGTTAAGTGTCGAGTCGGAGCTTGGAGAGGGAGCTACTTTTAGCATAAAATTTCCCCTATTTGAACAGGTTTAAATAACATATTATGGCGCAAGAGTTTGAATTTAGACCGTTTAGTATATCCGGCGCGTTAATTAGAATTGTAATTGTTATCGTGTCACTGCTTACCTCATTGTCCTTTTTAGCGTTGTTTATCTCGCCACAGACCACTGTTTTTTTTCAATGGATTGGTGTGTTATTGCCAGCACTTGTCTGTGGTAATTTGCTTTTCCTTATTATTGGCCTTTACAGGCGTGGTTGGTATAGTATTTGTCCGTTAATAGCACTATTGGCCAACTTTCATTATTTCGCAAAGATAATTCAAGTAAACTCAATGGAACAGAATGAAACGGCAGACATACGCTTAGCGTCGTATAATGTCCGTGAATTCAAAATGATTTATAATTTATCTTCCATGGAACAGATTGCTTCCTATATTGAATCACAGCAAGTAAATACGTTATGTCTGCAGGAGGTACCGGCCGAGTGTTCGGCGTCGGAATTGAAGGAGGTATTTGGCCAGTTTCCATATTTAATAATGACGGAAAGCAATTCAGGAAACAATCAGCTTGCTATCTTAAGCAAGTTTCCGTTGGAATCGGTTCAGACTGTATCATTTGAGGAACGTCCGAATTGTGCGATTTTCGCCGATCTTTCCTTTAAAGGTGAAAGGATCCGCATTGGAACTTGCCATTTGCAAACGACAAATTGGAACCAGGTGAAAGGAAATCTATTGGCTGCCGAAAATATAGGGGTAAAATGGTTGAGTGCGATTAAAACAATGTCTGGAAATTTCAGATTGAGGGGTGCTCAGGCAGATCTTTTACGGAGTTTAATCGATAAATCGCCTTTTCCTACACTTATTTGTGGAGACTTTAATAACAGTCCTAATTCATATAGTTATCATAAAATTAAAGGAAATCTAAAGGATGCGTTTTGCGAAGCGGGTAATGGATATGGCTATACCTATGCCTATTTAATGAAGCTCTTCCGGATTGATTTTGTCTTCTTTTCCGGCAATGAATTCCGGGCTATAAATTATAGTACTGGCAATGTTGATTATAGTGATCATCTTCCTGTACTGGTTGATTTAAAGGTAAATTGATATTGTATAATATTTTTGCTACACAAATTATTGCAGCAATTAATAACGTAATATTGGTTTATGAATGGTAAAAAATGATTGGATCCTTCTATATAATATCTAAGTAAGTTATAATGATCTATGGAAATTGATTTTTCAACGTATAATATTCTCGTCGTAGAGGATTCTGAGCTAAATCTTTTTGTATTAAAAGAAATCTTAGAACGCGAACATTTCAACGTCTTCTCTGCCTCGGGTGCTAGAGGAGCATTCGAAAATTTGGAAAATAATCGAATCGACCTTATTTTAATGGATGTTGTCATGGGCGAAACAAATGGATTTGATCTGACAGCGGAGTTGAAATCCATGGAACAGTATAAACATATTCCAGTATTGTTTATCACGAACTTAAAATCTGCTGATGATGTTGTGCGTGGATTTGACAGCGGCGGTGTTGACTATGTTTCGAAGCCCTTTAATAAGAAGGAATTGCTTCAACGTATCAAACATCAGGTTAAGCTGATTGAATCGGGCAATACCATTTCCAAACAGACGGCACAGCTTCAGGAAGCAATATTAAATCGGGATAGAATGTATGCTATTCTGGCACATGATCTCCGAAGTCCAATATCTTCATTAAAAATGATTTTAAATATTTTGACCATGAGCCCCGAAAGCAGCAATACTGGGTATGCAGATATGGTCAATACGGGTAATGATATCGCTGAGCAACTTTTTAGTGTTTTGGATAATCTGCTCAAATGGACTAAAAATAGTTTGGGTGTGCTAAGTTACATGCCCCAGGAAATTGAGTTTGATGAAATGATCAAAGGTGTAGTGGAGACGCTTCAACCGACAGCCAAGTTGAAAAATATCGACATACAATTAACCTTACAATCCAGTTTGCAGATCTTTTTTGATGTGGATATCATGAAAAGTATGTTGAGGAATCTTTTGATCAATGCTGTGAAGTTTAGCCACGAAGATTCCCTGATCAAGCTCAATTTATATCGCGATAAAGATGATGCTGTTGTCGAATTTATTGATACAGGTGTGGGAATGAGCTTGGATGCACAGCGTCAGCTACAAGCCCAAATTATGGAAGAAGGTAAGATTACGCCT
This sequence comes from Sphingobacterium sp. 2149, assembly GCF_031455655.1. Lineage (NCBI taxonomy): Bacteria > Pseudomonadati > Bacteroidota > Sphingobacteriia > Sphingobacteriales > Sphingobacteriaceae > Sphingobacterium > Sphingobacterium sp. 2149. The sequence goes on along the minus strand of NZ_JAVDTD010000002.1, from coordinate 58,762 downwards.
ATGCGGGAGAAAGGTAAGGGTTTGGGACTGTGGGTTGTTTACCATTTTATCCAACAAAACGGTGGGGTCTTCTTTTTCGAGTCGGAAGAGCATATTGGCTCACGTTTCGGCTTTCGTGTGCCACTTTTGAATAAGCCGTCTAACCATTAAAAATTCGACAGTATAAATCACTAATTTATGTATAACCTAAAAAAAAGAGTACTAGTCTCGGGAGGAGCTGGATTTATAGGTTCACATCTTTGTGAACGTTTGCTTAAGGACGGGAATGAAGTCATCTGTATGGATAATTTCTTCACTGGGGATAAATCTAACATCGTTCACCTGTTGAAAAACCCGTATTTCGAGCTTGTGCGGCATGATGTGACAGAACCTTTTTTGGCTGAGGTGGACGAAATATATAATCTTGCCTGTCCCGCCAGCCCAGTTCACTATCAGTATAATCCGATAAAAACGATTAAAACATCCGTTATGGGGGCAATCAATATGCTTGGACTTGCAAAGCGGGTAAATGCACGTATTTTACAGGCTTCTACAAGTGAAATATATGGCGACCCACACATCCATCCACAGCCCGAGAGCTATTGGGGAAATGTGAATCCTATTGGTATCCGTTCCTGCTATGACGAGGGAAAGCGATGTGCCGAAACGTTGTTTATGGATTATCATCGGCAACATCATATTGCGATAAAGATCGTCCGGATTTTTAATACCTATGGTCCACGCATGCATCCGCAGGACGGGCGAGTAGTATCCAATTTTATTATGCAGGCCTTACAAAATAAAGATATTACCATTTATGGCGAAGGAAATCAGACCCGAAGTTTTCAATACGTAGATGATTTGGTGGATGGAATGATAAGAATGATGGCTGCAGAACCATCTTTTATAGGGCCAGTAAATATAGGTAACCCCAATGAATTTACTATACTTCAATTGGCGGAACAGGTGATCTTACAAACCGGTTCAAAATCGAAGATTAAGTTTTTGCCATTACCTCAAGATGACCCACAACAAAGGAAGCCTGATATTGAAGTTGCCAAGAATTGCTTGGACTGGAATCCCACGATCCAACTGGAAGAGGGATTGTCAAAGACAATAGATTATTTTAAAACATGTTTATAAATAATTTATAGTGATTGTATCTGCCGTTTATACAGCGATCACTTGACCTTTATGTTGATCGATATGATCAAGAAGTGTTTCATTTAAGATGGGTGAAGTTCTTAACATCTCACGAATGGGGTATTTTTCAACTATATTTTTTAAAGCATCAAGATGACGTTGATGATGGAGGTCGGTACCGACAAAATCATACATACCGGATTTTAATAGGGTCATCGCGATGGCTTTAACATCGACCCCATAGTATCGGCTCAAGGAAAGTAGATTTAATTGGAGTAAGCAGCCTGCATCTTTGATCTGCTTATAAATGTTAAAGTTGCTATGGTAATAATTATAACGTTCAGGATGAGCTAGAATAGGTTTGTAACCTAATTTTTGAATATTTAAGATGGTATGAAACAAAGCTTTCGATTCGGATAGATAAGACATTTCAATCAATACATAACCGCCTGGCATCACGCAGAGCTCATTTTCACGGATCAATAAAGAAAGATTTTCATCAATCATATGTTCAGCTGCGCCGAATATATCCACATCATTGCCAGATTTCTTTAATCCCGCCACCAGTGAATCTTTCGCGTGTTCAATACTAAACTTGGTGTTTTGATGTACGCCGGCCATGATATGTGGGGTACAGATAAACTTTTTAAGGCCTAAACGCTGCAGCTCTTGGATATAATGTAAGGATTGTTGCACAGAATTACTTCCATCATCAATACCTGGTAACAGGTGGTTGTGCATGTCTACTTCTAAAAATTCCAACTGCGCTAAAGAGCGGATTGATGAAGTCTTTTTCCCAAACAAATTACTAAAAAATCCCATGATGCAAATCTTATTATTGTTGTGCAAATAGTGCAGTAAAGGAGTGGCGTTTCAAGCTATATAAAGTGAAGGGTAAGTTACAAATTCCTTTCCATGACTACGAGGTACCTATTACAAACAATATGCCAATAATTATATTGATATGCATAAGGTCGAATGGTATGCTATAAATTTCCGACAAGTGATGTTAGAGAATTATTTTTTGTAAGTCTAATCTGTTAAATATGATGCGCTGTTCTATGAATTATAATCTATTCATGTTATTATTTTTTGAATGTAACAGTTTCGGTATAATAGTTGCTTAGTCCACGATGATAAATTGATCGAATGAATAGGGTTCTTTTTAATGATATTTTATCGTAGGAGCAATTTGAGTGCGAAAATTTAACTATCTTGCATTTCCTTTATAAAATATTATAACAAAGCCATATCAGATAGTGTCCGTTTGTCGCAGACACGGTCAGTAACATTTAATAAAATAAGAGAAAAAGCTATGATGGGTTCTCTAGGAGATTTAAGAAGGCGCCTGAGAAAGGACAATCCAAGATGGGTCATTTTAATGATCGACATGTGGTTTGTGTTTGCAAGCTATGTGTTTTCTAATTATGTGGTCAACAACTTCAAGGGAGTATTTGATATCGAATTGATGTTAAAAAAAGTTGTCGTTATATTGCCAATTTACCTCTTGATGTTCTTGTGTTACGACACCTTTCGAGGGATTGTTCGACAAACAGGCATTCGTGACACTATTAAAATATTTAAAACGGTGGGATCCGCCTATATCCTGTTGATGATTTTCACGTTTATTATCAAAACTATCTTTGATAAAGGAACTTTGGCGGGAGATTATCTTAGATTGTCGTATGGCGTATTGACTATGCAGGCTACAATTTTGCTGGTCATTATGGTGGGGGCGCGTGTAATCTATCGGACTATATATGAATATCTTTTTTTGCCGGGTAGGAAAGGGGAGAATGTGTTGATATTTGGTGCTTCGAGACCAGGGCTAGTATCGTTTTCTCTCTTAAAAGAAGACCAGCGGACGAAGTATCAGGTGGTCGCTTTTGTCGAAGATAAAATATCACGGATAGGTAAGCGCTTGGCAGGTTTAAAAATTAAAGATATTACCGAAATTACGAAAGAATATGTTGAGAAATGCCAGATTACTCAGGTAATCATTGCGGTTGAAAATAACGATCCCGAACGGCTGGAATACGTCTCAGATTGGTTTCAAAATCTTGGGCTTGAACTGAAAATAATGCCACCAGCCCGGATATTACTTAACTCCGGCGCCAAACGTGAAATTCGGCCGTTAAAGATAGAAGATCTATTGGGGCGTAAACCGATTAAGTTAGATCATCCAGAAATTGAAGACGAAATGCGTGGTAAAGTTATTTTAGTAACAGGTGCAGCTGGATCTATTGGTTCGGAACTAGCTCGACAGATTGCAAGAAGGCATTATAAGAAGTTGATCCTGCTTGATCAGGCAGAGTCCGCAATTTATGATGTACAGCAATCTATTAAGGCTACCTTTGCAGAGCATTTGCATTGCGTCGTTGGGGATGTACGGAATTTTGCATTTATGCAACGGATATTTGACGAGTATAAACCTGATTTGGTGTTCCATGCAGCGGCTTATAAACATGTGCCGTTGATGGAAGCTAATCCTTACGAGTCCATCCAGACTAATGTATTAGGGAGTAAAATCGTTGCGGATCTCTGTATGCGATATGGTACAAAAAAGATGGTCATGGTATCCACAGATAAAGCGGTAAACCCCACAAATGTTATGGGAGCCACCAAACGTATGGCTGAGATTTATGTGAGTAGTTGTAGCGGTAAGTCTGATACAAGCTTTATTATCACTCGGTTTGGTAATGTACTCGGGTCAAATGGTTCGGTTATACCGCTATTTGAAAAGCAGATGGCTGAGGGAGGTCCGTTGACGTTAACTCATCCAGACATCACACGTTTCTTTATGACTATTCCTGAAGCTTGTCAACTTGTTCAAGAAGCGGGTGTGATGGGGAAAGGAGGTGAGATTTTTGTATTCGATATGGGCAAGTCTGTTAAAATAATCGATTTGGCCAAACGGATGATCAAATTAAAGGGATATCGTTACCCTGAGGATATTGACATCAAAATTGTTGGATTGCGCCCCGGAGAAAAGATTTATGAAGAACTTTTGGCAAACAATGAAAATACTGTGAAAACACATCATCCAAAAATCATGATCGCAAAAGTAAATCATGATGAACTTTCACTTAAAGCGGATCGTATTAATGCCATCTGCCAACAGATTTTGGATGCCGATACACTGCTGCCCGATTTTATGGGCCTTGTCGCTGCGATGAAGGAAGTAGTCCCAGAGTTTAAATCTCAGAATTCGGAATATGAAGTGTTGGACACGGTCGCGGATAAGAAAGAAATCGAATTAGTTCATGGGGAACCTATAGAGGTACCCGTATATTCTTTGGTAAAGAATGTGTTGTAAATTTTATTTTAGGCAGTTAACATTTTAGTTTGCTGATACGATATCAAAAAAGCTCTCTTATTGAGAGCTTTTTTGGTTTATTCGGTTTACTTATGGATTAAAACTTGTCAATTCACAAAAATCATCCTAATTTTAACGAACTATTTAGCGAAGTTATCACTTGTAGGCGAATGGTCTAAACTATCGAGAGTCATTATATGAATAAAACAGTTTTAATTACCGGGGGGGCCGGATTTATAGGTTCACATGTTGTACGTGGGTTTGTGCTGAAGTATCCAGAATATCAAATTATCAATCTGGATGCATTGACCTATGCCGGCAATCTAGAGAATTTAAAAGATATCGAGCACTTACCAAATTATACTTTTGTTAAAGCAGATATTACGGATCAGCAGCTCATTTTGGATATTTTTCAAAAATATCAGCCAGATGGAGTTATCCATCTGGCAGCGGAGTCTCATGTTGACCGTTCGATTGTTGATCCAACGGCTTTCGTGATGACCAACGTGATTGGAACTGTCAATTTATTGAATGCAGCCAATGCAATTTGGAAGAATAATTTTGAAGGGAAACGTTTTCATCACGTATCTACCGATGAGGTATTTGGTGCGCTTGGCGATACGGGATTTTTTACGGAAGAAACAAAATATGATCCCCATTCACCATATTCCGCTTCGAAGGCAAGTTCGGATCATTTTGTCCGGGCTTATCATGATACTTACGGTTTACCTATTGTTTTAACAAACTGTTCAAACAATTATGGACCTAATCATTTCCCGGAGAAATTGATTCCTCTTTGCATTCATAATATTTTAAATAATAAGCCTCTCCCGGTTTATGGTGATGGAAAATATACCCGCGATTGGTTATATGTGATTGATCACGCAAAAGCTATCGATCTCGTTTTTCATGAGGGTAAAAATGGTGACTCTTATAATGTCGGTGGATTCAATGAGTGGCAAAATATAGATCTGATCAAAGAGCTATGTAAACAAATGGACGAGAAATTGGGACGTGAAGAAGACTCTTCGATGCAATTAATTACTTTTGTTAAAGACCGTCCCGGACACGATTTGCGTTATGCAATTGATGCAACCAAGATCAATAAGGAATTGGGATGGTATCCTTCAGTAACTTTTGAAGAAGGTTTGTCGCGGACGATAGATTGGTTCTTGTCTAATCAGGAATGGCTGGAGCATGTGACATCGGGCGATTATAAAAAATATTACGACAATCAATATAAAGACGCATAAGCATGACGTATACGGAGACAAAACTGAAAGGATGTTTTATACTTGAACCGACAGTTTATGAAGACGAAAGAGGTTATTTTTTTGAGTCATTTAATGAAACAAAGCTAACAGCAATACTTGGTTATAAACCTCATTTTGTGCAAGACAATCAATCCAAATCACAGTTTGGTGTCGTGAGGGGGCTACATTTACAGGCCGGCGATCATGCTCAGGCTAAGTTGGTTCGAGTCGTTGAAGGAAAAGTGCTGGATGTTGCTGTCGATGTTCGCCCGGGATCAATCACCTTTGGACAACATATTACTGTAGAGCTTTCAGCTGAAAATAGAAAACAGCTATTTGTTCCGAGAGGTTTCTTACATGGCTTCTCTGTATTATCAGAACATGCAGTTTTTTTCTATAAATGTGATAATAACTATCACAAAGAATCGGAAGATGGCGTAAATCCATTAGATTTTGAATTGGGTATAGACTGGCAAATACCCCATGAAGAAATGATTCTCTCACAAAAGGATCAGGAAGCACAATCTTTTGAAAAATTGCGCCTGAAATTAATTTAGATGATATGCGAATTGTTATAACAGGAGCTTCAGGTCAACTTGGTTCGGAACTAAAAGATCTTTTACTGTATAATACAGTAGATGAGTGTTATTTCTTAGATCGAAAGCAATTGCCATTGGATCAAATTCAGATCATACAGCAAATTTTGGGGATGTATCAACCCGATTTGATTATTCATGCAGGAGCATACACAGCGGTGGATAAAGCTGAGACGGATCAGGTTACGGCAAATTTGGTCAACCATTTAGCTTGTGAAGAGATTGCTCAATACTGCCGTATCCATAATGCCAAACTTATAGCTATTTCTACAGATTACGTTTTCGATGGATCATCTGCTTCTCCTTTGACTGAGCATGCGACCACTAATCCCATCAACGTATATGGACAAACTAAGCTTGCAGGGGAACTGGCCATTCAGAAATGGCATCCTGAAGCAATCATTATACGGACTTCCTGGGTGTATTCCTCCTACGGTAAAAACTTTGTAAAAACCATGTGCCGTCTAATGACCGAGCGACATGAAGTTAACGTAATCAGCGATCAAATAGGAAGTCCCACTTATGCAAAAGATCTAGCCCTAGTAATTTTGAAAGTTTTGGATTCTGCCGAATGGAAAGCTGGTATTTACCACTATAGTAACGAAGGCGAAATTTCGTGGTATGACTTTGCTGTAGCAATACGTGACTTCCGTTCGTTCGACTGTGAAGTCAGGTCAATTCCAACAACTGCATATCCGACGCCTGCTCGTAGGCCGATGTATTCCTTGCTTGATAAATCAAAAATAAGAAGTACGTTTGGAATACAAGTTCCAGACTGGAAAATAAGTTTGGGCAACATGCTTACTGAAGAATTTAAAGATAAATAGATTGACGATAACAAGAGGCTTTGTCGACATTAGTATCGTAAAGTCTTCTTCCCTAAATAACATTAAAATGAAAGGAATTATATTGGCTGGCGGCTCAGGCACGCGATTGCATCCGCTGACGCTTGCTGTAAGTAAACAATTGATGCCCGTATATGATAAACCCATGATATATTATCCGTTGTCTACCTTGATGCTGGCCGGAATACGTGAAATTTTGATTATATCCACTCCACAGGATCTACCTAACTTTGAAAAGTTATTAGGTGATGGATCACAATTAGGGTGCCGTTTTGAATATAAAGAGCAACCTAGTCCAGACGGGCTTGCACAGGCATTTTTGCTGGGAGAAGAATTTATTGGTGATGATAAAGTAGCCCTGATTTTAGGGGATAATATATTTTACAGCTCTGGACTTTCAAAGCTATTGCAGTCTTCTTCAGACCCTGATGGCGGAGTGGTCTTCGCCTATCCAGTGCAGGACCCGGAACGGTATGGAGTAGTTGAATTTGATGAAACAAATAATGTGATTTCTATTGAAGAGAAGCCGCAATCACCCAAATCGAATTATGCTGTTCCGGGAATTTATTTTTATGATAACGAAGTGGTTAGTATCGCAAAAAATATAGCACCTTCCCCCCGTGGAGAACTGGAGATAACAGATATCAATAAAGAGTATCTACGCCGCGGTAAATTAAAGGTCGGAATTTTTGATCGTGGTACAGCTTGGTTGGATACCGGAACGATCCAGTCTCTTATGCAAGCAGGGCAATTTGTGCAAGTGATAGAGGAGCGGCAAGGAATGAAAATAGGAGCAATAGAAGAAGTTGCCTACAGAATGGGTTACATTGATAAGCAGCAGCTACTGAAAATTTCTGCGCCACTCTGTAAGTCAGGTTATGGAGAGTATTTGAAAAGAATTGTTAAAGGCTCTTAACTATCCCTAAATAGCATTCTGCTACATAGCACAATGCTATTTAGGGATATGAAGGGTAAACGTACTTCCAAAACCTTCGCTGCTCTCCACTGTAATCGAGTAGCCCATTCGGTTTGCAAACTCATGACAGAGCATTAAACCGATACCAGCACCCTTTTCTTCAAATGTGCCTTCTAAACTAGTTTGTTGTTTCTGCATACTTTTAAGTGCGGTAATTTTTCGCTCGTCCATTCCTACACCCTGATCTGTAATCGATATAAGAACTTCACTATCGGTTTCACGCTGATTAAAAATAATGGATTTGCCACTAAAGCTAAATTTGATTGCGTTGTTGAAGATATTTCGAATGATAAATTCAAATCGTTTAAGATCACTACGAATGGTCAATTGCGGGGAAATACGGACATCTATAACTAAATTTTTTAGATTAATCCGATCAATGAACAACTCCTCACATTCTTTTACAATTTGAAACGGTACAATTTCCTGCATGTCAAGCTTTTCATTCGCCATCTGCTGTGAAGACCAAACGAGTAAACTGTCGAGCATTTTGGACGCTGTAGTGACTTGATTACCAATAGTAATCAACATGCTTTTGATTTCGTGAGCTGGAAGATCGACAATTTTTGATACAGAAAGTAGTGCTTGAAAAGTTGATAAAGGACTTCGAAGATCATGGGATACGACGGAAAATATAGTGGATCGAAATCGGTCTGCTTGAACCAGTTCTTCATGTTGATGCCTGATCTCAGCAGCTTGATCATCGACCTTTTGTTTTTCTTTTCGTAATAACCGGTTCTTTTTGACCAATAGCAGAACCAACACCAAAAAGATTAATAGAACAAAAAAGGTGGCCAGCCACATTAATTTTACCCAATGTGCTTCACGTTCGATGGAAGCGTTTTCCAATATTAGATTTTTATTTTCGAGCTCTTTCTTTTCGCTTTCATATTTCTCCCGAAGTTCTTCCCTAATTCTTACACGTAAGACTTCAGCATCTTCATGGAACTTTCGATCCGAACTATCTTGATCGCTGAGAATTAAATGTTCATCTTGCTCTTTAACAGCCTTCGCTATTTTATCAAAATCAACTTGAAGTTCTTCAGTTAGATTGCTAAGCCCACTTTTAGCAATGATGCTTTTAATGAGGGTAACTTCTTGTGTAGCCAAATCAAAGCGTTTTTCTTTGACGTAGATATTTGCACGATTGATCCTGGCATAACTTTCACCTACGGGATCTTTTTTCTTTGAAGTAATGTTGATGGCAAGATCGGTATAGTATGTGCTCCATTCGAGTTTGTCTGCTTTTAGGTAAAGGTAGCTCAATAAAATGTAGGTATTGAACAGGTCAACCTCAGGGGCGTTTGCTTTACAGAATTCAACTGTTTTAACTAAATAATCGATCGCATTGGATACATCTTTCTTTTGCTCACCATTTAGTGCTTTCTGCGCATAAATATTGCCTATATTGGTCGATATGTTTGCACGATTTCGATTATCATGAATTTCTTTGGCCAGATCTAATGCGCGTTGGTAATATTTTAAGGCTTGTTCTGGATCATAACTCTTATTGAATACATTGCCAATATTCAAGAAAGAAAGCATCATCCCCTTTTTGTCATTTCGCTCTTCTCGTCTTTTGAGCACCCTAAAGTGGGTTTTAATACTTTCGTCAAAGTTGTTTAATTTCAGGTAAATAACTCCTTGGAGGTTGAGCAGGTCAATTGCCAATGCCTCAAATTTCTTTGTTTCCGCCAGATCTAGTCCCTTGGATACAATCTCCTGCGCGTCTTGAGGGGTACTCTTATAAATTTCTGATGCGACTTTGTAATAGACTAATATGCGTGCAGAATCACCACTAACTGTTTCAAGCTGTTTGTTTACTTTTTCCCATCCAGTGCTTTGTGCATAAAGACAATTGGGTATTAAAGTTAAAAAATTAATAAACAGAAAGATATAGATGTGGTTCATTGGATTTTTTTTGTCAAATATAAATAAGATTCTTAAAAATACAACCTACGATTTATGGTTTTAAAAACCCCTGAAATATGAAATATTGATATTTTTCTTAGAGTGAAATATGAGTTCTTAGAAAATAAATATTATATTGTAGGCGCTCGTTTTCTCTTTTTGTTTTTGCTTAGAATATAAATTATTATTAATTTTATATCTAAATATCAAAATTTAATTCTTTTTCAAATTTTATTTTAGGTGTAGTTTTTCTTTAAAAATAATTAAAGGTTGCAATTGTTTATATGTTTGACAATTGTTTTTTGGAGTTAGATTATGATATTTTAAAAGAGATCCTATAATTTTCAGTTTAATAAATTGTAAAATATCATGATTACAGTTGGGATAATTGACATAGATAAGCAAGAACGGGCAGAGACAAAAAAGATCATCTCGAAAAAAAATAAATCTGAATCAGCTATACCAATAGAGGTGCTTTTCGATCAGGGGACACTTGCAACTACAGCATGCGATCAAGTGCCGGATGTGATGATTGTGGATATTGATCATCCGGATAGTTTAATTGTTGAACGTGCTAAAAGTGTATTTCCAAGTGCTGAAATACTAGTGTTGACCAATAATTGTGATATCAAGAAGGTACGTAGTTGCTTTAGGCAGGGCGCTGTGGGTTATATGTTAAAGAAGACATGTCTTCAATCTTTAAAAAATCCAATAGCAATGACTCTGGGAAATGGTTCTTTTATTAGCCCTTTTGTGAATCGCGCTTTAATTGAGCAGGCTTTTAGTGCCAAACAATCGGAAAATTTACTTACTGCGCGGGAATTACAGATCGCCAATGGTATTCTTGAAGGCCTCAGCTATAAAATGATTGCCCAAAAATATGCCATATCATTGGACACTGTCCGTATTTACATCAAACGAATCTATAGAAAGTTTCAGATTAATAGCAAAGGTGAATTGATTGCGCAATTGAATGCTTGATAATTCATTACATGAACATGTGACTGCCTAAATTTCGATCTCAATAATTTTAGCCTCATTTTTATGGTTACTTGAATGATATGCTATGTCAATAAGAAGCCATTTGATTTTTGCGTTTCTTTTCTGCAGCTCGGCTTTTTTCTTATCCATAGCTAAAAGTCAGCAACGATATGATGTTGCCTACCATTTCGAATACGACTCCATCTCTATCTCAGCATCCAAAACCTTTTCCAATAAGTTAACCATTGTCAACTACATGGATAGAGCCATTGAACTCTATCCCGAGGCTAATGATACGAAAGTTTTGCAGGGATTAATAAAATTACCACCATTTATACCGCTGAAACCCCATGAAACTAAAACTTTTCCGTTAAAATACATAAGTGATAGGCAGACGATCTCCGAAGCAAGACAAGAATTTAGCATCAAGCTCAATTCGGAGGAGATTTCATTAAATATACAACCAGGCCGAGTTTTTTTTACAAAACTGGATCTTCAGGCATCACTATTGATTCAGCCTGAACAACCAGAGTATTTTATTGATCAGTCAACGGGACTGACACAGTTTATGGTGCGCATCGTCAATACAGGTTTAATACCGCTTACTTTTCAGCTGCAGTTTGCTAACTTGCCTTCCGAAATGGAGATCGTGGGTGAAACTTTACCGATGACATTGCCTGCTGGAGAACAGTCGTTATTGACCTTTACAGCCCGTATGCGGACAAAAAGGATTGCCACAGATGTTAACCTGACGGTAACAGCGCTCGAAGCAGGGGGCAAGCAGCTTGCGACCTGCAGTATACATATCCTGACCGTAGGAAACGTAACGAGGTTCGGCTCAGCGATGAGCTTACAGAATCAGCCTTACAACAATATGTTTGCCTTACGCTATCTTAATATGGATCAGAATATAGCCATTTACCAGCTTCAGGGATATGGAAATCTTGGGCTAGGTAATGAGAAATCCTTGACCTATCGTATGAACATGGACTATTTTAGAAGCCAACGCGTGTTCAATATATATGATAGTTATTTGAATTATCAGACGGAAAAATGGGGGGTGAAAGCTGGTAATATTTACGAAAATCTAGATCAATATGTGAACGGTCGTGGAGTGAGAGCAAGCTATAAATTTGATAAGTTGCGTTCGATTAGCGCATATGCAGTTCAAAACAATTATTTCCTTTGGAATGAGATGAACACTTTTTCCCACCGGGGTGGGGTTTTAGGACTTAAGTATGCTTTTAAATCAGAAAAAAATCAAGAAAGTAGCTTGGTCTATTTGCACAGCAAAGATAATTACCGAACTGTCCGAAACCATCTGTTTAGTGGAAAAGGCTATAAAGACTGGAGCGAAAAACAACACCTCCTCTGGGAAGGTGGGGTTAGTATCGAACAGCTGGATGCTGACGGGCATCAGACGGGTTTGGCCGCCGGCATAAATTATACTGGAATATTCGCCGGCTTCCAGGTTTCCAGTAACAATTACTACAGTTCTCCCTATTATGTAGGCCTCAGAAGAGGGCTCTTGCAGTCGGACTCACGTGTCCTCATTCCGCTCGAGGAAACGAAGAGTGTCTCCGTTAGGATGAGTTTTATGGATAATAGGCCCAGTTACCAAGCTGGAGATAGGAATTACTTTTTTAGCAGCAGCAGTCGAATTGAAATTTATGAGCTTGGATATCGTACTGCGCTCGGGCGAATAAAGGTTGATTTAAGACCTTATTGGATGAATCAATTTGCAGATTACCACAGTTGGTTGGAATTGGGAACTGATGCGGCAAACTGGAAGTCCAGTTCGTTAAGAACTGTTGCAGATCTTAATTTTTTTACCAAGAACCATCGCTTCTCGCTGCATACAGATTATGGTTACACCTATAAAAATACAGCTGAACTGCCTATCGCTCCTTTTCATTCATTGCGTGTATCAGGTAATTATGATCACGCGCTTTTTGGGATTAACACGTTTGTGCAGATCAACCCCTATTATTTGAGTGATCTTTTCGCTACTTATGCGAATGCTAACTATAGGATGTATTCACTAGGACCAAACACGCACTTTGACGCATTTGCACATAATTTACAAGTTCAGCTTGCAGCGATGTATAGTTATTACGGCTTTTCGAGAAGTAATAATTTTTCCTTAAATGGGAACGTCCGTTGGCGGATGAAGAATAGCTGAAGCTGCTTTTTAAGACCGATCCAGTGACTTCTCCTGTGCAGCAGCCACTAGATCGGTATTCATTTAATAACAGACAAATCAGAATTGGAATTGAAAAGAGTTTTGGTCATAGGGGCCACGTTAGTGGGTATCGTTTGCAGCTGACCTGTTTTGATGATAGAAATAACAATGGCATTCGAGAGAATGACGAACCACTCGTAGAATCTATGCTGATTCGCGTCGGAAAGGAAGTTGCCATAACAGATGAAAAGGGACGAGTCAAGTTTGTTGACATGGAAGCGGGCTCTTTTTCCATTCGTACAGAAAACCATCAAGGCTGGATTTTTCAGGGACCATCGACCATTGTACTGACGAAAAATCAGTCGATGGACATCCCGCTGGTCAAAACAAAATCTGTAAAAGGGAATATACAATTAGTTGCCAGTAAATACTTGGAGTCTAAGCCTGATTTGAGCGGTATCAGAATTACGGCGAATGATAGGCAGGGCAAGAAATATAACACCTTGACCAACGAAGCGGGAGAATATGTTTTTTATCTGCCTATCGGTTTTTATAGGCTGACGGTCGAAACAGAAGGAATGCCTTTTGTCATTGAAAATTCGAATTGCGAAGTAGAAATAAACGCCGAAGGATTGATTGAGCTACCATCCTTGCGCTACCGGGATCAGAGGCGCAAAGTCGGTATTAAAAGATTTTAGGGAGCGACAAAGCTATAGACGATGTTCGCGGTATATGTGCCGGCAGGTTTGCCCAGAAGATTGCTAGTCTGCGATGCGGGGATGCTGTACTGCATATCGAGTGTTCGATCGATGATAGGATCGGCATTTTGGATAAGCTGTTGAGCTGTTGTGGATAGCGTAACTGTATTTACTCCAGTTTGCCCAGCCATTGGACCGATACGCAAAACACTTAACGGGATGCTATTGACTCCTGAGGTAAAACTAGAAGAAGTGGCCCGTACATACAAGTTGTAGGGTGTGGTCTTACTCAGCTTTAAGTGGGTAGCCATATTCGTACTGACACCGTTAATATAATTACTGGTCGTAGTAAAAGGAAGATTAACGGATTGCTGATTTGCGATTATTTCTCCGAGGTCGCTGACCACAATATTCAAGCTGCCAGTAGCCTGCGCCTGCACTGGAGCTGTAGGATAGGCTGAAGATAATTTGTTCCAAGTGTAGGTGAGAGGAACTGTGTAAGTTCCGGCTTGTTTAAAGTTATTTTTTAGGGACGTGTTGCTAATGGTGTATGTGTGTGTGATTGAGCTGCTGTTATTGGTAGGGACAGCTATTCCGGCAGCGCTTGTAAGCGCCTGATCGTTGGTCGACAAATTGGTGGCAGTTGCTGTTCCGACTCCGCTGAGTGCGGCGCTCACTGTTGAGACAGGTGGAACAGGCAAGGCGTTGTAGGGAAAGGTTGTGTTAAAATTAAATTGGGCGTTACCAGTCCTGACACTAGGAATATAAGGTACGGTACTTGATACCAGTATAATTTGACTGGCAGTGATTCCATTAGCAGAACGATAAAAATTAAGATTGTTTACCATGATAGTTGTTTTTCCTATGTTGCCTGGAGGACTGATAAATCCGGGTACGTTGATGGATAGCGTGAAGCTGGCGGGAGAGATTGACCCCGCCAACAGGCCTTGCGTGTAAAAGCTGACAGCATCAGTAAATACCCCTGCCGTCCAAGTCTGCCCTGCTGTAAAAATGCGTGCATTGGCGGCTATCGCACCGGAAGCAACACTTGCCACCGCCGTATAGAGTAAACCGCCCCCGGGTGATAGGGCAACTTCATTGTTTCCTGTTAAGCCAAGTAATACAAGGCTACCAATACTCGAAAGTTTCATATGCACTGCACCGACTGGAAAACTGCCACTAGTGGTGCTGTTAAAAATTGAGGTATTGGATTTTACTGAAAAAGAAGGAAGTAAGGTAATTACACTGGTATAAGTGCCAGCGTTGATAGCTGTATTATAGTCGGTTCTAGCCTGTATATTGGCTTGAGGCAGCGTGAGAGATGTCGTCTGCCCATAAGTACTATATCCATATAGGCTTAATAAGCCTAGGAAATATACCACAAAATTCCACTTAATATGTAATCTCTTTTTCTGCAATTTTCAAATCATATTGGCTACCGGCATCTAATATTGCAACGGCGAGATAATTTCCTGCGACAAGTTTCTCTGGAAGGTCGATTTGCACCCATTGATCCGAGTGGGGGAGCATCGCAATAGCGACAGTCTTAACGGGTATTTCTTCGCCTGTCTCTGTATTGGTCAGCTCAAAGCGCACATAGGCATCCTTATTAATCTGCCCTGTGTTTTTAACGTGTATGTCCATCCGGCGAACCGGCTGACCTGTCTGACCTGGAATGACATGCCTGTCCTCGAAAGCAAGGAATTCCAGATCCCCGGGGTTTAATCCTGAAGGGGTATGGTAAATTTGGATGCCTACTTCGATTAGTACGTTCATATGAAGACCATTTTGGAGTGCAGCTTTCTGTTCCTTCACCTGTGTAAAGAAGAGCATCGTGTTGGTTAGCTGCAGGGAGCCTGGGTTTTTTGGGATAGTCATGGAAAGATTTACCGATTTGGTCTCTCCTGGAGCCAAACGTACCGTATTTTCCGATAGCGTGAGCCAAGCCGCATTTGATTGCGGTTTTTGGCCTTGAGAATAATATTTTTTTACCCCAATCGAATCGCGATCCCAATCTTTAAGATGGGCGACAAAATAGAGTTCAGTGTTCGAGGTGTTGCTAAATGTAATGATCTGAGAAACTGTCTGCCCTGGATCGCCAGTAAAAAAAATGCGGGATGGAGAAATCGAAATACCCTGTCCATAGATCAGGGTATTACAGATACAAATGACGAATAGTGTTAAATAATATCTCACGGATAAAATTATCTTTCCAGTTAGAGTTGTGTTGCGGTATAAGTGACTGTTGTACTATAGGCCGATGCACCAAGATTTAAAAGCGATGCAGGATCTGCTATAGTATAATCCACGGTATAGCTAGCTCCCGTGGTTGCAGTCGAACCGTTGACTAAAGCGGCCGGGGTTGTACTTAATGGTACATTCGCTTCTGGAGTACCCCCATTGGCCGAAGCGGAAGGTACATTCACCGTTACAATATCCAAGGCGGGCCCCCCTGCAGGCGTAAATGCGGCAGTTGCCGCAACAGTGAGGTTATACGGTTTATTGCTCACGACCGTAAAATGACCTGCTTTCTCAATAGTTTTTGAAGCAGTATAATCAGCCGCAGTTGTATACGTAAAATTAACTGTTGGGGTTGCACCTAGGGTGATTGAAATGGCATCTGTCAAGTTGATATTTACAGTAACAGGTTGGGAGGTTGCCGTCACTTGGGCTTTGGCTTGATTTCCAAAACATATGGCTACAAGCGCAGTGAGGGGTATAAATAGGTTCTTTTTCATAATTTCCTCTATTTTATTGGATTAAACTCTAGTAAAGTTAATTAGCAACTGCGCTAAATGCAATGAGCAGAAGTCACATGATGATGTTATAAAGTTGAGTAGATGGGAGAAACCGCGTATATTTGCAGCCAAATGTTGGAGTCCAAAAGAATTTATCAAATCGATCTGTTTCGATTTATTGCAGCATCAGCAGTAGTGTTTTATCATTATATGTATCGCGGGGCTGCTGCTGGAAATATGTCTCTTTTACGTTTTGATGGCGTTGGTGACTATGTCAAATATGGTTATCTGGGCGTCGACCTATTTTTTATCATCAGCGGTTTTGTGATCGCTTTCTCTATCAAGCATCTATCGTTGCGTAAATTCTGCTATTCTCGATTTAAGCGCTTGTACCCTATGTATTGGATCTGCTTGCTGCTGACCTGTGTGATTACCTATTTTTTTGGCGCGCCGCGTTATCATGTAACATTTACTCAGTTACTGGCCAATCTGACGATGACGCAGAAATTATGGGGACAAGGCGATGTAGATGGTGCCTACTGGTCACTTTATGTTGAGTTGAAATTTTACCTGGTCATAGTCTTATTCCTGATTCTAAATCAATTTAAAAGAGTAGGATTAGATTACCTTGTTTATTTTTGGCTGCTATTGTCAAGTCTACGTTTTTTTTTCGGACCGTCCGAAATGTATGATGGACTCCACGAGTTTTTTTTACTCGATTGGAGTGCCTACTTTATTGCGGGAATTATATGTTGCCAAATTTTTTTGCATGGAGTAAAAGCAAAGCATATGATCGCCCTACTTTGGTGCTTGTACATTTCGATCGACAGCGCTATTGGTCGGATTCACTGGCTGGAGCGTACTTTTCATAGTGATTTTTCTCCTTATATCATTGGGACCGCCATTGTCGTGTTTTACTTACTTATGTTACTGGTTTCCTGTAAAAAACTTCAGTTTATTAATTCGTCCAAGTTTGTTAAAATTGGCATGTTGACCTATCCCCTGTATTTAATCCACCAGCATATAGGGTTTATCATTTTTAATCAGCTCTATCTGTATATCAATAAATACGTGCTCCTTTCGGCTGTTGTAATGCTGATGCTAGCACTTGCTTATTTCTTAAGTGATCGTATTGAACCGTGGATTATAAAACGTTTTAAGAAATTAATAGGCGGCCGAGCGTAGGATCTATAAAGGAAATATTGTCTTCCAACTAGAAGACAATATTTCCTTTATAGATCAGCGATTTCACTGGCGATATTCTTGAAACTGCTTCTGCGGAACAGCTGGCTTCGAGTAAGGCAATATCTGCACTATCTCCGACTTTGGGCCATTGCATATTGCCTTTGTCGTCCAAAGGAGTGGGGCCAGCAGTGGCAAGCTTGAGCATGCGAGATAAGCCAAATTCAGTTGTTTGGCCATAAACCTGAGCTGCAAGATTGGCTTTTTGTAAGACACTACCCGTACCAAATGTGTTCCAATGGTCTACAATACTGTCATTTCCCGTCATCACTTCAACGTTGTTCTCTAGTAAGGTTGGGATTGGCATAATTAATCCACCGAATGGAATTGTAGAAATAATGCCAATTTGTGCGTCGCCTAGTTTTACTGCCATTTCTTGTTGTTTGGATTTTTCCAATCGACCCAATACAAAACAATGGCTGATGTAGGTCTTACCTTTAAGAACTGGATTCTCGTTCACTTTGTTAATTAAGTATTCTACGGTTTTCAAGCCTGATTCACCCGATTCGTGCAAATGAATGTCAATTCCCTTGTTATGATCTAATGCCAGCTGAACCGTAAAATCCATTGTTTTTTCAATAGCTCCATCAATGGAAAATGGATCGACTCCACCGATAAAATCAATATTGGTTTTGGCGGCTTCCTTAAGGTAGCGAACCGAGTCAGTATAGTATACACCGTGCTGCGGAAAAGCAACCAGTTCAGCCCCGAATCCATCTTTCTTGTTTTCCAGTGCCAGTTGTAGCTTACTTAAAGCGTCTAGTTTGGATGTCGGTTCGATATTAACATGACTGCGTGCGAAAGTAGTACCGTTACCTTGTAATAGTTCGATCAGCTTTTCTGCTTTATAGGTTGCATTTTTTAATAGTTCGGGCAGAATTTTCTCTTCGAGGGCAATCATGCCTTTTACACCTCCGGTCCTTTGCCTTACTGCCTGCCACTTGTCACCATAATAGGTTTTGTCCAAATGGATGTGCATATCGCGGAAAGAGGGTAGCATCAAAAGCCCTTTTGCGTCGATAGCATGGAAAGCATTAATATTGGAACTTATAGCCTTGATCTTTCCGTTTGCAATCTGAATAGAAAATAGGCCTGTCGTTGTTGAAATCACATGGCCATCAGTATCGTACTCAAAGCCCGTTTCTAGCAACACATTTTTTAATGTATAGTTTTTTTGAATTGCGGAGTCGCTCAATAGGTTTTGGTTCACCATTTTATGGCGGTTTTCTGCAAATAACATTGCTGGTATAAGTGTAGAACCCGCAAGTGCTAACGTAGAGTTTCTAATAAATTCCTTGCGGGTAAAGGCCATTGATTTCATAAGCGCATAGTTGTCTAAAAAAAAGCATCTGGTATTGTAGGTTACAAATTTATAGGACTGTCGTGCTATTTTTGCTGGGAGATATCTGCCATTTCTTGTGTAATTTATCTATTTTTCATTTTCCTCTTAACAAACTTATTGTCTCCCCAGCTTGACGATTGTCTCTAAAGTCACTGGGACTGGTACCTATCTGCAGTTTAAAGAAATTTGAAAAATAAGCTTGATCTGCGAAACCCAACTCAAAGGCAATTTCTTTGATGGAGCGTTCGGAGCTTTGTAAAAGCCGTTTTGCTTCAATGTTTATTCGTTGGTGGATAAGCTGTGTAGCAGATATTTTTAAATGCTTTTTACATAGAATATTAAGATAATTAGGTGAAATATTAAGTTTTTCGGCATAAAATGCCACCATTTTCTGTTCCCTGAAGAATTCGTCAATTAGCATATTAAACTTAGCAAGTCGCGGAACAGATTGATAAACCTTGAATTCGGTGAACGCAGACTCTGCCTCTCGACTTACAATCGCGGCAATGACGCCCGCTCGGGCACTAATTAAAGGAATAAGTGAGTTTTCTCTTTTCAATTCTTGTTTGACGGATTCAAATTCATAAAGTAATTGTGCAAAGGAATCTGCAGTGAGATCAATGACAGGATGGTTTTGATAATTGGTAAAAGAAAAGCGAAAAAAAGGTGCAAAATGTTCAAACAGAGGGCGCTCAATCATGAGTTGGTAAGCTATAGTATCGGCATAGATATGCCACTTGTGCATTTGGCCTGGAAAGAGAATATGGACCTGATGATCTTTTATCCTATAATCGATAGAATCGATGGTATGTACGCCAGAAGCTTTATGGAACAGATTAATGATAAAAAAATCATGCTTATGGGGTTTTTCGATAAGCCGTTCGCCATGGAGTTCGTTAAATAGGAGTTCTTCCCGTCCTGCTGTCTGTTCTTTTCGGAAACCATCCAGACCAATAACTGGCACCCAAATTTTTGAATTTCGCTTTTCCATAGAATATCTTATCAAATCTAAAATACAAAATACCGTCGAGTATTTGGGAATACGTGGTATTATTGCGTTTTCTTTCAATTGAGGATAGCGTTATTAGAAGGAGTGTTAGTTAAAATCGGGAGAATATCGGCTAAAATAAACCTATATATAATGAGCTTTTGTGATTAATTTTAAAAAGTCAGGGAGACATCAATGAAGAGTGTCCGTCATGTAGCTAAGCACACTCAATTGGGCCGGGCAATACGTAAACCGAAGATTATGAATACACGAAATAGATAATATTATGAAAAGATATAAATTACACGTCGCAATACTTTTTACGATTTTTATCAAAACGATAGATGTCGCGGTAGCGCAAGGTGGAGATCAGATATTGGATGGAATTGGTGAGACAGGAATGGTGGCCCGTTATGTCTTTGATGAGGATTTAAAAGATTGGTCAAGAAATGGTCTGCATGGTAAATTTCAAGGAGAGAAAGCATTATTTGTAGCTGATAAGCAATTTAAAAAGGTATTGTCTCTAGCCGGGGGAAAAGATGATTTTGTCGTATTACCGTCGCAAGTACTCTCGGATTTGGAGTCTATTAGTATAACAGGCTGGTTGTACTTGAGGGCAGCGCAGCCTGAACAATATCTTTTTGACTTCGGACAAGATCTTGCGAGGCATTTTGCAGTAACACCGACAGGAACAGCGCAAAAAGCTGGATATTTGGGTGTTATTTCCCAAAAGAAGACTGAAGTAAAAAGTGCAGCGTCTCCTTCGGTTCCGTTGAACAAATGGGTGCATCTGGCCATTGTGGTCGATGTTACTACAGGGTCTTTACAAACGTATTTGGACGGAAGGCCCGTTGGAGAAGTCAAAAATATTCCGCAAGAACTGAGCGCAGTTTTTGGACAGCCGGGAAGCAAAAAGAAATTACAGATTGGAAAGCCCCTATTAGGCGGCAATTCGAGTTTAAATGCTTTGCTCCATGATTTCAGGGTCTATCGGGTGCCACTTAGTCGAGCCCAGATTGCCACGGTATATGGCAATGCATTGAAAGGCGTACACGAAGATACAAGCACCAAAGGCAAGCCCGAGGATGATTTACCTAGATTTCCGATGAATAAAGCAGAATTGTATAATGCTTATTTAATTGGAGTCGCAGATGTCAGCGTAGAAACGGAGGTTGGGGAATTGCCACGATTGCCTAATTATGTCGTCGGTACTTATAAAGATGGTATGGTAGGGCCGAAAGTACGGGTGCTATGGCCGTCTCCAACAGATAATAGCACAGTTTTACAGCAGACAGCCTACACGATAACTGGACGTATCCCCGGAACGGATCTTCAACCAAAAGCAATTGTTAGTGTCAAGGGAAAGATAAAGTCTAACATCCCTAACTTAAAATTGGAACCCTTCCATTTGGATCAGGTGACTCTTAATGTAGACGAAGGACATCATCACACCAAGTTTATTGAAAACCGTGATAAGTTTATGGATACATTGGCTACATCAGATCCCAATTCTTTTCTTTATATGTTTCGTCACGCTTTTGGACAAAAGCAACCAAAGGGTGCAAGGCCTCTGGATGTATGGGATAGCCAGGATATCAAATTACGAGGTCATGCAACTGGACATTACCTAACAGCAATTGCGCAAGCTTACGCCAGTACAGGGTATGACAAAGCCCTTCAAGTAAAATTTTTGGGTAAAATGGATACGATGATCAATGAACTTTACGCTTTGTCAAAATTGTCGGGTGTA
The DNA here is from genome assembly GCF_031455655.1 of Sphingobacterium sp. 2149. NCBI lineage: Bacteria > Pseudomonadati > Bacteroidota > Sphingobacteriia > Sphingobacteriales > Sphingobacteriaceae > Sphingobacterium > Sphingobacterium sp. 2149. Next base: position 36,822 of record NZ_JAVDTD010000002.1, on the reverse strand, counting down.
CCGAAGCAATCGGGGCAGGCATATGTCGCTGATCCAGCGGCAGTGCCTATTGGTCCTGGTAAATCAGCGTATGACTCTGATTTGAGTGATGAAGGAATTCGTACAGATTATTGGAACTGGGGGCTGGGATTTATTAGCGCCTATCCTCCCGACCAGTTTATAATGCTTGAACATGGGGCCAAATATGGGGGGCAGAAGAACCAGGTTTGGGCACCTTATTACACCCTGCACAAGATCCTGGCCGGTCTGATGGATGTTTATGAAGTAAGCGGAAATAAAAAAGCATTGGAAATCGCACAAGGCATGGGCAACTGGGTGTATACGCGTTTAAACAATATCCCGACCGAAACATTAATCAACATGTGGAATACCTATATCGCAGGTGAGTTTGGAGGGATGAACGAAGTGATGGCAAGGTTGTATCGTGTTACGGGGGAACAAAAATATTTAAAAACCGCCCGTTTATTTGATAACATTGATCTGTTTTACGGTAATGCAGCACATACACATGGACTGGCAAAAAATGTGGATACTTTTAGAGGATTGCATGCCAATCAGCATATCCCACAAATTGTAGGCAGCATGGAGCTATACCGTGTATCAAATGACCCTCAATACTATAAGGTAGCCGACAATTTTTGGTATAAAGTCACCAGCGATTATATGTATAGCATTGGTGGTGTGGCGGGGGCGAGGAATCCGGCCAATGCCGAATGTTTCATCAGTCAACCTGCAACATTATATCAAAACGGATTTTCTGCAGGGGGCCAAAATGAAACCTGTGCAACCTATAATATGCTGAAATTGACGAGTGATTTGTTTATGTTCGATCAGCGTGCAGAGCTGATGGATTACTATGAACGTGGACTATATAATCACATCTTAGCTTCCGTTGCGGAGAATAGTCCAGCAAATACCTATCATGTTCCTTTGCGTCCTGGTTCAATCAAACAATTTGGAAATGCAGATATGCACGGGTTCACCTGTTGTAATGGGACGGCTATAGAGAGCAGTACCAAATTGCAGAATACGATTTATTTTAGAAGTAAAGATGATCAATCATTGTATGTTAATTTATATATCCCTTCTACTTTGCAATGGAAAGAGCGGGGAATCAGGATTGAACAACAGACAAATTTTCCAAAAGCAGATCATACATCGTTGACCATACGCGGTAATGGCAAATTCGATCTTCATGTTCGGGTACCAAGTTGGGCGACAAAGGGATTTTTCGTTACTATAAATGGAGTTGACCAAAAAATTGCCGCCGATCCTGGAACGTATCTTAGCATAAACCGTAACTGGAAAGATGGTGATGTGGTTAAGCTAAAAATGCCCTTCGATTTCCATCTCGACCCGGTTATGGATCAGCCGAATATCGCAAGCCTATTTTATGGCCCCGTTCTCTTGGCGGCTCAGGAACGTACCGCAAGAAAAGATTGGCGTAAAGTAACTTTCGACGCAAAGGATATTGGTAAATCTATTAAAGGAAACCCAGAAACATTGGAATTTTATATAGACGATGTGCTTTATAAACCGTTTTATGATACCTATGGGCGTCATTCGGTTTACTTGGATGTGAGTTTAAAGTAACGGTAAAAAGGTACACCTTGTCATTTCGCAAGTTGACAAGGTGCGTTTTTATGTTATTAATCTTCCCCTGCCTCTGCATGCAGTTCGAAAGATAGCTTAACGAGGTCTTGACCTGCAAACTTGGCTTCATAATTAGACAAGTTCCAGTCTGTGCGTGTAATGGTTGCTTTGGTGGAAGCATCTTTTAATTTCCTTAATACAAAGAGCACTTGCTTTTCGCCAGCATTGACGATACCGGCGGTAAAGTAGGTGATTATTCCGGTTGTTTCTGTAGCATCACTAATTGTTGTTCCATCGGCATATTTTGTTTCACGCGTCTGAAATATCGCACCATTTTCACCAGTGGTGTTGGGATTTAAAATAAATGATCCGCCTAATAGGAATGCTTTGTAGTAATCTGCAGTAGCCTTATTGAGGATGTACTGATTTTGAATCTCCTGCGCTGATAAATCGTATTGTTTAAATTCAATCTTATAAATTTTGGATGGATGCAGGTGCGCATGACCACCGGATAGGGCTTGACCTTTTTCGTTGAAGTTGATGGTCATAGGTTCTGCATTGCTCTTGTCAGCTAGATCGTGAAAATGGTTTCCATGCGCTGTCCCAGTTACTTCTGTGAAGACAAGTTTAAAGCTCGGTTTTACATCGGCGGCCGTAATCGTTAATGCTGATTCTGCTGTAGTAGCATTTCCGGCTTTGTCGGTGACAGTAAGATGAAAATGATAAGCCCCAGCAGGAGCACCGGCAGGAACATCAATGTGTTCATGGAAGGTAACATTTTTTACGCCGATATATTTACCGTTAGTAAAGGCTTTTGTGAACTTATAAGAGCCACCACCTTCTTGATGAACCTCAATGTCGATTTTAGCAATCAGTCCTTCGGCGACAATTTCACCTTCTAGGTGCAGATCTGAACCTGCTTGCACGGTTTTAGTGTTTCCACTCCCGATTTCGAGTGCGCCTATCTGAGGTTTTGCAAGTGCTGAAATTTCCTCGTTATCTTTCTTACAGGACGATAGTAAGCCTAAAAGAACAGTACTTAACAGGAAGAGGAAGCGAATGTTTCTAGTTTTCATGTAAAATGGATTTAATTAATTTGAGTTGATAAATAAGTATGGTATTATTCGAGTATACGGATGCTAATTCCCTTTTGACTGCTCCATCCTGTGAGGTCGGTCACCTGGATCATAAAATGATAATTGCCCGGATCGATATCAGCAGGGACATCAATTTGTAACTCGGCATTATATCGCTGTGGCTGCGCGGGAATATTAACTGTTTTAACCAAAACAAAAGGCTTTACGGGCTTTTTGATAGCCTCTATTATACACTCTCCGATTTCGGTACTGTGTGAATGATGGTCAAAGTTATGGTGTATATTGATGCTATAACTTCCTAACGCCACATTGTCGGATAGTGTGCTGCTAAAAGTAAAACTGGTGCCTCGCTTAATTGTGCTACATTGTTTTGGGAAAGCATTTTCGGTATCGATGGCAATGGTCGGTTTTTCGGTATCGATGTTTTCCTTATTTTTCCTACAGGCCACAGTCATGGCAAATATGACTGTAATGATTGTGTACTTTTTAATTGTTTTCATGTATGAATAGTTATTGTTCTATCTTCCTCAATTATCTGTTGTGGTGTACTTTCCGTAATCGGCTATTGACTGACGTTGGTTCATTGCGGAGAAAGATTGTAGTTGTTGATAATCTTAAGAGCGAGGCTTTTTCCCGAATGGTATTCCGATGGACAGCATAAAATTTCGCCCTTGTTCTGGTAATGCTATCAGACGATAAAAGCTGGTATGATCCATATATTTTTTATCAAAAAGATTTTGAATCTGCAGGCGTAGTTGGATGTCAGAACCCGAAAGATTCAGCTGCGTTCCTGTCCGAAAGTTAAACACCTGATATGCAGCTGTGATCTCCTCTGGAGGAACAATGTGATGCTGAGCTGCCGTCCATTTACAATCAAGGGAAAAGTAAGTATCTTTAAAACGCTTGCTATTTTTTGCTGTCCAGCTGATGTCTATCAAAGCGGAAGGCGCAGGAGAAAAGGGAAGTGTATAGCCTTTCTTTGCTCCCGATAGCTGTTCCGAACGGATGTATTCAGCCAATAATTCTAATTTCCATTGTTTCAGCGGCCGGTAGCTAAGTTTGAATTCTGCACCATGACGACGTACCCGACTCTCCGTATATTCAAAAATTTGATTGCCAGCCCCGTAGTATTGATCGTAGCTTGAGGTCGGATTGAGGTAGATATAATTCGCAAAGTAATTAAAAAATGGTGTGAAGGCAACATTGGCCTTTTTCCCACTCCATGTTAATGATAAATCCATCTGATAGGACTGTTCGGGCGACAATGAGCGATTGCCTTTTTCATAACTGAAGTAATGATAATTGACTCCATTGGCAGCGAGTTCCTGCGCAATTGGAGCCCTAAAACTCTTGCCTATATTGATTTTTGTCTCCAAAGAACCAAATTGACGAGCCGCCCCAAAAGACCAGACCAAGCTATTGAAACTTCGGCGGAGTGCCGATGCCCTAACAATCCTTGTGGTCATGTTGCCTTCCTGCTGCGAATCGAACCAATCTTGATAGGATGACGTATGAATATGGCTATAATCGTACCGCAATGCACCAAACAAGGTGGTATAATCGGCCACTACAAATTGATCATAAACGAATAGACCCATTGCTTTTTGCGTAAAGGATGGAATCAGGAAACCCCAACCGTCAATTTGATTGTCCTGATATTCTCCGTTTAAGCCAATCGTTAGCCGATGCGCCGCCAAATCAAATTGATCTTTAACAGTAATATTATAGATCTGTTTGTCATATAATCTTTCCAAACTAGCGGGGATAGTCATATCTTTTGGATAGACGGGGGGCATATAGCCATGTGCCGTGTAATTATTGAATTCTTGACGATAGTTCTTTTGATACCCCAAGTCAACCCAAAGTTTATGCTTGTTTAGGTCGATAAAGTTGCGGTTAATCAGCTTCAAATGATTCACAGTCTGTTTTGGAAAACCAATGTCCCGGCTCGATCTGTCATAGAAAGCTGTATCTACACCCCGAGGTTCCAAGCCGTGCGCATTCGCAAAGAAGCCGAACTTAGTATGGTAATTACTCAGATACAACATGGAGGAAAAACGATCTGATATGTAGCCTCCGCGTAGTTGAACATGTGTTTCTCTTCCGGCTGTATTGCGTACATGGCGATCTTTTAGACGTACCGCATAATTATAAACATAAACAGTGTCTGTAGGGACGCGATAATCTCCATAGTCTAAATGTGTAAAGCCTCCGCCGAAGACCCAATTCCCCTTTCGGCCTTGTGCTTGAAGCGATCCGCCAAAGGTAGCGTTGTTTGATTTGGTCAATAAGTTAAAGTGCCCCCTAAAACCTGTGTCCTGTAGTTCCGATGGTGGCAATAGTCGGATGACGCCACCAATGGCGTCTGAGCCATACAAAAATGAGCTGGAGCCTTTAATTACCTCGGCACTTCCTACGCTGAATTGATCGATTTCCAATCCATGATCCAATCCCCACTGTTGTCCTTCATGTTTAATTCCGTTTTCTACCGTAGCGACACGATTGAATCCGAGTCCTCGAATCTGAGGTTTGGACTGATTGGCACCTATGCCTATGGCATTGACACCAGAAAGTCGGCTTAATGTCTGCATTAAGCTTCCTGCTTGATATTTTTGTATAGAGTCGGCATTGAGCATCTGGATCGCTAGTATCCCTTCCGCTGCCCGATGGTAACGTCGCCGGCCAACTTTAACTTCTTCAAGCTCGATGCTTTTTTCCTGCCCGTAAGATGGGAGGCACATGTGGTGTGCGACTACAAGTGAAAAAATGATGTACCTATTCATCGGGTTGGATTTATTTGTTGCAATTAAGTTGCAACAAATATAGGTAAAAAGATTTTAAAAGCAATTAAGTTGCGTTGTTGTTTTGTGTTATTCTCGTCGTTCCCTCTACAGTGGCAAAGTTTTTGTTACTTTTTAGCGCCTTCAGGGCACAAAAAAGCTTATTTTACCACATACTACAACGATTATATATGAAGTTAAGTGAAGAATATTTCAGTAAAGTTGCTGCATTGCAATCCGCTGAACCTCAATTGACAATTGATCTGTCGAAACCCATTACACCTGATATATGGCTTGATGCTCTCATTCATTTTGAGTATAATATGCAGCAGCCCAGTGCAACCACTCTTTACGATGCATTGTTTGAAAAAGGAACTGATTTTGCTGCAAATGTCTATTTAAACGATGAGGATTATACTTTTTTTATCGATAAAATCAGGGCAATATTGGAACGCTATGCCACTATAAATCCGCAAGCATGGGTCGAGTTGGGGCTACAACATGTTTTATGTCGCCGGCATGCTGTAGAAAAGGAAAAAGCGTCGTTGTATTTAAATAGAGGTATGGAGGCTGGGGTTAAATGGGCGAGACCTCTTTATTTATATTATAATTATTTAGGTGTGTTGGCTGATATTGACCGGGAAACCGCCAAAGCTGAACTTGAATCGCTTGCTTTGGGAGGCGATCTTTATGCAACCGCGTATATTGCCCATATCGATGTATGGACCGATAAATTTGAAGAAGTCTTTGATCGAATTCAGGTGCTTAGACACGCTCAGGAGAAAAAACTATTACGCCATTATTATGAAGCGTTACAATTTTACTACGCTCGTAAAGACAATAAAGCCAAACGCCTGGAGATCCTGGAAGAGGGTATCGCCTTGACCGATTCCCGATACTGCAGGTTTGTTCTGAATGATATAAAACGCGCAGATGCAACTTCTTCCGTTGAACTGGAACGTCTTATACCAGAATATCACGAATTATTTGAATATGGAATGATGGACGCTGCAGTGCAGATAGCGCTCATCAAACTTCAGGGATTAAGTAACACTAATCAGGTAAAGGAGGATTTCGAGCAGCCACTATGGTATTTGCAGAAAGCATACGACTACAATAATATTTATGCAGGCTATCGTCTAGCTTGTCTTTACCTCTATAATGACACACTTCAGGATATCGAAAGGGGCCTATCTTTATTGCAGCTACTCGACCAGCGAGATGATTATGTCGAAGCGCAGGTTGAACTTGCGGAAATACTGTTAGAAGGAAGATTTCTGCCGAGAGATGAAAAATCTGCCTTCCAGAAATTTAGTGCACTGGCACAAAAAAATATTGCCTATGCAAAGTTGCGCATGGGCAATATGATAGAATCTGGCTATGATGGAATAGATCCCGATTACAAGGTAGCTTTTGCCTATTATCAAGATGCCGCAAAAGATAAACTCCCGCAGGCTCTATATCAGGTCGGCAGGTACTTGAAATATGGCATTCATGGCGAAGAACCTGATTTGGCAGCTGCAATCCCTTACTTCGAAGAAGCGGCCGCTTCTAATAATGTTACAGCACTAACGGAAATGGGATTAGCGTCCGAATTGAAGGCCGAACCAGACTACAAATTGGCTTTTGATTATTTTTCACGTGCAGCTGATCTGGGTTACCCATATGCTTATTATCTGAAGGGAATTTATTTAGAAAATGACTATCACCAGACAGGCGCTCCTCAGCCAGCAGCTGCTTTTGCCGCCTTTGAAGCAGGTGCTAGCATGCAGGATTTAAATAGTATATATGAACTAGCTCGATGTTACCGTGGTGGCATAGGTACGGAAATAAATCTAGATCGGATGATCGATTTATACCAAAAGGCTGCCGAGCGAAACCATGTGCAGGCGTTGACTGATCTTGCCCTTTGTTATGAATATGGTTATGGGCTGAGTAAAGATGCTTTTAAAGCACAAGAATATATTAAAAAGGCGGCTGATTTAGGTTTTCCGTATGCAATCTACGTGATGGGAAGATACTATTTGACCGGCCTTGTGAAACAGGATGTGCCCCTTGGTCTTCAATTGCTGGAAGAGGCTGCACAAAAAAATGTAGGTGAAGCATTGTTGCTGCTAGGCGACTATTTTTTCTTCGACTATGATCAGCGTGAAGAATATGATAAAGGCTTTGATTACTATACGCATGCTGAGAAGCTTGGATATTTGACAGATGGACTGGGTATGTGTTATGAGTTTGGTATCGGAATAGAAGCACAGCCAGCAAAAGCATTTGAGTATTATAAACAGGCCGCAGAACGAGGAAATCAGGAAGCGATCTATCGACTGGGTCGCTGTTTGTATTTCGGAATAGGTGCCGAGATCGATAAAACAGCTGCTTATAGCCAATTTATTGAAGTAGCACAACAAGGAAATGTTTATGCCTGTTATTTTGTTGGCTTACAACTGCTGGACGGAGAAGGTGTACCGACAGACCTTCATGACGGTATTGAATGGCTGATGAAAGCTGCCGATGCTGACCATGCTGATGCGCAATATAAACTGGCCAACTGCTACCTCATGGGAGATGGCGTGGAAGAAAATGAAACGCTTGCCTTGGAGTGGTTTGAACGAGCGGCAGATAATGGACATGAAGAAGCTATTCGATTGACAAAGAAAACGAGAAAGTAACAAAAACATGCAGGAAGAGAAATCATATTCCTTTCAGGTAAACTTGAAAGGAATGATCGCGCTGCTCTCAGAGCACCTATATAGCGATCCCAACACATTTATTCGGGAACTGCTTCAAAATGGGGTGGATGCAATTACAGCATTGAAACACTTGGATGAACATCATCAAGGAAAAATCAAGATAGAATTACCAAACGTTGAGCAACCTAAATTTATGTTCCAAGATAATGGAATAGGTCTCAAGGAGTCTGATATCCACCAATTTTTGTCGGTTATTGGCGAGAGTTCGAAAGGTAAGGACATCAAGGATGCACAGGATTTTATTGGAAAGTTTGGCATTGGACTGCTCTCTTGTTTTGTCGTCAGTGATGAGATTATTGTGGAAACAAAATCGGCGCTTGAACAGCAGCCCTTACGCTGGACGGCTAGAGCTGAAGGCGACTATAAGATTGAGCGCCTGAGTGATGATGATATTCCTGTGGGAACGAAGGTAATTTTAAGCCCCAAAAAACAATACAATTATATTTTTGAAGCGGACTATTTCGAGAAGAAAATTAAGTTTTATGGAGATGCACTGCGAGAATCCATTTCAATCGTGGTAGGAGGTGTTGAAAAGATCATCCATAAGGATGAACCTAAATGGCTTGCTTCATCGGTTTCGAAAACAGATTTGTTAGCGATAGGGAAAGAGCTATTTCATGTCAACTTTTTGGACGCAATTCCATTTGAAACGACTGCGGGAAAAGCAAAGGGCGTGTTGTATGTTTTACCTTTTCGTACGCAATTTAGCAGCAAGCAGCGTCACCGTATCTACTTGAAGCGCATGTTTCTCGCCGAAGAAGATCAATCGATTTTGCCAAACTGGGCATTCTTTGTCCGTATGCTTGTCAATACGGAGGAACTTAGTGCCACCGCATCGCGGGAGTCTCTGATGAAAAATGATTTGCTGCGGCAGGCGAGAAAGGAAATTGCTGCCGTTTTGAAGACGTACCTGCAGCAAGTGAAGAAGATTGATTACGATATTTATATACGTATTATCCAAACGCATTATCTTCATTTAAAAGCATTCGCCCTAGAAGATCCCGATTTCCTAGCAATCTTTTTGGCGGATATCCCATTTGAAACCAACCGTGGACAACGAAGCTCTCAAAATATAATTGATTATCAGCAACAACTCTATTATTGCGCCGACTTTGAAGATTTTAAACAGATTGACCGAATGGCTGATACGCAGGGGATAATGCTTATTAATGCTTCTTATACGTTTGATACCGAGCTACTCCGTAAGATCAAACAAAAATATCCCGAGTATAATATTACAGAGATGTCGCCAAATCAGCTACTAGAGACCTTTCAGCCGATTCATGAAGACGAGCATCATCAATATTTTTCTTTTCAGAAAGATGCACAACGCATTTTGGACGACTACAACTGCATTTTGGAAATTAGACGGTTTAAACCAGTTGATACGCCGGCCATTTTTACAAAAATGGACCAAAATAACGTGGAAAATACGATTAGCCAATTGAAAGAAGATGCAAATCCCTTTGCGCAGGTACTCAAGACATCCAGGCCAAATAAGATCCAGAATACATTATGTTTAAATGCCGATAATGCATTGATCACCACGCTAATGGATATAAGGGATGGGTATATGCTCCGTTCAGTGATGGAAGTCCTGTATGTGCAAGCGTTGATTTTAGGCAAGTATCCGGTACAGGAACGTGAAATGAAAGTCTTGAACGAGGCCCTGAAGAACCTCATTGTCATGGGACTGGATAATTTCGTGAATCTTTAAGCCGTTTTTTTACGTTTCTCATCCGGCCATTAGAAAAGTTGTTTATAACGGAACTATAATTCATTAAAAGAACACAATAAAATAGAAATGTATACACTTAAAATTCAGAAACTTCGCAATCAAGTTGCGCGAGTAGATAATACATTGGAGAAAGTCAACCTATTGACGCAGGCTATTCGGATTGCCGATGAAAATCAAGATATTGAATGGGGATATGAGCTCCGTTTAGATTTAATTAGCGAAGAGATCGATCTTGCTTTTTCGACCGAATCTTTACCTGCTTTTGCTTGGATACTGCAGGCGTATGATGAAAATCCAGAACGCTTTAACGAAGAGGATTTCTTATGGCAGTATAAATGGATGATGGCCGAACTATATGACAATCCCGCGGTCAGCCGTGAACAGATAGAAGCTGCTCTAGGCGACTTTGAACAACGGTTGATCCGTAATGGTTATGGTAAGCGCGCCATATACAACGAGGAACTCAGTGATGCCCTGGCGCAAAAGGATCTGGCTGCTGTTGAAGTGGCATTGACGAATGTGAATGCTTTGCAAAGAGATGATATGAGTGACTGTGAAGCATGTGAAATGGATGCAGAAGTATCAGCAACATTATTGCAGTATGGCTATGCCCCAGCAGTAGAAAAAGCTTTGCCACTCATTGAAGGACAGTTCACCTGTTCACATGTTCCTCTGCGTACTGCCGTAAACCTTGCATATGAAGGTTACAAGCATGGAGATGCTGAACAAGCAGACAGAATGGCAAAACTCGCAGAAACGGAGGTGTTTAAGAAAGAGAAAGATTCCGCAATATTAATATCAGCTATTAAACTAGCAACATATTTCTCGTATACCGACCTCGGTAAATCCAAGGAATGGATCGAACGATTTTTACCCTGGGCCGATGGACCCGAAAATAGATCCATGTTTCAGTTGGCGTGCTACGTTTGTGAAGCCATGAAAAATTTTAGAGCTGACGAACATTTTATGCTTGAGCTAGGGCAGCAGCATAATCTTTTCCAAGGTAAAACTAGCTACACAGCTAGCGAACTGGCTGGGCATTATAGGAAATTGGCGCATCAACTTGCGGATCGGTTTGATCAACGTAATGGCAATAACAACTTTCGCAATCAACTAGCAGCCTTATAGGTTTCAATAGCTTCTATAAATCCCTGATTTCCGTGATGGGATTGCGCTATGTTCGAAGCTATCTTTGTGTAAATGAGTTCCAAATACTAAAATTTAAAATAAAAATAGATCAATATGATTAAAAAGATGATTACCGGCGTTTTGACCATGGCGGCTCTGACTATGTCGAGTTGTGGGGCGGGAGTAAAAGATCCTGCAGCATACAATAATTCGATTATTACCGTGATCAACGGAAGTGAAAAACATGTGACGGACATGAATGCAGCAATGAATAGCTCCGATTATACCAAAGCTGAACAAGTGCGCACAGAATGGGAGAAGTCTTTAAATGATGACATCAAAAAAGTAGAAGACCTTGGTGATTTTAAAGGTGATGCAACATTCCAAAAAGCAGTGCTCGATGGGTTAAACGGCTACAAGAAGATCGTTACGGAGGATTATCCGAAATTGATTGAGCTTCGCAAAAATAAAACATCCGATGCAACGACAGAATCTGCATTACTTGATAATATCAATAAAGCATTTGAAAATATGGGTAATGGAGTCAATAAAGCTTCAGCAGAATTTGAAAGTAAATATACAAGTTAAAAGTACTCAATCAGCAAAAGCAAAAGCCACATCACAGAAAAATGATGTGGCTTTTGCTTTGTGGGGTATGAATTTCATATTTTTATGTAGTTTTACACTAAGTGCGGAGAAGAAATTCCATTTCAAGCTAATGTAACTCAAAGGTAGCTTTAGCTTGTATAAAAAAAGCGTGTTCATTTCATTTCAAAAGTTATTTATAGCATATTGCCTTGTATGAAAGTCATATCAATCTTATTCAATGTGATTTTATTCACCTTATTGGGGACGTCAATTGTGCGTGCTCAAGAAACTGCAAAAGACCAGGACTACTTGGTACTTATGAATGCCGATACGATTTATGGAAAAATCTCATCTATCAAAGATCATAGACTAAAATTTGAGAATCAGCAAAAAGAAAAGTTAACTTTTCAGCCCGGCGATGTATACCGGGCGTATTGGCAATCGAAAAGGAAAGTTTATGCACCCTCTTACGTGGAAAACGGACTAGAAGTGGTTCCGGGTACATCTCCAGAGATGTATCGCATTCGGAAAGGACTCAGTCAGGGACCCACTTTTGCTGAGGTACTCGTTGACGGAGAAATTATGGCCTATTATGTTTCCGAAACCAAGGTCGGCGCTGGGGCTGGGGTGGCTATCGGTGGAGGCGGAGGTACAATGGGAAATATCATGGTCACAAAGTATAAACATGCTTATGCATTAAAAAAATCAACCGGTGAGGTCATCGAGATAAATAGCAATCACAATGGCTTATTTAGCGATGTGAAAAAGAAAAGACCCATCATTTTTGGTAAGCTAATTAATGACGAACCGGAGTTGTTCGCTGAATTTGAAAATGAAAAGGAGTATGATTACGATCTTTTTATAACATATATCATGCGATATAATGAACTGCAAAAAGCGAAGGATTCTTCAGCATCCGCGGCCAGATTATTTATTTATTGAGAATTACTCACTATTGTTGCAATTAAAACAAACTTATGATACTTATCGTTTTTATTGTATTGACCCTCATTGCAGCTTATGGTTTTTGGCTGCTATTTAAAAAAGCAGGCCGTAAAGGTTGGGAGGGTGTTGTTCCCGTTTATAGTCAATGGATACAATCGAAGATACTGGGCAAAAAGGCCTGGCATCTTATTCTATTGATCGTACCAATCGTGAATGTCTTTGTCTTTTATAATCTTTATCTCGATTTTATTCATTGTTTTGGAAAGAGAAGATTTTGGGAGAACTGCGCTGCTGTATTAGTTCCGTTTATTGTTTTACCACTTTGGGGTAAGGATAAAAATGTGCAATTTTTGAGCGGGCTATATGCCAAAAATTTGAGAGCAGCTCACGCCGAAGGTCGCGGAACGACAAAGGAAAGTGAATTGGAAATCGCACATGAGTCTTATGTAGATTATAGCAAGAAATACCCCTATAAAAAGTCGATGGTGCGCGAATGGGCCGATGCCATTGTTTTTGCCACTGTTGCTGCCACGCTGATTCGTGGTTTTTTATTGGAGGCATTTATGATTCCTTCAGGTTCTATGCAGCAGTCGCTCCTGATTGGAGATTATCTCTTTGTCAGCAAATTGAATTATGGACCCCGTATTCCAAATACACCCATAGCTTTCCCTTTTGCACATCATACCATGCCACTTATAGGCGGAAAAGCATTCTCTGAGCTTATTAAAATTCCTTACAGGCGATTGCCCGGATTTCAAGAAATAAAAAGGAATGATGTGATCGTATTTAATGCCCCTGCCGGCGATACGGTTGCGGTGGAAAATCAAGACATACCCTATTACGATTTGGTACGTAGCATGGGGCGTGAGGCTGTACATCAACAATTTACGATTCAAACTCGTCCCGTTGACAAAAGAGAACATCTAATTAAGCGATGTGTGGGAATGCCCGGAGACAAAATCAGTATGAAAGAAGGTGTCTTGTTTGTAAATGATAAGCTAGGCTTTGTAGCGCCAGAAAGTCAAATGGATTATACCGTGGTCACTGATGAGACAGGGCTCGACGAGCAGCGCTTGAAAGATATGGGAATAGAAGTTTCTGCCATTCAGCCCGGTGTGTATCTCATCTTTTTAACAACTGGCCAAGCGGCTATGGTAAAATCTTGGTCCAATGTTAAATCCATGCAAATGAACTTACGCAAGCCTGGAGAAGCCGAAGCAAATACTTTTCCGAATGATCCTCAGTATAAATGGAATTACGATAATTTCGGACCTTTTGTGATTCCAAAAAAAGGAATGGCGATTTCCTTGAATGCTCAGACGTTGCCGCTCTACACGCGAGCCATAAGCGTGTATGAAAAGAACCAGTTAGAGCAGAAATCGGATGGCGTGTATATCAATGGTAGGCGTACAGATTCCTATAAATTTAAAATGGATTATTATTGGATGATGGGCGACAATCGACACAATTCGCTCGATGCTAGAGACTGGGGATTTGTTCCTGAAGACCATATTGTCGGAAAAGCACTATTTACCTGGATGAGCTGGAATGCAGATGGTAATGGGCTTTCAAAAATACGTTGGAATAGAATTTTTAAAGGTATTCATTAACAAAGAAGGAATACTCAAAGCAAAAGGGGAAATGAAATACTACAATCATTTCCCCTTTTATTTTTTTACTGGTGTTTGTAAAGCAACGAAAAACTAATCTTTTGCTGAAGGTATTGATGCCCTTCAGCTGCTTCCTACCACTATTAATCCCACCGATATCTCTTTGCATAGGCAACTGATGGTCGACTGAGCAGAGGCAGGCTCCATTGTTCGAGTCAAGGTTAAAGCCAGCAGTCTAAAGGCCACCAACCGGGACGAGAATTGCTTCGACCATCAATTTTCCTTGAGCCATTGACGAATGTTTTGTGCAATCGTTTGTTTCGATTACGCAATCGATTTCGTGCCTTTAAGCATGTCTGACTTTAAAAATATTATTATATAATTGTTACATACTATCAATTATTAATAGGACGAAAAGTCCGGAATTACTTAAAGCCGAAACTAATTTTATCTGAGCCCAATACCATTTTTTCTAGCCGAATAGTACCAATTTTTAATGCCTAAGACATAAATCGAATGAAAAGACTATTTTGTTTTTTATTTCTTGTCCCCATGATTCCAAATGCGAAGGCTAACCACCTTAATTTTTGGGCTTCAAAACAAGATACTTCTGAAATCAGTGAGGTTGACAAGCGATTACTTAAAGGTCGACTGGCCACCTTATTGCAAAAACAGGGTGTCAAAGACAGTCTCAATTTAAGAAACGTTGAAACACTGCCAGTTGTCAGTATCCCCGAGTTTTTGAAAGGGCAAGTTGCCGGTCTCTACGTACAAGAAGCGACAGGTGAACCAGGAGCGCCAAAGAATATGGTGCTGCGGGGACTAGGATCGCCATTGTTCGAAATCAAAGACGCGGTTAATGTACAACCAGCAGTATTTGTCAATGGAATACCGATGGCGAGAGACAACAACTTTGCTTATTCTATTCAACAGTACCAATTCAATCGTATTGGTCCAGGGACAGACAACTTTGCTGGAATTGACCTTGCAACAGTTGAGTCTATTGAGGTGATAAAAGATCCTGTAAAATTGGCAAAGCTCGGTCCTCTAGCTGCTAATGGAGCGATTTGGATCCTCACCAAGCCAGGGCGAGAAGGAGAACGTGAAATCTCTATTAACACTTACGTTGGTCTGGCAACAACGCCCGTAGTGACGCCAGTTAATGCGCAGTATGAAAACATGTTTCGGTCGATATTTTATAACAAATATGGATCGGTTACTGACCGCTTGAACTACCCAGGTTATCTAAGCGATTCGACCAACGCAAATTACTATGGACCAGCGAACTGGAATGAGGAGTATTATAGAAATACACCCATTTATAGTGGAAATATAGGTATCCGCGGAGGTAACGATCGTGCAAATTTTTCATTCGTAGGTGGTTATACCAAGAATGCGAGCTCAGCTGACGAAACAAACATTGAGCGGTATAATGCCTTATTTAATGTGAATATGGCGCCGTTTAAATGGTTGAATTTTGGAGCCACAGTCAATGCAAGCCGAAGTTTGAGAGATCGGAATCGCAGCCTCAGAGATCGATTTGGTGAAGCATCTTACGTGCCCGATTTGTCTGTCCCAATTTCGCCGAATAAGGAAATGTATGGACAATATCTAGACATCTATAAAGCCGCCTTGGATAAGAATACGGTCAACTATTTGAATTCCCTCGTCACTTTGGATCTTTATTTTCTAAAAAATCTAAAATTTAATACGTCATTGGGAATAGATTATTCTGAAGGTGCAAGACAAGCTTTTTTTCCGGGGTCATTGATGGAGACCAATAACTATATGTCAAGTTACTTTGGTTTTAATCAGCGTTTGGTATATAACAACCGATTAGAATATAATTTGGAGTTCCAAGAGATACACAAGTTGGATTTGACTTTAGGATCATCTTATACACAAGATCTTTATCGGTATAATTATGCACGTGCCTATGATGGCCCCAATGATTTTATCAAAGTAAACGTAGTCAATGGTGATCCTAATAAAGCGGGCTATTTGACCCCAATAGGTGGGTTATATGTAAATCGATACAATAACCGTGAAGATTTTAGATTACATTCCCTGTATTTGGCTGCTGGCTATAAATACAAAAATCTCCTCGAATTAAATACCGTATTGCGTTATGACGGCTCTTCGACAATGCAGCCCGATTCACGTTGGTTGATGACCCCTTCATTTGCGGCGAAGTATCACTTAATTCCCGAAAATGAAGACAAGTTGTTTAACCATTTAGGGATAAAAGCAGCTTGGGCGAGAATTGGAAAACCAATATTTACAAGCAAGTTTGCCATCGGTCCCAATTATACGGCTGATCTAAATTGGGGATCAGAAAAATCTCTGGTATCCTATAATGGCTTTGCTGTTGCTTCCAGACCTTACTCAGAGGGTTGGGTAGGCTACGATATCAAGTGGCCTTATACAGACCATGCCGAATTGACCGTTGATGGAACCCTAATGGATAGGAAAATTGATGTGGAACTTTCCTTGTATCAAAAGAAAGACGTAAATCAATTGATTAATTCACCCATTCCCGCAGAATACGGCTATTCAGGAGAGATTGTGAATGGGCTGAATGTAGAAAATACTGGGGTGGATCTAAATCTCTCGGCCAATGTGCTTTCTAATCGCGAAAAGGTTCAATGGAATACATCACTTAATCTAAATTACAATCGAAATAAGTTGACAGCGCTCCCCGGAGGACGTAAGCAATTGAAAGTGGGTAACCGGTTACTGAAAGTAGGTAGTCCTATTGATCAGTTTTGGCTGTATGAAAATCAAGGATCTTTCGATACTGAAGCAAGTATTCCTGTTCAAAACGGGCAAAAAATACAGTTTGACGGTGTGGATTTCGCTGTGGGAGATCCGATTTGGAAAGATCAGAACGGAGATTTTAAAATTAATGATGACGATCGTGTCCTAAAAGGAAATGCAATGCCAAAGCTGAGCGGTTCGTTTCAAAACTCCTTCAAATACAAAGGTTTCGACCTGAATATGCAATGGTATTTTGCGCTTGGGCATAAAGCGCTAAATCAACGCGCTTCCAATAAATATAACTTTATCAATACTGAAAACACCAATTCATTAGATGGAATTCGTGAAGTATTCCATTGGCAGCAAGATGTTGATCTAACTAAATACCCGATTTATAATCCATGGAGTCCGATTGTTGCCTATCGTGTGGACCAGGACCTGTTTTTAGAAGACGCATCTTTCTTAAAGTTACGATCCTTGACTATAGGCTATGATCTAGCGCAATTGAACAACGTAAAGGACAAAATTAAGACGATTCGTAGGGCTTATGTTTACGTATCAGGAACCAATTTATTAACAATATCCAAGTTTTCAGGAACGGATCCCGAACTGATAGATTTTAATGGATATTATACAGGTTACGGACTGCCGTTGTCCCCAGTAGTTTCCTTAGGGGTTAAGTTAGATCTGTAATAATTTAATAGTAGAAAGATTATGAAAAGATACAATCGATGGGCGGCGCTGTTCCTGATGGCACTGGGAATCACTGCTTTTGCGAGCTCATGTAATAAAAAACTGGATATTGTAGCGTCTAACCTCGGCTCAGAGAAACTGGAGTGGCAATCCATATCTGATACGCGCGCACATTTAATGGGCATATACGGTCTGATGCGTGCGGCACTAGTTGACAATTATGGACACTGGATTTATGGAGAGATGCGCTACGGAGACTTTACACCTTATTCGCGTGCGGATCTTCGTGTGGTACAAGAAAACAAACTAAGATCAGCTTATCCTTTACTAAAGGACCTAACAGATTGGCGTAGATTCTATGCAGTGATCAATGCTGCTTCACTTTTTATCGAACGAGCCCCCGAAGTTATGGCGAAAGATAAGCGATATACTGAGCGAGATATGAAATTCGATGTGGCGCAAGCCCGCACGATCCGTGCCCTGATGTATTTCTATATGGTGCGTATCTGGGGCGATGTTCCGCTGCTAAAAGACTCTTATGATAATGGTTCCTTCACGGAACTAGCAAGATCTACCGAAGCGACAGTTTTAGCTTTCGCGGAAACCGAACTATTGGCAGCAGCTCAGGATTTGCCTTATCGATATGCGTTCGGAACACAAACTTATTATGGAGAGAGTTATGGGACTTGGGTTGGCGTACTCGTCAACAAAATTACAGCATACTCCCTTTTGGCCCACGTGGCGGCTTGGCAAGGCAAATACATCAATGCGGAGGTCTACTCTCGATTTGTTATAGACAACTATTCGCAAGCGAGCCTTGAACTATTGGCAACCCCAGCATTGGTGAATCCGACAGACGGCTTATTCGGACCAAGCACGCGGGCACAGATCTTAGCGATCCGCGCTTCTTACGAATTAGGTGAAGCAACAAATACGGGCCATATCGAATCATTGACGTTGGGGTATCCAATTGTGACCAAAGCCAAACCGGATATTTATGTCAGCCGAGATACGATCAACAAATTGTTTGATGATGTCAACGATACGCGATTTGGTATTGACTCTATCTCGGGATTGGTACGAACCAATTACTTCACCAATTACAACGGCGATATTCCAATTTTCAGTAAGATAAAGGTGATTCGCAACGGTAATGGCGATTCTGATTTTTCCATTTTTGGATCAAACTTAGTGTTTACCCGCCTTGAAGAAATTTATTTACTGCAAGCAGAGGCTAAAGCGGTGCTTAATCAGCGCGATGACGCCATCAAATACCTAAACGTCATTAAAGAGCGCCGTGGTCTAAAACCTTATATCAACAACTCATCTAAGGATTTATTGGAAGAAATCTTCTTGGAAAGAAGACGGGAGTTAATGGGCGAAGGCTGGAGATGGTACGACCAAATACGTCTGGCAAAGATCAAGAAAAATAACCCTGTCATGAATGATTTGATTCAGAAAGGAGGCATCTATTGGCCTATCTCTTCGGATGTGTTGGAAAGAAATTCCAAACTGGTTCAAAACGCATACTGGAAATAATAGCATAGATAATCATGAAAAACAAACATATTTTTTTAGGCTTATCGCTCATTGTGATGCTTCTAGCCGTCGCTAGTTGTAAAAAAGGCAATACCTATTACGAAGATTTTCAAGTCAAATATACCGAATTTGATGGAACCTCATTGGAGTTTTTAGAATCACAGGGTAGTACCTATGACTCCTTATTATTAGTATTGGATCGTGTTCCTTCGGTACGCGCCAAATTGAAAGATCCCAATACAAAAACTACCTTTTTCGCGATGACCAACAGTAGTTTCACCAATGCCTTGGAAGCAATGAATGGTGTGCGTAGAGCGGGAAACAGGTCTCCTCTTTATCTTGAAGAAATTCCGCAATTGGTACTCGATTCCTTGACCTATCATTATGCCTTTGAAGGGCAGTATGATACTCCCTATTTACGGGATTTCATTGAAGGTAAAGTAATCAAAGCCATTGATAACTATGATATGACCTTAAAATATAAAGTGACGTCCGCTTCTGGCATTATAGGTGGAGGGCAGCAACAGATCATATTGAGTGATATGAACAAGTCTATTTTTCAACGCTACTGGCAGGAAAGTGCGACCTCTGTGGTGAATATCCGTACACGCAATGGGATGTTACATGTTCTTGCTCCAAGCCATAATTTCGGCTTTAGTAAACTGGCTAAATTATTAAACAAATAGCATGGAAAAGAAAATATTAAAATTCGCAAAAATATTGGCGTTCGGGATGGGACTTTTCATGTTGGCTTCATGTAATAAATATATTCCGGATGATCAAGATTCTTTGGGTACTGATGTGGTCTATAATACACAAGAGTTTATGCCACTGTTGGGAAGGAATACCTTTTACAATAATATCGTCAATATTGGACAGAATACATCACAACCACTTCATTTCAAAATTGTAAATGTGCGTGATATCGATGGACAGCCTTCAACACTTTTTGAAGATAAATTTCCGGTAAAAGTTTGGAAAGGTGCCTATACCGGTGAGGAGAAGTCTATCGCCGAGATTGAAAGTAAGCGTCAGATCGAATATCGTCCTGTTCTCGAGATTCTTGAAAAGTCAGGTAATATAAATTTTTGGGGACAGGCGGTTAATTCAAATTTTGTCAAAGCACAGCCGGACGCTGGATATCTATTTGATATTGAAGTTAGCAACACAGGCGGGCGCCGATATTTGCGGGATTTCAAGTTAAGACCTTATCGTGAACGAGCCTTTGAACCTAGCATAATGGATCCGGTGACAGGCTTGTCGCCCTTACCCTATACACATCCAAGCAATACCACCAATTTATTTGGAGAACGAACGAATCTATATATTTTTCCGAGTGAAATCAATGTGTATTTCAATAAATTGGAAAGCAAAAGCTCAGGCAGTAGAACGTTGACCATAAGTTTCTTGGATTCTTTAAATCGCCCAATCGATGTGAAGAAATTTGCAGCGACAGAATGGGATAAATTAGTTCATGGTTTTAACCACAGATTTGAAAATGGCAAGGTCATTTATGATGTTGCTTATCCTATCCCCTTAGCTCCAATTCAAACAGATTATACTTCCGCAGGTGGTTCATCTGCTGTAATGAATTTTAAATTTCGTAGAAAAGGTCAGTTTGGTACAATAGAAGACTGTGGCATCCGGATGCCATTTGCGATTTACGAAGAAGGCGATTGGGAGATACAGTTTCGTTTCACCAATGAAACGCCAAAATTTGACTGATGATGGACGCACTAATTAGCTTTAAAATTATGAAACAATTTTGCATACTATTCACTTTCATTTGCGCCCTTTTTGTGGGGGAGGCCTGGGCTCAAACCATGGTCAAGGGTATTGTGAAAGGAAACGATAATAGGGCGCTTGGGGGCGTTTCTATCCGGTTAGAAAATCCTAAACGCGATCTGGGGAAAACCGGAGAAGATGGGCGATTTGTAATTTCAGTACCGAACAGCGGAGTGATGGTATTTTCCTATCAGGGCTATCGTACCGAAAAATATACGATTGTTGCAGGAAAAAAAGAGTACAATGTGACTTTGGAAATGACTACACAAGAACTGGAAGAAACAGTAGTCGTCGGTTATCAACAGCGTAAAAGAGAAACCTTGACGGGATCGGTGGTTACAATTTCTGGTAAAGAAATTCAAGATATTCCTTCAGGTAACTTCGTAGATCTCCTACAAGGTAAAGTGGCGGGTTTAAATATCCAGAACAATACCGGTAGTCCAGGTATGCGGGGAACGATGGCAGTACGTGGGATGTCCAATTTCAACGTTTCAGGGAGTGGAGATAATACATTTGTGACGCCAACTTCACCTTTGTTTGTCATAGATGGAGTACCTATTGATGATAACTCGGGGTACGAATATGGATTTGAAACAGCAGGACCTGGAGTATCTCCAATTTCCATGATTCCACCAGAAGATATTGAAGATATTACCGTGATGAAGGATGCACAGGCGACTGCAATGTATGGATCGCGAGGCGCTTATGGTGTTATCCAGGTACGCACCAAACGTGGAAATTCGAAGGTTCCCATCGTAAATTATCAAGGCCAGTTTTTCTTGTCCGCAGTGCCGCAATTGCGACGCGTTATTGGTGGTAAAGGCGAGCGCATGGTACGTTTAGAACAGATCTTGATGAACGATACAACATTGGCGGCAGCATTGCGACGTGTCAACGACTCACCGATATTGGCCGATTCCCTGAATCCGTACTTTAATAATTCAACCGATTGGCAGTCTTATTTTTACCGCAATACCATGAACCAGACACATAATGTTGGGATCTCGGGAGGCGAGCGTACATTCAATTATAAAGCCAATATGAACTATTATGATGAAAATGGTATCATCGCCAATACGGGGTTTAAACGATATACCTTGACCTCCAATATGCAATATGAGCCGAGTGACCGTTTCAGGATGATGACCAATATCAATGTCAATGTGGCGCAAAATAAGATGGGCTCGGGGAATGCCCTGATGCAGACAGGGGTAGGGAAATCAGTCAACACAACCTCACTGTATCCTTCGCCTTCCTTATTTTCTGGAAGCATGGGTGCATTATCAGCATTGGGCGTGGATGACCAAAATAAAACAGGAAATTATTTGGGACAATTGGAATTGCAGTATGTGCCCATTAAAGATGTACGAGCGTCTGTTACCCTAAATTATAACTATACAACAGCAACAAAAGATCGTTATACTCCTGAGATACTCTTAGGAAACTCTTCGGAAGTATACAATTATTATAGCAACAGAAGTAAAGTCTATAACCGGAATCAACTGTCTTATGTGAAGGCAATTAAAGAAAAGCATCTTTTTAATGTCTACGGATTCACGGAAATGGAAATAACAGCCTATTCCGAAGATTTATCGAAGATTCGCGGAACAGCAAATGATCAATTTCAAACGGGCATTAGCTACAATACAAGAAACTCGCTCGGTGGATTGTTGAATTCATTGAATAATTTTAGATCGGTTGCGTATGCGGGAAGTTTCTCCTATAACTACGATTCCAAGTATATTCTTGATTTAACCTATCGAATTGACGGTAGTTCATTGACCGGGGGGGCAACACCTTGGACCCGAAATCCATCAGCGGGTTTGCGGTGGAATTTCAAGAAAGAGAAGTTTATGGAAAATATGGATTGGTGGGACACAGGTTTCTTAAGAGGATCGGTCGGACGAACGATCTCTCCTTCGGGATCCCTCTCGGATATTTATGGTTGGTATAAGATTGATGACGGTCGCTACAATAATAGACCAACAACCTCTTTGGATTTGGACGTAGCTCCCAATACCGGATTGGTTCCACAATCGACAACGCAGTGGTCCGTTGCTGCCGAACTGGGCTTTTTTAATAGCTCGCTCTATGTAACTTATGAAACATATTATAAGCAATCGGATAAGATACTCCGTAAAAAACCAATTGCAAATCATAACGCATTCTCCAATGTCTTGACCAACGAGTCAGCTATGGTGAATAGAGGGCATGAATTGAGTATCCAATATAGACCAAGACTAGCGAGCGCTGATTGGGAGCTGAATGCCAATGCAACGTTTGCGATTAATAGAGATTATGTAACATCATTGCCAGATGGAGCACGTCAATTGTTGCAACCGGATGAATCAGGATACGACCTTCCTCAATTTTATCGTTTGGGTCGTAATGCTTTTACCTTTGTGTTGTATGATTATAAAGGAGTTTATACAGCCGACGATCAAGTACCGGTCAACCCATTAACTGGATTACGCTACCGCGCAGGGGGCCAAATGAGTGAAGGTAAATTCTTCCGTGCCGGTGACCCTATCTTCACTGACCTAAATGGTGATTATGTACTCGACGAAAATGATTTAGTGTATGTCGGTAATTCACAACCTGCAATCACAGGAGGTCTATATCTGTATACGCGATATAAGAACTGGTCTTTGCGTACGCAATTATCCTATACCATAGACCGTGATATTCTTAATACAGCATTGACTGATCGTTTCCGGAATTATTCAGACCCAAGTGGACAAAATTATGGCGATGGAGCGCCGGGGGCTTATGTACCATTGGATGCCTATAATGTGTGGCGCCAATTGGGAGACAACGCAGAATATCCGAATGTTTCTGATTTTACACGTCTGTCCTTGTACAATCCGTATCGTTATAATTCGACTATGTTTATGGAGGATGGATCCTATGTTAAAATTAATTCGGTTACAGTGGGATACAATTTTGACCGAAGATGGGCACGTCGCTTTGGCGTATCATCTGCCCGAATCAATTTGACGGCAAACAATGTATATACGTTTAGTAACTACTCCGGGCCAGATCCCGAATTGGTAACAGGTGTAGGACGCGATGGTTCAAACGGTTATCCAAGCAGAAGAACCTATTCATTGGGGGTAAGTGTACAATTCTAAGTTCGAAGACAACATGAAAAAGAAATTATTATATCTATTTATACTAGGGGCCTCTCTAGGATTGAGCTCCTGTGGAAAGGGTTTTCTCGATATTACACAGATTGATAAGTTGACAGGAAATAATTACTGGACAAGACAGGCCGATGTGGATCAGTATATGGGGGGAATTTATTCCACCTTTCGGGAAGCAACGATGACGAACATCTTTTTTCCGGCATCGGGTGATTTGCGTTGTGCACCAACGAACCGAACAAGTGCGACCAGTGGATCAGAAAGGGATTATATCGATTATCTTAAATATAACGATCTGAACGGTCTGATGGCGCGGCAAGGGGAGTTCTCCTATTTTGGCTTTCCAAAAATAACACAATGGAATAGCTTCTACAAGATGGTGCAGAATGCGAATATTATGATCTATCAACTCGAAAACAAAGACATGCCATTCCTCAATGAAAGCATGAAAAAATCGTATAAAGCAGAAGCCATTTTCTTAAGATCGTTAGCTTACTTTTTCATGGTGCGTTTATATGGTGATATTCCTTACTATACGGATATAAATACCAATCCATTGCCTAGGACAAATATGTTCACTGTACTAAAGAGCCTCTCTTCCGATTTAGATGCAACTTATGGAGATTTGCCTTGGACCTATGATGATCCTTCCATTGTTGCTGTTAAAGCTATGCGGGGAGCTGCAATCGCACTGAACATGCATATCAATATGTGGATCGCAGGATTAGGTACCGAAGATAAGACCGTTGTCTATCAGAAAGTAGCCGATTTGGGGAAAGAATTAATGGAAGAAAATGGTGGCGCTTATGCGCTGTTAGACCTTAGTAGAACAAAGGAAATTTTTAAAGGACGCACAAAAGAAGGCTTATTTGAAATTGTGCAGAACTTCAACTATGGCGAAAGTTTTCACTTATCAGCATCTTATTCAGATTATGTCCTCCACGCACCAAATAAAGTGACAACCAAATCCTATATCTTTTACGATCCAAAATTTATGGAAAATATGTATCCACCATCGGCGGACGATCAACGAAAGGTATATTGGTTTGATAAAGACATCTATGCAACAAATGGCGATTTTCAATGCCTAAAATTTTCGAACGTGTTTATGGAAGAGGGCGAAGATAATAATCCCGACGATAACCAGATGGTTTTTCGCTATGCCGACCCCATTTTATTGCGGGCTGAGGCATTGGCTGAATTGGGAAAAGATGAAGAAGCAAGAACTGTTGTCAACGTCATCCGTACGCGGGCCAAAGCTGCTCCAATACGAGATGGTGGGGAGGATCTGAAAGATGCGATCTGGTGGGAACGTGTCAGAGAACTCTTGGGCGAGGGTAATTTCTACTATGATTTGGTTCGAACAAAAAAGGTTATCAATTCCGAATATACCCAAGTGCCTATGTCAGTAGCTGCCTTCAATGCAGGTGGTTGGACGTGGCCAATCGACAAAGCTGCGCTGAACAATAATCCTTATATGCAATTAAATAATTATTGGAACTAAAAGAATAGATCATGAAAAAGATTTGGAAATATACTTTTTTAGTCTTGATGGCAGTTTCACTGTTCTCGGCTTGCAAAAAAGAAGATTATATCGATACAGGAGTTTATGAAGCAAAGTTTAATGGTACGATTTGGAATTACCTGGAATCGAGACCAGATTTGTTTGATACATTGATGGTAGCATTGAAAGTTGCTAAGCTGGATGATGTCCTCAAAAATGATGAAGTTACTTTTTTTGCTCCGCCTGATCCCTGCATTTTAAAGTCTGTATGGTTGCTGAATCAGACGTTATTCCGTTCAGGCCAAGACTCCATAACCAAACTGGAGCAGATTAGGCCCGAAGTCTGGCGAAAATACCTGTCCAGATACATTTTTAAAGGCAAGAGCGTTGCCAAAGATTATCGCCAGATCGATACGTTAAACCTGGCCGCTTTCTCGGGTGGGGTATACAAAAACATCGCCGGTGAAGATATGAATATTGGTGTACTTTATAATGATGTGGTCAGTAAGAATGAAAGTTCTGGAGGAACTCAGGTCATTAAATATGCTGGGTATCGCCAACTGTATTTAAACTTTCCGTATACCGTGAGTGTGCCGGAGGAATTGAAGGATTTTTTGGTCCCCTATATTACCGCACCGATAGCCACATCGGATATTCAACCCACCAATGGTGTGTTACATGTACTGAAATTTTCGAAACATTCATTCGGCTTTCAGAGCTATAATTTTGCAAATGAGGCTTTTTTATTGGGAGTACTACCGAAATAACGATATGATATGAAAAGAAATTTAATAACCAAAATACTTGTCCTGATAATCGTAGTAATTACCTTGGCTGCGTGTAGCAAGGATATTGTAACCGGAGCCGATCCCTATGCTGGAGGCAAAGAATCGCTGGGCATTGGATTTTATATTAATTACCCAGATCCGGGAACTGCCAAACCTGGCGAATTAGTAGACTTTTATGTAAAAGGTCTGAAAGGAAAATTGGATCAGATCAATTTTTTTGTAAATAATACTGCTGTCGAAATTGTATCGGCTAAAGACTCTTTAATCACGATTAAAGTACCGCCACAGATTACATCAGGAGATGCCAAGGTGGTGGTCGGTGAAGAAGTTTTCTATGGCCCACGCCTCGAAATAGAAGGTAACACCTCCGTAGATGAAAATTATGGAATGGTGAACGGATTTAGAGGTGCTGTATACGATATTTTACCAAATGCAGGTGGCTTTATTGTGGCTGGATCCTTTTCCAATTTTGAAAATGAGTCAAATTATGAGAATGTTGCAGCGGATAAAAGAGTGTATCGAAATGGAGTCCACTTTATTGACGCGAATGGCAAATCTAACAATAATATGAATTTTCGCCAAGGTACATTTGGAGGAGGTTATATTAGAAGCATAGCAAAAACAAATGATGGTAAATTTATTTTTGCCGGTTCTTTGGGGAGTTTTGCAATGCGATCAGTAGGTAATATTGTCCGCGTCAATAACGATGGAAAAATCGATTCTATGATCGTGGAAGTAATCAATACAGGCAACGATCCTAAAAATTCATTGGACACGGTATCCGCATTTAATGGCGGCGTAAATAGCACAATTATTAGAACGTTTGCCACAAGCGACAATAAAGTGATTGCTGTAGGGAACTTTACTTCGCATTTTAAAATTGATTATAACTATTCTTCTCGCGACACGCGCAGATATATTCTCTCGGCTGCAAAAGGGGTCATTCGTATGAAGGAAGACGGTTCTCTAGACTCCACATTTGCATTGAACAACGCAGGCGCGAACGCACAGATTTTCGATGCAGCGATGATTGATAATGAACGTATTGTTATCGTGGGAGCTTTTACCACCTATAATGGTAAAGTCGCCAACGGTATTGCTTGCATCAAAGCAGACGGTTCTTTGGACGAGACCTTTTCCCTAAAAGGAAACATCACCAGACTATTTGCCCTGAATTATAACAGTAGTCTGAAAAAATTGGCTGTTTCAGGCATATTCACCGGCGCTGGAGCTTCAGGAAAAGTCAATAATGTCGCCCTGATGAATACAGATGGTACCGTTGATGATACTTTTATCTTGCGTGATTTAGGTACGGGTGTTCCGAATTATGCTCAAATTCTAAATAATGGACAGGTGTTGATCGACGGAACACAAAATAGTTATGCGGGTATTCCCAGATCCAATTTATTGATTTTGGAAAAAAATGGTGAACTCCTACAAAAATATAACTCATTGGGACCCTTTGTCGGTTCAGTATCCAAGGTTGTCGAGACCAAATCTTCTTTAGGAGAACCGGCATTGCTGGTGGGAGGAAGCATACTCCAGTTTGGACAGAAAACATACGGAAACTTCTTTCGCCTGGAAATTAAGAACTAACCCAATAAATGAAACTGGTTATGATTAAGTATTTAAGAACTTTTAAACATATATCTTTAGCACTTGGCGTCTTCGTGTTGTGCGCAGCATGTAACAAAGATTTCCCCAACTTGCTTCAAAATTTCAACGAGGCAAAAGATAGTCCCGAGAGCCGCGATAAAGTACTATTGGTGATTGTTGACGGACTTTCAGGTCCTGCGATGCAAAGCATTGCACCCGCAAATATCGACTTGATGGCGCGTAATGGTTTGGTTACCTATGGTAGTCTGGCCGATCCAACAACTGATTTTGAAGTAACCAATCAATCGGTTACTGCCGCATTGCTGACGGGGGTTAATAGTGCTAAAAATAAAGTGGTCGGTACAGATTTAAGCCCGATCGATTTGAATAAATATCCAACGATTTTTACAAAACTGAAAGAAGATGCCATAAGCCGTAAATCGAGCCTTTTTACTTCTGATATAAAGTATGGTAACACACTGGGTAAAGATGCTGAAGTAAAGATAGAAAGCAATGATGGGACAGTAGTCAGCGCGGCAAAGATAGCGTTGTCAACAACCGAATCCGATCTAAATGTAGTTCATTTAACTGAAGTTGATCAAGCGGGAAAATCGTCAGGTTATACTGCTGATGATACAAAATATGTAGCTGCGGTTAATGTATTGGACAAACAAGTTCAGTCCTTGTGGGAAGCGATCAAAAAGAGAACCAGCTTCAGTACAGAAAACTGGATCGTGATTGTGACCTCAGCTCAGGGCGGAGAGTCTACCGATCCTGTGGTCGACTTTACACCGTATGGTGACCATAAACGAGATACCTATACGCTTTTTTATTCACCAAAGTTTGCCCGAAAAGTTATTCCGAGGCCCAATGCTAAAGATATCCCTTTTGTTGCTAATGCAACGCGGTATACCTACGCCAGCAACAATCAGGTTGTTGGGAAACTTGCGGATGCGAATAAATTCAACATGGGTACCGGAAGCGATTGGACGATGACCCTCTTTTTGAAATATAATGTAGCAAATTCCAATTACTATTACCCGATATTTTTTGCTAAACGTGCTCAAGGTTTTACGGGGGCTGGCTGGAATTTCTTTTTGGAAGGAAATTACTGGGGGTTTAATAGTTCAATTGCAGGACAAACATTTGGCCCAAGTATCAATGACGGAGAGTGGCATGCACTGACAGCGGTCATTAAAAGAAGCGGTAGCCAGGATTCCGTGTACGTCTATACCGATGGAACAAATGCGACAGCTTCAGGAAAGATCTCTCAAGCTGGGGCCAATGGCAATAACCTCGATAATACAAGTCCTTTGACCTTAGGCTTCAATCCAGGGGATGGAAATACAGACTGTAATATTTCGATCTGTAATGTACAGATTTATAATCGTGCGTTTTCTGCAGAAGAGGTAAAGCGTTATGGCGGTGTAACAAATATTGATGAAACTTCTCCATTTTGGAATAATCTGCAAGGATATTGGCCAGGCTATGACGATGTCAACACGTCCATACTGACTGAAAAAACAGGTAAGGGAGCGGGCAACTTTAGATTGACAGGTCCGGTTGCTTGGACAAGCTTCAATGAATTGGTGCCGTTTTTTCAACCGCCAATTGCGGAATCGTTTTACCGTTTAGTACCTAATGCCGTAGATGTTCCGTTTATGATTTACCAATGGTTGGGCGTATCAGTAGAATCGTCATGGAATTTGGACGGCAAGAGCTGGACACCAAATTATACACAGATTAGAAAATAACCAAATTTTAACCTAATGAGAAAGAGATATTTAGTTTTTGGATTATTGGTCGGGTTGATGGCTTTTGCCTCGTCCTGCAGTAAATATGGTATGGAGTTTCCAGACGGTTATCAATCTGGTGATTCTACAGAAACTCCCTTGTTGACGGATACGACCATGGGCAAAGCAGATAAAAGCTTGTACCATAGAGCTAGGATATATCCCGGATTGGTTGGGGAAAATGTGGCGCGCATTAAGGATACCACAATTGCTATGGTTATGAACCGGAAGTATGTATCGTCCTTTGAATATAAAGTGAGCGTCACACCAGCGCCAATTTACACGACCGGCTTGTATGCACCTGCAGGCGAAGTTATTCGGATCACTGTACCTGCAGGTAGTATTGGCATGACGGTGCAGATTGGCGTGCATACAGATAATATAACGGGTAAAGATGCGCCGCGTAGAGATCCTATTCTGTACACGAGAAAGGAATTATTTCCTGGAACAAACTATATTAAGAACCTTTATGGTGGAACCATATGGATTATTAATCAGAAAGCAAGCACATCTCCTGTCACTATTAAAGTAGCGGGTGCTGTCAAGTCCACAGACTTTATTTTAGGAAAGTCTACCGTGGCGGATTGGAAAAAGCAGGTCCTGTCTCAGGATGTCCCTTGGATGGATCTTATCGGAGAGCGTGTTGCCTTTTCCGTTCCGCGTTCATTGGTTGTCAAATTCATCCAGTCCGGCAAAATGGATCAGGTGGATGAGGCTTTACGCCTGTGGGATGATACCTATGTCAAAGATTATTACCAGTGGATGGGACTGTCCGCAGATGCGGCCGACCCAAAGAATCGCTATCCAGAATTTTGGGAAAGAGGTGTGATGGATATTCATCCCTCCTTAGGATATGCCCATAGCGGTAATCCGTGGGTGATGCAAGAAGATGAATATTGGCTAGATGAATTGACCAATCCGAATACAATCAGGAAAGGAACTTCATGGGGATCATATCATGAGGTCGGACACAATTACCAAGCGAGCTGGGCCTGGAGCTGGTCTGATTTGGGGGAGACGACAAATAACTTGTTCATATTTAATGCTGCACGAAATCGGAGCATTACCTCTCGGATCGATTTCCATCCTGCTTTGAAGACATCGATTCCCGCGGCTTTAAAATTTGCAGCACTGACTTCTGCAAAGAACTTTTCTAATTTTCCAGTAGAATTGGGTATTGATGCCGACGATCCTTTTGCGCGACTAACGCCATTCCTTCAGATTTTCGATAAGACAACAGGTAAAAACGGCGAGTCTGGCTGGAATTTCTTTCCATATATATATAGTAAAGCACGGAATGAAAATTTTTCCAGTTCATTGGATCAAGGAAAACGGGATTACTTTTATCGCCAGCTATGTAATTTTACCGGGAAAGATTTTAATCGTTTTTTTATTGCATGGGGCATACCGGTAAGTAGTTCAGCCAAACGTGAAATGCGGGAGAAGTATCCGCCGATGGACCGTGCGATCTGGGAATACAACCCATTGACTTTTGCTGGTGGAGACGGTGTATTACAGCCCCGTTATTTCTTGCCAAGTGGCCTTTTCGAATTTACGGCCAATGTTGCTACAGCAACTAACGAAAGCACGGGTAAGTTTAATGCTATGACGGATGGTGATCCAAACACCTATTGGCATACATGTTATTCAGGTTGCAGTATACCGACTAACCTTCCCGTAGAGCTTACCATGAATATGAAGGAAGTGAATGTGTTTAAAGGATTCTATTATAAAAATAGAGCGAATGCGACCTTCGCGACTAAGGTTAAAGTTTTAATCAGTAAGGATAATAAAAACTGGACCGATATGGGCCAATTTGCACTGGCGAGTAGTTCCCAAACAACGGCGCAAAATGCTGCGATGAAAGAGTTTACTTTTTCGAATCTCGTGGAGGCCCAATATGTGAAATTTGTATTCCCGGATCCAAATACCGGTGGTGCAGTTCACGTTGCGATTGCTGAGTTAGGGGTATTTTACGATATATAAACTGATGTTATGAAAAGATTATTCAATATAAAGAAAGTCTTAGTTCTTGTCCTGAGTGCGGCTTTTTTACTTGTTGGCTGTACAAAATATGCCAACCCGCCTGCAGTGTATGAAGAATATGAGCAAAATTTGCAACAACCCGTCAAACGTAAGGTGCTTTTTATCTCTATTGATGGACTGGTGGGGCAAGAGTTGAAGAAGAGTTTACCAACTAATATCTCAGAATTACTGAAGACAAGTAAGTACACGTTCAATGCTTTGGCCGATGAGAATACCAGCAACGCTTCTTCCTGGATGACGATGATGAGTGGGGTGACATACGCAAACCATCATATTACCGATGAGTCTTACATTCCAAGACCAAACGAGGACGATCCCCATGCAAATGTTGCTGGTTATCCGTCTATGTTGTATCGTATAGCAACAGTAGCTCCTTCGATGAAGACAACTGTCGTGTCGCGATCAGTTACCTTGAATGATAAACTGCTTGTGAGTGCAAATGAAACTTATAATGGCGCAACGGATGAGGACGTAAAGACTAAGGTATTGGACTTGTTGAATACGAAAAATAGCGATTTTATGATCATACAATTTACGTCTTTATTGGAAGCTGGAGAAAAAGGCGGCTTCACACGAAGCAATAGTGATTATGAGAACGCCCTAAAAAAAGTCGACGGCTATATCGGCGAAATAACCAAAGCATTGACTGCACGTAAAAATTATCCCAATGAAGATTGGTTGATAATCTTAACATCAAATCATGGCGGAATTGGAAATTCTTACGGAGGGAGCACCTTACAAGAGCGAAATACCTTTGCTCTATTTCAAAATAAAAGCTTTAAAGGTGCGGAGTTGACGGGCAAACCAATGAGTTACGTGCGAATGTGGGGTTATGATGGTACTGGAAATAAACCACTGGGTGTAAGGGCTGTTAGTGATAATTTGGGGAATTCAAGCGATTATGATTTGGCAACCACAAAAGAATTAACGATTTCTTCGCGTTTTCGGTTTAATTTGAACAACACCATTATTTCATCGACCTATCAGCCCAATACTTATAACTATTGGTATTCAGGTATCTTCGGTAAAGATTCGAATACGTCGTTGGGTACTCCGGGATGGATGTATTATACCTGGGGAAATGATTTACAAGTGAAGATCAGTGACGGTGTGAAGGAGGCTACTTGCCAAACGGCAAAAGTAAATGGTGAGTGGTATACGATGACCACTGTTATCAAAGTCATTGGAAATGATCAGGTTAATATTAAGATCTACAACAATGGTACATTGGCGCAAGAAACGAACACTTCGGGAATGAACGTTGCCAATATTAAGACTAATGATCCTTTGATCTTTGGGTATCGTCCAAGTATATCTTATGATCTAGTCGATTTTGATATTTCAAATGTGTCGATCTTTAATAAAGCATTTACTCAAGATGAAATCCGTAATTCTTTATGTTCTTCAGAGGAGTTGACAAATTCAGCTTTCGCTGATAACCTAAAAGGTTATTGGAAAATGTCACCAGCTGAGGGCGGTTCGATTAAGAATGAGGTATCAGGCAAAAGTGCCATGGGGCTTAGTGGAAATTTTCAATCCAGAATAACCTCCGAAGTGGTGCCTTGTGATTTAGGCGAAAATGCTGTGTTTATTCAAGCAGCAGACTTTTTTCCGCAAATATTTTATTGGTTGGAAGTGCGGACATTAAAAGATTGGAAATTAGAAGGACAGGTATTTTTAAATAAATATGAAGTGGAATTTCTCTTGCCAAAACAATAAAAATAGATTTTAAACTAAGCTCCATCGACGTGGTGGAATAATCGTTATTTAAAGATGAAAAGGAATTTTAAAATGAGCTGGGCATTTAATGTCATTTTAGGAGCTTTTTTGCTGAGCGTGGGGAGTTGTAAAGAAGAAGAGCTTGTATTTCCTCCGAAAGGGGATCAGGAAGCCATTGTCACCGAGACACGGCCTACGGCAAAACCAACAAATTTGACCTATGTTTCAGCCTTTAATCAAAATATAGAAGTACATTGGCCTGCTTTATCAGATCGAGTTATAAAAGCTCAGGTCAGCTATAAAGATGGGACTTCAGATAAAGTATTGGATGTGACGAAGTTTAATGAGCCTACTATTATTCACTTGAGTGAGTTGAAAAGCTATGACTTCTCCTTGCAGTATTTCACTTCGGACGGTACGGGGTCTAAGATTACCAAAACCTCGTTAAGTCCAAGGGCGTATGAGGTAGATTATAAAATAGAAAATGTTACAGTTCAATCAATTCCAGGTGGGGTCACATTTATCTTTCCCACTACATCACAGCGTGAACTTCCGGGGAAATTGTCATATAGTGTTGCTGGCAAACCTTTTGAGGTAGACTTGAAGGGAAATAATGTAGATACGGTAACAGTGTCAAATCTGACGGACGAGACTCAAAAGATAGATTTCTCATTGAAATTCCAAGATGATCAATGGAAGAGAATAGCGACAGCACAGCCCAAAATGGCTCCAGGTTTGCTGACCTACAAGTTGATTCTTCCTACAGTTGTGCCATATATGGAAGGTACCAATCTTGTTTTGACTTGGGAAAATGAAACTAGAGATCCAGTAACGGTCAATGTGCAGTATGAATTAAATGGGGTAAAAAAGACGGCTGTAATAGAAAAGAGTACAGATGTGAAGGGTAAACTATCGTTTGACGTGCAAGGTAAGGCTACTGAAATAGCCTATACCATGGAAACAGAGGGAATAGCTTCTCCTGTGCAGAAAACTCAAGTAAATCCATTAGGATTGCTAAGTAAAACGATGTGGTCAGCAGAGACTTCTTCAATAGAGACACAGGAAGGCGCTGCAAATGGTAAACCTCAGAGCCTTATTGATGGTGATATTACTACCTTTTGGCATTCGACTTGGTCTTCGGGCAATAATCCGGTATTTCCACATTGGTTTATCGTGGATATGTCAAAGATAGAGGTTTTTGGCCGTTTTGGTATGATTCGTCGCCATAACAATACAACAGGAGGGTTTAAAACTTTCAACATTGAGGTATCGTTGGATAAGATCAACTGGAAGATAGTGGGGAAAGATTTGACATTCAACTCGGCTGATAGTCCAGCTGCATGGCAAGACTACAGTCTAACTCCTGTTAAAGCACGGTACATTCGAATTACGATGACAGCGCCTATGAATAGTGCAACATCTACTCACTTAGCTGAATTTAGAGCATACGCTTATTAAAAGACTTCGTTCGTTTCAGGAAAAAATCGAATAGGTTGAGATAGATTGGATAAGAAAGATGTGCGATCTTGAATTTCCCCAGAGAGTGAGTAACTTTTTGGGGATTTTTTTGTTTCAAGCAGCTCGGCTCGTTTTCGACCTAGATTAGCCTTGATTCGATTGTAAATATCTTGAGCGCATCTCGATTGCGTGCCTGAATCGGATTCGGTGTGGAGCTAATACAAAGATAACAACGTTACCACCTTCTTATTCCTTAGTGTGGTTTTTGTTTACCTATAGCTTAGCCTTAAGTTAGGTTTAGTATAGCTTGTACCTATACTAAACCTAAACTAACCCTAACTAAACCCTAACTAAACCCTAAACTAACCCATGATATGATGCAGGTTTAAATGCCCTCCATTGGCCGCCCGATACGACCATGTTTGCGGCCGTTTACGTCCAGCTCGGCGCTGCCTGCTGCATGCAATTTGGGCAAGATACCGGTCATGAGCCCCGGCAGTGTGCCTTTCCACATACTTCGTCCTCTCCAGTCATTCCGTCAAAGCGCAGCTGCCGGCCGCCCGCCTCCCCGCGCGCAGAACCTTTCACCGGCCAACTGTACCTGCAATTCCGCTCTGGGAGGGCCGTTTCGAAAAAGAATCTCCCATCTTTCCAGGCAGTTATGCCCAAAATGAAATAAATAAGAACAAAAGGCTTGGAAGTTTGTTCCTAAACTTCCTATCTTTGCACCACTCCGCAAGGGAGGAACGGTTGCTTCGAGAGAAGAAACCCTGAAAAAAGAAGGGTTTAACGCGAGTTAAACGCAGAAATCGAAAAAAGAGGAAAGAAAAAAAACTTTAAAAAGTTTTTGGAAGTTCAGAAAAGATTTCTACCTTTGCAGTCCCAACGGAAACGGAGGGAAAACAAAAAAAGATAAAGAGGGCGCAATGCCATCGGAATATAGCGGATACGGAAGTTGAAGCGCAGAAAGTTCTTTAAGAAAACACAATCATGTAAGCGTGACGAGTAGGCAGACGAAAGTCGAAAGTCATGAACAAATTCAAGAATTGTTCAATTCGGTCCAAGATCAGAGATATAAAAAAAGAATTCTGATTATTTATAAATAGTTGGAATCAAAAACTTCATTTTACAATGGAGAGTTTGATCCTGGCTCAGGATGAACGCTAGCGGCAGGCCTAATACATGCAAGTCGGACGGGATCCGTTGGTAGCTTGCTACCAATGGTGAGAGTGGCGCACGGGTGCGTAACGCGTGAGCAACCTACCTCTATCAGGGGGATAGCCTCTCGAAAGAGAGATTAACACCGCATAACATCAACAGTTCGCATGTTCGGTTGATTAAATATTTATAGGATAG
The DNA here is from genome assembly GCF_031455655.1 of Sphingobacterium sp. 2149. Classification (NCBI taxonomy): domain Bacteria; kingdom Pseudomonadati; phylum Bacteroidota; class Sphingobacteriia; order Sphingobacteriales; family Sphingobacteriaceae; genus Sphingobacterium; species Sphingobacterium sp. 2149. The sequence continues at coordinate 416 of NZ_JAVDTD010000002.1, read as the reverse complement.
AGATGGGCTCGCGTGACATTAGCTAGTTGGTAGGGTAACGGCTTACCAAGGCGACGATGTCTAGGGGCTCTGAGAGGAGAATCCCCCACACTGGTACTGAGACACGGACCAGACTCCTACGGGAGGCAGCAGTAAGGAATATTGGTCAATGGGCGGAAGCCTGAACCAGCCATGCCGCGTGCAGGATGACTGCCCTATGGGTTGTAAACTGCTTTTGTCCAGGAATAACCCCAGATACGTGTATCTGGCTGAATGTACTGGAAGAATAAGGATCGGCTAACTCCGTGCCAGCAGCCGCGGTAATACGGAGGATCCGAGCGTTATCCGGATTTATTGGGTTTAAAGGGTGCGTAGGCGGCCTATTAAGTCAGGGGTGAAATACGGTGGCTCAACCATCGCAGTGCCTTTGATACTGA